>NZ_JAYLVT010000024.1:0-114430 GCF_035818815.1 Cupriavidus sp. SS-3
CGGTGGAGCCCGAGGTGTAGAGCACGAACAGCGGATGCTCGGCGCCGACGGGTTCGGCCTCGCAGGTATCGGGCTGGTTGGCGCAGACGTCGTCGAGCCAGCGGTCGCGGCCCTCGGTCCAGCCGACATTGCCGCCGGTGCGGCGGTACACGATCACGTTCTTCACGGCCTCGCAGCCGCCCAGCGCCAGCGCGTCATCGGCGATGGCCTTCAGCGGCAGCGCCTTGCCGCCGCGCATCTGCTCGTCGGCGGTGATCAGCGCCACCGCGCCCACGTCGACCAGCCGCTCCTGCAGCGACTTGGCGGAGAAGCCGCCAAACACCACCGAGTGCGTCGCGCCCAGGCGCGCGCAGGCCTGCATCGCCACCACGCCCTCGACCGACATCGGCATGTAGATCACCACGCGGTCGCCCTTCTTGATGCCGAGCGACTTCAGCCCGTTGGCTAAGCGGCACACCTTGGCATGCAGGTCGCGGTAGGTGACGCGGCTGACGGTGCCGTCGTCGGCCTCGAACACGATCGCGACCTTGTTGGCATTGCCGTTCTGCAGGTTGCGGTCCAGGCAGTTGTACGAGGCATTGAGCTCGCCGTCCTCGAACCACTTGTAGAACGGCGCATTGCTCTCGTCCAGCACCTTGGTGAAGGGCTTGTTCCAGTGCAGCAACTCGCGCGCGTGGCGGGCCCAGAAGCCCTCGTAGTCGCGCTCGGCCTCGTCGCACAGCGCGCGGTAGGCGTCCATGCTGGGGATGGCGGCCTGGCTGGCAAACGCCTCGGGCGGGTTGAACACGCGATGCTCCTGCATCACCGATTCGATGGCGGACATGGACTCGTCTCCTGATTTTGGACTGGCTTTGGCTGCCACGTTACGCCCGACGGCTTACTTAAACCTGACGATAAATCCCTGCAGCCGGCAGGATCAGGCGCTGCAACGTGTTGCATTGCAGCGGGAAGAATCGGGGGGCGCGCCGCGAAAGTGCAGCCTTCTCCATTAGGCTAGCACAGCTATAATGCCGCGAGCCTGATACCTGAATGCGACGCTGGCCCTTGCCACGCGGCGCCGCACCGACCAGCACGGACGCTTGCCCGTGCACCCCGCCGGCCGGTCGACCGGAAGATCCCCGAGGCAAGTACCCGTGCCCGCCAACGCTCCTGTCTTCGCTCCCGTCTACGTGCTGTTTCTGATTGCCTCGATGGCGCTGGTCGGCAGCAACGTCGGACTCGGCAAGTCGATCATCGCGCATGTGCCGGTGCTGCTGTTCGCGCTGCTTCGCTTTGTCATCGCCATCGTCTGCCTGGCGCCCTGGTACCGACCCGCGCGCATGCGTCGGGTCTCGCGCGGAGAATGGTTGAACCTGTTCCTGCAGGCGTTCTTCGGCACCTTCCTGTTTACGCTGCTGATGCTCAACGGCGTGCGCCTGACCAGCGCCATGGCCGCCGGCGTGATCACCAGCACCATCCCCGCCACGGTGGCGCTGCTGTCCTGGCTGCTGCTGCGCGAACGGCTGTCGCGGCGCACGCTGGTGTCGGTGCTGCTGGCGGTGGCCGGCATCGCCGTGCTCAACATCGCGCGCGGCGATTCCCACGGCGCCGGCGCAGGCAGCCAGGCCTGGCTGGGCAACCTGATGATCATGGGCGCGGTGGTGTGCGAGTCGATCTACGTGATCCTGTCGCGCCGGCTCACGCAGACGCTGGCCGCGATCGAGATCTGCGCCTACACGCACCTGATCGGCGGACTGCTGATGCTGCCGCTGGGACTGGTGCCGCTGCTGAACTTCGACGCCGCCGCGGTGCCGGCGCAGACCTGGCTGATGGTGCTGTGGTATGCGCTGTCGGCCAGCGTGTTCTCGTTCTGGCTGTGGATGAAAGGCATCCGCCATGTGCCGGCGCAGCTGGCCGGGGTCTTCACCTCGGTGCTGCCGGTGGCCGCCGCCACCTACGGCATCGTCTTCCTGGGCGAGCAGCCGGGCTGGCCGCACGGCGTGGCGCTGGCGTGCGTGCTGGCGGGGATCGTGCTGGCCAGCTGGCCGGGCCGGATCACGCGCGGCGCGTGGGGCGCCAAGGCGGCAGGGACCGAGCCGGGCGCGCGGGCCTGAGCGGCCTGGCGTGGCCGCGGTTACCGCTGGTAACACAGCGTTGCCATGGTCGCTTGGTACAATCCACGCCGATTTTCAACTCCGCCGACCCCGCCCCGCCATGGCTTCCAACCCGATTCCCAAGCCGCAGCCCCAGACCCTGCGGCCGATCCCGAGCATCATCTTCGCGTCGCGCTGGCTGCAGCTGCCGCTGTACCTGGGCCTGATCGTGGCCCAGGGCGTCTACGTCTACCATTTCCTGATCGAAGTCTGGCATCTTCTCGCCCACGTGACCGAGTTCGACGAGAACAAGATCATGCTGGTGGTGCTGGGCCTGATCGACGTGGTGATGATCTCCAACCTGCTGATCATGGTGATCGTCGGCGGCTACGAGACCTTCGTCTCGCGGCTTGGCATCGACAACCATCCCGACGAGCCCGAATGGCTCGACCACGTCAACGCCGGCGTGCTGAAGGTCAAGCTGTCGATGGCGCTGATCGGGATTTCGTCGATCCACCTGCTCAAGACCTTTATCGACGCCGAGCAGCGCACTACCCATACCATCATGTGGCAGGTGGCGATCCACCTGGCGTTCCTGCTGTCGGCAGTGGCGATGGCGTGGGTGGACCGCATGGTGACCCACCCTGCCGGCGCGCACGCCAAGCATTGACGACGGCTTGCGGGGCCAACCCCCCTTGCTGACTAACCGCGGCCATGTGCCGCGGTTTTTGCTTTTGGGCCGGCGCGTTCGCCGGCAGCGGCGTTTGCCGCACATTACCGGCTGTGGACGGCTGTATGCAGACGGGCAGAGCGGCGCCGCTCAGTGTATGATTTCGGGCTGTGTTTCACCGCTGCCCACCCCACAAAATGACAGTCATCAAGCAAGAAGACCTCATCCAGAGCGTCGCCGACTCCCTGCAGTACATCAGCTACTACCACCCGATGGACTACATCACCAGCCTGGGCCGCGCCTATGAGCTGGAGCAGAGCCCGGCGGCCAAGGACGCGATCGCGCAGATCCTGACCAACAGCCGCATGTGCGCGGAAGGCAAGCGCCCGATCTGCCAGGACACCGGCATCGTCACGGTCTTCGTCAAGGTGGGCATGGACGTGCGCTGGGACGGCGCCACCATGGGCCTGACCGACATGATCAACGAGGGCGTGCGCCGCGGCTACACGCACCCCGACAACGTGCTGCGCGCGTCGATCGTCAGCCCGCCCGAAGGCGGCCGCAAGAACACCAAGGACAATACCCCGGCGGTGATCCACTATGAAGTGGTGCCGGGCAACACCGTCGACATCCAGGTCGCGGCCAAGGGCGGCGGCTCGGAGAACAAGTCCAAGTTCGTGATGCTGAACCCGTCGGACTCGATCGTCGACTGGGTGCTGAAGACCGTGCCGACCATGGGCGCCGGCTGGTGCCCGCCGGGCATGCTGGGCATCGGCATCGGCGGCACCGCCGAGAAGGCGATGGTGATGGCCAAGGAATCTCTGATGGAATCCATCGACATCCAGGACATCATCGCGCGCGGCCCGAAGGACTGGGTCGAAGAACTGCGCGTCGAGCTGTACGAGAAGGTCAACGCGCTGGGCATCGGCGCGCAGGGCCTGGGCGGCCTGGCCACCGTGCTGGACGTCAAGATCATGGCCTGCCCGACGCACGCCGCGTCCAAGCCGGTCGCGATGATCCCGAACTGCGCCGCCACCCGCCACGTGCACTTCACGCTGGATGGCAGCGGCCCGGCCAAGCTCGAAGCGCCGGACCTGTCGCAATGGCCGAAGGTCGAGTGGGCACCGAACACCGAGACCTCCAAGCGTGTCGACCTGGACACGCTGACGCCGGAAGAAGTCGCCTCGTGGAAGCCGGGCCAGACCCTGCTGCTCAACGGCAAGATGCTGACCGGCCGCGACGCCGCGCACAAGCGCATCGCCGACATGCTGGCCAAGGGCGAGAAGCTGCCGGTGGACTTCAAGAACCGCGTGATCTACTACGTCGGCCCGGTCGATCCGGTGCGCGACGAGGCGGTCGGCCCGGCCGGCCCCACCACTGCCACGCGCATGGACAAGTTCACCGAGATGATGCTGGCCGAAACCGGCCTGATCTCGATGATCGGCAAGGCCGAGCGCGGCCCGGTGGCAATCGAGGCCATCAAGAAGCACAAGTCGGCCTACCTGATGGCCGTGGGCGGCGCCGCCTACCTGGTGGCCAAGGCGATCAAGGAAGCCAAGGTAGTCGGCTTCGAAGATCTGGGCATGGAAGCCATCTACGAGTTCGACGTCAAGGACATGCCGGTGACGGTGGCCGTGGACAGCGAAGGCACCTCGGTGCACAAGACCGGTCCGGCGGAATGGCAAGCCAAGATCGGCAAGATTCCGGTCGCCGCGTTGTAAGCCGCCACGCGCCGGGACGGTAGAATCTGCCGTCGCGCTCGAAAAGCCGGGTTCCGACCCGGCTTTTTTCTGCCCTCTTTCCTGCCATCCCCGCATCCCAGTGAACCCCGCACCCATCGGCGTCTTCGATTCCGGCCTCGGCGGCCTGTCGGTGCTGCGCGAGATCCGCGCCCTGCTGCCGCATGAGCCGCTGCTGTACCTGGCCGACTCGAAGTACGCGCCCTACGGCGAAAAGCCCGAACGCTTTGTCGAAGCACGCACGCTGCAGGCCTGCGAGTGGATGATCGGCCAGGGCTGCAAGGCGCTGGTGATCGCCTGCAATACCGCCACCGGCCATGCCGTGGCATTGCTGCGCGAGCGGCTGCCGGTGCCGATCATCGGCGTCGAACCCGGCCTGAAACCCGCCGCCGCGGCCAGCCGCAGCAAGGTGGTCGGGGTGCTGGCGACCGCCAATACGCTCAAGAGCGCCAAGTTCGCGCGGCTGCTGGCATCGCTGGACGGTGAAAGCCGCTTCCTGTGCCAGGCCGGGCTGGGACTGGTGACGCTGGTCGAGCAAGGCCAGATCGACGGACCCGCGGTGCGCGAGCGCCTGGACGCCTATCTCGCGCCGATGCTGGAAGCCGGCGCCGACACCCTGGTACTGGGCTGCACGCACTACCCCTTCCTGGCAGGCGCCATCCGTGCCATCGCCGGCAACCGGCTGACGCTGGTCGATACCGGCAGCGCGGTGGCGCGCCAGCTGGCGCGCAAGCTGGCCGAGCACGGGCTGGCCGCGCCGCCCGATGCCGCCGGCCGTAACCGTTTTCTCTCGACCAAGGATGCCGCGCACCTGCGCGCGATGGTGGCGGCGCTGCTGCAGGCGCAGGCCGATGCGGAAACCGTGGTGATCGAGCCGGCGCCGGCATGCTGACCGGCGCCCTGGGCTAGCGCAGGAAGCCCAGCGGCCGGTGCTCGCGCACCTCGGGCTTGATCGCGTGTTCCTGGCGCAGCTGTGCCAGGAATTCGTCCGGCGTCAGCGCCTCGCCCAGCAGTACGCACTGCCGCTTGACCGTGGCAAAGTCGCCGGGCGTCAGGCAATCCATCGCATCCAGGTCCGCGCGCATGGCGTCGGTCAGGCCGGCGGCGTCGCCGTCGAGGGCCTCGTCGACGAACATGGCCACGCGTTGCGCGGGCTTCAACGCCAGGAAACGGATCTTGAACGAGAAGCGGCGCAGCGCGGCCTCGTCGATGCGGTCGAACAGGTTGGTGGTGCAGATGAAGATGCCGTTGAAGCGCTCCATGCCCTGCAGCATCTCGTTGACCTCGGAGATCTCGTAGTTGCGCACCGCCTGCTGGCGGCTCTGCATGAAGCTGTCGGCCTCGTCCAGCAGCAGCACCGCGCCGTCCTCTTCCGCACGCGCGAACATCGCGGCGATCTGCTGCTCGGTCTCGCCCACGTACTTGCTCATCAGGTCCGAGGCGCGCCGGATCATCAGCGGCAGGTCCAGCTCGGCCGCGATATGCTCGGCCAGCGCGGTCTTGCCGGTGCCGGGCGGGCCATAGAAACACAGCGTGCCGCGCTGGCGCACGCGCAGCGCGTCGACGATCTTGACCACGTCGTAGCGGGTCTCGAGGTGCAGGTTCTCCAGCCGGTAGTGCGTCACCACCGGGCGTGCCTCCGCCTCCGGGCGCAGGCCCATGGCACGGTCGGCATGTTCGAGCTGGCGCAGGATCAGCGCCTCCACCGGCTCTTCCACCGATTCTTCCAAGTTCGGCCGCGCCAGTTCGACAAAGCGCGCCGCCGACTGCACCTGCGCCGGCGTCAGCGTCTTGCGCCCGGCCAGCCCGGTGATAAAGGCATCGCTGACATCCAGCCCGCCCAGGTGCTTGCGGATGATGTTCTCGCGCACCAGCGGCGGCGGGATCTTCAGCTCGAGGTGGAACTGGAAGCGGCGCAGGTAGGCCGGATCGATCTGCCGGATCGAATTGGAAATCCAGATCACCGGCACCGGGTTCTGCTCCAGCGTCTGGTTGACCCAGGCCTTGCCGTTGACCGAGGCGCGCGTGTCCTCCTGCCCGAACAGGCTCATCAGCTCGCGCGCGCTGCCCGGGAACACGTCTTCGACTTCGTCGAACAGCAGCGCGGTATGGGCGCGCCCGCGCAGGAACGCCTGCGAAACCTGCAGCGAGCGGTAGCGGTCCTTGCCCGACAGGCTGTTGCCGTCGCGATCCAGGCAATCGACCTCATACAGCTCGCAGCCGGCCTCGCGCGCCAGCAGCCGGGCGAATTCGGTCTTGCCGGTGCCGGGCGGGCCGTAGATCAGCACGTTGACGCCACTGGCGTGCTGGCGCGTGGCATTGGCGAGCAGCGCGCGCAGGTAGCGCGCGTCGGTCTCCACGTGCGGATAGTCGGCGGTGGTCAGCGTGGGCGGCGCGGCCGGGCGGGTGAAGACCGCCATCATCTCGGCCTCGTTGGCGTAGTTGCCGAGCAGCACGTGCAGCAGCCGGTCCGACAGCCGCATCAGGTCGCCGAGGTCGGTCACGCTGTTTTCCGGCAGCGGCTGCTCGATCAGGTTCAGCGTCTCCAGCCGCGAGCCGGGCCGCAGCGACGCCGCCACGTCGGCCGCGCCGGCCCCGGTCAGGCCGGCCAGGATCTGGAACGCCTCCTGGCTGTGCGCGACCTTGCAGTCGACCATCACCGCGCGCAGGTCGCGCTTGTATTTGGCCAGCGCCGCATACAGCAGCAGCTTGCGCTCGTGGTCGGGCAGGTCCAGCACGTGGCTGAGCATGTCGATATTGCGCACCAGCAGCACGCGCTCGCCCTCGAGCCGCTGGGCGATCGCCGCGGCCGACGCGTCGAACACGGCAAACATGTCCTTGGCGTGATGCTTGACGTACTCGTCGAGGTAATAGAACAGCGCGCTTTCGTCGAAGGCGCTGTTCCACTGGCCGTGGCGGTCGAGGAATTCTTCCGGGGTCAGGCGCGCCGCGCCCTTCCAGGCGGGCATGTCGGCGCAGCGCGCGGCCAGGAAGCGCTGCACGCGCAGCACCACGCCGTACGGCCACACCATCTCCTGCGCGCTGACGGTCAGGACATCGTTGATATTGCTGCGCAGGTTGAAGCGCGGGCCCAGCGCGCAAACCACGCGCAACGCGAACTGCGCGCACATCCAGTCCAGCGCCGAGCTGGACGATGCGCCGGGCATGGAGCGCAGCAGCGTCGATCGGTCATCTTCAGCAAAACGTGTGAAGTCCATGAACGGGTCCCCGAGCGCGCGATGCGCAATGGCGGGCCGCGACAGGCGCACCGCCACGTCTGCAGTGTCTTTCTATGCTAGCGCGCTTTCCCGCCCCGCGGGCGCGCCCGTGCGCGGCCGGCGCCGGCCAGGGTGGCCTGGGGCACCGAAGCGCGGCGCGGTGCGATGGCGTGCCAGCGCGCATGATTCAACCGTATTGCCCCCTCCCGATTTGCCGCCGGGACTTGCCGGTATAACGCGCGCGGGCGGAAAATTCCAGTTGCGACGCACAAATCACAACAAATAAGAATCATTATCGTTTATACTCAGCAGCTGACACGCTGCCCCAGAGTGGCGCTCCCACGGCAACCCAGTTGAAGGAGCGTTTATCATGGAATTGCTGCTTAGCCTGCTGGTCGGTTGCGGCATCTCGCTGATCCTGTTCTACCGCAAGTGACGGCGCACGGCCGCCGAGGTATCGCCGCCGGCAGACTTTTGTTGTTGACACATGTTCGACCAACGCTTCTTAAAGATTACGCTCGCCGTCCTGCTGTTCCACGCCGGCCTGCTTTACCTGATCCAGAGCGGCCTGGGCCGCAAGCTCACCGAGGCCGTGATCGCGCCGGAAATCATCGCGCGCATCATTCCGCTCGAGCCGCCCAAGCAGGAGGCCCCGCCGGAGCCGCCCAAGCCGAAGCCCAAGCAGGAAACCCCGCCCAAGCAGGTCAAGGTGACCACGCCCAAGCCGACGCCGGCGCAGCCCAAGCCGGCACCGCAACCGGTCGCCGACCTGCCGCCGACGCCTTCGGCGCCTGAGGCGCCACCGGCCCCGCCGGCGCCTCCCGCACCGCCCGAGCCCACCCCGGCACCGGTGTCGGCCGCGCCGCGTGCCGTCGGCATTGGCGAAATCCAGTGCACGCCGCCGCAACCGAAGTATCCTTCCCAGTCGCGCCGCATGGGCGAGACCGGCAAGGCCGTGGTGCGGCTGACCACCGACGAAAGCGGCAAGGTCGTGAAGACTTCGGTGGTGTCGTCGAGCGGTTCGTCGCGGCTTGACCAGGCCGCGGTCGAAGCCGTGCAGGCCATGCGCTGTAAGCCCTACATGGACAACGGCCGCGCCGTCGCCGTCACGGCGCAGCAGCCGATCGGCTTCGAGCTGAACTGACCGCCCCAGATTTCCGATCTCTGATCTGACCTAAACCAAGCGAACTCACCAGGAAACCAACACATGCAGGACCTCGGACTCACCCACCTCTGGTCGCAAGGCGACTTCGTCATGCGTGCGACCGCCATCATTCTGCTGATCATGTCGCTCGCCTCATGGATCGTGATCCTGACCAAGGCGTGGGATCTGGTGCGCCTGAAGAAGATGGCGCAAGGCGCGGAAAAGCGCTTCTGGCACTCGGACGATTTCGACCACGCCCTGGAAACCCTGGGCGCCGGCGATGCCAACCCCTTCCGCACGCTCGCCATCGCCGGCAAGGAAGCCGCCCAGCACCACCGCGCCAGCCAACCGCAGCTGCACGACGTGATGGACATCTCCGACTGGCTGACCCGCTCGCTGAAGAGCTCCATCGATGAATCGGTGGCGCGCATGCAGTCGGGCCTGGCCGTGCTGGCCTCGGTGGGCTCGACCGCGCCGTTCGTCGGCCTGTTCGGCACCGTGTGGGGCATCTACCACGCGCTGATCGGCATCGGCGCCTCGGGCGTGCCGACCATCGACAAGGTTGCCGGCCCGGTGGGCGAGGCGCTGATCATGACCGCCTTCGGCCTGGCCGTGGCAATCCCCGCCGTGCTGGGCTATAACGCCCTCACCCGCGGCAACAAGTCGGTGATCTCGAAGCTCAACCGCTTCGCCCACGACCTGCACGCCTACTTCGTCACCGGCGCGCGCGTTCGCCCCACCGGCGCCCGCGCCGATGACGGCACCGTGCGCCTGGCCACGGCACAGCGCTAAACCGCTAGCAAGGAAGTCATCATGGCATTCGGCACTCTCGAAGGGGACGACGACGAGGTGATGAGCGAAATCAACATGACGCCGCTGGTCGACGTCATGCTGGTGCTGCTGATCATCTTCATCATCACCATCCCCGTGATCAACCACGCGGTGAAGATCGACCTGCCGCGCGCCACCAACTCGCCGAACGACCCGAAGCCGCAGAACATCAACGTCTCGATCGATGCAAGCGGCAAGGTCTTCTGGAACCAGGTGGAAGTGGACCAGGCCACGCTGGAAAGCAATATCTCACTGGCCGCGCAGCAGCAGCCGCAACCTGAACTGCATTTGCGCGCTGACCGCGAGGTGCGCTACGAGCGCGTGGCCGAGGTCATGGCCGCCGCACAGCATGGCGGCCTGGGCAAGATCGGTTTCATCACCGAACCCAAGCAGTAAGCCGGCGCCTGCGGGCGCCCGCCAACGACAAAGGGCACCTTCGGGTGCCCTTTTGTCATGGTGCCGCCAGTTCCTACAGTGCGGCCAGCGCGCGCCGCGGCACGGGACATGGTCGTTGCCTGATTCTTAGCGAGAGACTATTGTAATGATAACAATTCTCATTTAATATCTTTCCATCGACTGCGCCCGGTTCGGCATGGCCGCTCCGGGTTGCACACCCCTTACTCTCCTATCGCAGAACGGAGCCAGATGATGAGCACACTTTCCCTGCCGCTGTCGCAACCCCGTGAAGTCACCCGCCGCCGCCTGTCGTTGCGCCGCGTCGACGTGGCCGCGCAGCCGCGCCGGGACGCCAGCGCCAAGACCACCCCGTCGGCGATCGCCTCGGTCAAGTCCGCCGTGGCCGCCCTGCCCGCGCGGCTGGAAGCGTTGGTGCGCGACAGCCTGAGTTCGGCGCCTGCCGGCGAGCCGGTAGCGCTGGAAGCCATCATGCGCGGGGCCAACACGCTGCCGATCCTGCACAACGGCGAGGTCTACACCCTGCGCGTGACGCGCTACGGCAAGCTGATCCTGACGAAATGACGCGGCCCCGCGGCGATGCGGCAGGAACGCAGCCCGGAGGAAGCGATTCGAAATCCGCGCCTGGCGCGGACGCCACGAACGTGGCAGCCAAGACTTTTGTGGGGACCACCTCGGAACGAGGTGTTGGGCAGTAGCCAGGTATGCGTGCCGCGGGCGGGAGTCAGACCCCACGCCAGGCCGGCCGTACCCAGCCATGCCCTCTTTTATGCCGCCCCGCAGGCCGTGCCTGCGGGGCATTTTCATGCACCGTCGCCGGCGCCGGCGCGATCGCCTTACAGGCCCAGCGCGGCGATGCCGGCACGCGCGACTTGCGCGTCCTCGGTCGACTTCACGCCCGACACGCCGACGGCGCCCACCACCTGCTCGTTGCAGACGATGGGCACGCCGCCCTCCAGCATGCCCTGCAGCACCGGCGCCGTCATGAACGAGTAGCGGCCGTTGTTGATCATGTCTTCGTAGACCTTCGACTCACGGCGGCCCAGCGCCGAGGTACGGGCCTTCTCGCCGGCGATATAGGCCGAGATCGGCGCGGCGCCGTCCAGGCGCTGCATGGCCAGCATATGGCCGCCATCGTCGACCACGACGATCGACACGGCCCAGTGATGGTTCTTTGCCTCGGTTTCCGCTGCGGCCATGATCTTCTTCACATCGTCTGCCGTCAGAACCGTCTTTTGCTGCATGCCACTCTCCTGGTCATAGATTTGGATTGAGGCCGAAGTATAGCGCCGCACCTGCGCCACCGTCATGGCAAGCGGCTGCCACGTGCCGCGCCCCGCCGTGCTCACCACGGCAAAATGGCCCGCGAGCGGGCCATTGGTGATGCGACGACTGCAGCGGTGCGATCAGGCGCCGTCGGTGAACGAATCGGGCTTGCCCACGCGGGCGCCGTCGGTGAACGGGTCAGTCTTGCCGACGCGCGCGCCATCCGTGAACGGATCCGGCTTGCCGACCTTGGCGCCATCGGTGTACGGATCCACGGCGCCGATCTTGGCACCGTCGAGATACGGGTCGACCTTGCCGACCGCGGCGAACGAGGCGGTGGACGCAGTGCCCAGGAACGCCAGTGCGGCGGCGGCAATCACGGCTTGTTTGATCTTCATGAGATTCCCCTTGCTTCTTGGTTGGTCACGGCATCGCTGGCCAGGTGTCTCGGCGTCATCGCGATGTCACACAAGTAGTTTAGGGAAAACCCTTATCTTGATGCAGGTGATGCTTTGAGCAGTCTGTTCAAATATTTTGACCTCGATCAAATTGCGTCACGCCTTCCGGAACCAGCCCCGCACCGTTATGTCGCAATGCAGCGCCAAAAGGAAAGGGCCCGCAGTTGGGGCCCTTTCCTTTTGGACAAGCTGAATCGAAGACAAAGCTTAATCGCGCCACTTGCCGTGACCGTGACCATGACCGTGACCATGCCGATGGCCGCGGTGATAGCCCGGCGGGCCATAGTAGCCACGGTGGCCGCCGTAATAACGCGGCGGACCATAATAGCCAGGACCGTAGTAGACCGGGCGCGGGCGCACCACCACCGGCGGCGGACCATAATAGACCGGAGCCGGCGCCACCACGACGGGCGGCGGGCCATAATAGGCCGGAGCGGGCGGATAATACGCCGGCGCACCGATCACCACGCCCGGAACGCCGACGGACACGCCAACGCTGACATGGGCCATGGCTGCGCCAGACGCCAACCCGGCGGCAATACCGAATGCTGCAAGCCACCAACGTTTCATATCCGCCTCGCAAAGTGGGATTTCTCGTAACTGATATTGTAGGGGTTCGGAAATTTCCAGGTGCAACGGCGCACACGACATTGTTACCAGCCGTAACAGTGTCGTCACTTTTCGCTTGAGGCTCGCTTGAGGTGTCGGCGCGCTCGCGACCCTGCCCTTTCGTCGACGCCGTAGCTTGCATCCGGGATGCGGAGCCACCACAATATCGGGCTTGCCGCGCGCTGCAGCAACCGGGGCCGCTCTGGCGCCGATCGGGACCAACGCAGCGCTCGCGCCCGAGTGGTGAAATCGGTAGACACAAGGGACTTGAACAATTTGAGCCTTCGGGGGGAAACGCCCGAAGTGACGCCCGTCAAAGTCGGCGAACGCCCTGGATGCATGGCATCCGAGCCAACGCCGAGCCAAGCCCCTCCGCATGGTTGGGAAGGTGTAGAGAGCAGACGGCGGGCACCTACGGCCGCAAGGCTATGGTGAAGGCGTGCTCCAGCCCACGAACAGCGCCCGCGCTGGCGGCGAAAGCCGAAGTGGGAAGAAAATCCCTCGCCGCAAGGCGTGCCGGTTCGATTCCGGCCTCGGGCACCAATCCACGGTTGCCGCCATTTGCGTGGCGGCAACATCCTGCGGACCGCCGCTCGCTGCTGACGGCCGCCAGACTTGCAGCAAAATAAAAAGGGGGCCATCGCCCCCTTTATAGCCTGGCTTCTGACTGCGCCGTCACGCCATGGCGTAGCACATCAGCGCCCCCACCCCCATCAGGAACACGAACAGCACCCCGGCCAGCGCCAGCGGCTTGCGGCCGGCGCGCACCAGGTCGCCGATGCGGGTGTGCAGGCCGATCGCCAGCATCGCACAGGCCAGCAGCCAGTTGTCCAGCGCGATCAGCGGCGCCTTCCAGGCAGCCGGAACGGCCCCGGCCGAGTTCACCGCCATCACCGCGACAAAGCCCACCGCGAACCACGGCACCGACTTCATGATGCCGCGCAGGCGGCCGGCGCCGGCGCCGGACTGGGCCGCTTGCGAGCCTCCCTGCGGCCACAGCGCCATCACCAGCAGCAGCGGGCCCAAGGCCAGCACGCGCACCATCTTGGCCACCACGGCGGCGTCGGCGGTCGGTTCGCTGATCATCTTGCTGGCGGCGATCACCTGCGCCACCTCGTGCAGCGTAGCCCCGGTGAAGATGCCGAACATGCGCTCGGTCACGGCCCAATGCCAGTGGCCGGTGGCCAGTTCGTACAGGTAGGGATAGAGCAGCATGCCGACGGTACCGAACAGCACCACCGTCGCCACCGCCACGGCAGTCTGCTTGTCATCGGTGCGCACCACCGACGACACCGCGATGGCCGCGGCCGCGCCGCAGATGGCGCTGCCGGAACTGACCAGGATCGCCTCGCGACGGCTCAGGCCGAAGAAACTTGTTCCGACCCAGGTGCCGAACAGCAGCGTGGCGACCAGCATGGTCAGCGGCACGGCAATGCCCGGCAAGCCGAGCGCGACGATCGAGGCGAAAGTCAGGCGCAGCCCGTACAAAGCCACGCCCAGCCGCAGCAGGTAGTGCCGCGCCACCTGCATGCCGGGAGCCAGCGGCGCCAGCCAATGGCGCGGCAGCGTATTGGCCGCGACCATGCCGGCGCACATGGCCAGCGTCAGCGCGCTGAGCCCGTAGCGCGATACCGCCGGATGCTCGGCCAGCGCAATCGCCAGCCAGGCGATGCCGCCCAGCGGGAGCAGCGTCAGCAAGCGCTGCGACCAGGGCGGCGGCAAGGCCGGCGCGGAGGCTGGCGCGGTGGCCGGAGTGCGGGGGCTGGAGACGGAAGACATGGCAGGCTCGGGTTGGTGTGCTTTAGTGACTCCAGCGTAATGGTGCCCATCTAACCCGTAAAACGGGTAATATCGTTATGCGTTATTGATATTTTCGATATGGACCTTCACCCCACCCCGCCAGCCGCGCTGCGGCCGGAGCAGCGCCCGCTGCGTCTGACGCTGCGTCAGTTGTCCGTCTTCGTGGCGGTGGCCCAGCATGGCAGCACCATGGCCGCGGCCCAGGCGCTGGCGATGTCGCAGTCGGCGGTCAGCGCCTCCCTGGCCGAACTGGAGCGCGCGCTGGACAGCCCGCTGTTCGACCGCATCGCGCGCCGCCTCAGCATCAACGAGACCGGTCGCCAGTTCTTTCCGCGCGCGCTGTCGCTGCTGGACCAGGCCCAGGAACTGGAGCGCTTTGCCGGCCAGACCGGGGTCCAGCTGCGCATCGCCGCCAGCAACACCATCGGCAGCTATATGCTGCCGCCCCTGCTGGCGGGCTTCCGCCACTCGCGCAGCGGCCCGTGCACGCTCGACCTGCGCATCGGCAATACCCGCGAAGTGCTGCAGTCGCTGCTGCAGTTCGAAGCCGATATCGGCCTGGTCGAGGGCGCCAGCCATGAACGCGACCTGCGCAGCGTGCGCTGGTGCGACGACGAGATGGTGGTGATCGTCGGCCCCTCCCATCCGCTGGCCGCGGCGCCCCATGACCTGGTGGCACTGCGCGATGCCGAATGGATCGTGCGCGAGCCCGGCTCGGGCACGCGCGAGGTGATCGAGGAGCGGCTGGTGCCGCTGCTGGGCGAACTGCGCTTCGCGCTGGAACTGGGCAATGCCGAGGCCATCAAGCGCGCGGTGATGAGCGGCTTCGGCGTCAGCTGCCTGTCGCTGCACGTGGTGCGCGACGAACTCGAGCGCGGCACGCTGGTGGCGATCCGCGAGGGCCTGCCGCGCATCGTGCGCCCCCTGCAACTGGTGGTGCACCAGGACAAGTTCCCGACCCAGGGTCTGCTGGCGTTCACCGAATACCTGCGCACCATGGCGCCGCGCATCGGCGCCTGAAGGAAGCCGCTCAGGAAACCCGTCAGGCCGGCTGGGGATCCGCGCCGCGGCTGCGGCGCGCGGTGTACAGGTCGAGCATGTGGAACAGCACGGGATTGAGCATGATCGACAGCAGCGCGCCGGCCAGGATCAGGGCCTGGCCACGTTCGGGCAGGATCTTCAGATAGACGCCCAGGCTGGCGAGGATGAACGAGAACTCGCCGATCTGCGCCAGGCTGACGGCAATGGTCATGCCGGTCTGCCCCGAATGCCCGAAGGCACGCACGATCCCCAGCGCCGCCAGCGACTTGCCGACCACGATGATAAACACCGTCGCCAGCACGCCCCAGGGGTCGTTCACCAGCACCATCGGGTCGAACAGCATGCCCACCGAAACGAAGAACAGCACGGCGAAGGCGTCGCGCAGCGGCAGCGATTCCTCGGCCGCGCGGTGACTGAACTCGGATTCCGCCAGCACCATGCCCGCAAAGAACGCGCCCAGCGCGAACGACACGCCGAACAGCGCATAAGCGCCATAGGCCACGCCCAGCGCCGTCGCCAGCACGCCCAGGCGGAACATCTCGCGGTTGCCGGTCCAGACGATGCGCTCGAGCATCCACGGGATAAAGCGGCGGCCGATCACCAGCATCACGGCGACGAACGCCGCCACCTTGCCCAGCGTGGCGAAGATCGCCAGCACCACCTCGCCAGTGCCAGGGGCGGCATCGCCGGAAGCCGCGCCCGCGCCCGCCAGCAGGCCCGCCATCGCCGGCAGCAGCACCAGCGCCAGCACCATCGCCAGGTCTTCCACGATCAGCCAGCCGACGGCGATGCGCCCCTGCGGCGATTCCACCAGGTCACGCTCCTGCAACGCCTTGAGCAGCACCACGGTGCTGGCCACCGACAAGGCCAGCCCGTACACCAGCCCCTGCCCCCACGACCAGCCGAAGCCCCAGGACACCAGCATGCCCATCAGCGTGGCGATGCCGATCTGCACCACCGCACCCGGAATGGCGATGCGCTTGACCGCCATCAGGTCCTTGACCGAAAAATGCAGGCCCACGCCGAACATCAGCAGGATCACGCCCAGCTCGGCCAGTTCCGGCGCCAGCGCCTGGTCGGCGGTGTAGCCGGGGGTATGCGGCCCCACCACGATGCCCGCGCACAGGTAGCCGATCAAAGGCGGCAGCCGCAGCCGGCTGGCGACCGCGCCAAGGATAAAGGCCAGGACGATACCGCCGACGATGGTACTGATAAGCGGGGTGGCGTGATGCATGCGCGCGGGATTCCTCGTGTCAGGGGCTGAACGGCTAACCCGCTCCCTTGCCCTGGCAAGTGGCACAGCGCATCCGGCGCGCACCAGCGGTCAGCGCGGGACAGTCGCCGCAACCCTCGGCAGCAGCATCGGAACGGGGAAGAACGGGAAATGCCGCAGCGGCCCCGGACACGCCGGCGGCGCGTCACGGATCAGGGATGGCGATTGACTTGCTGCCCCGCGAACCAGGCCGCGGAGCCCCCCGAAAAGCGTACGACAGGAGTAATGTAACATGCCCGCCACGTCCCGGCGGCGCAGCCGGCCCGGGAAAACAAAAACGGCGCCAAAAGGCGCCGTTCTGCTTGCAACTGGAGGCGGAGGTCGGAATCGAACCGGCGTACACGGCTTTGCAGGCCGCTGCATAACCACTCTGCCACCCCGCCAGGTGACGTGCTGCTGGATTGTATCCGCATTCAGCCGCGGCCGCCGCGTGCGGCGATTCAACCCAAACAAAAAGGGAAGCGTGGCTTCCCTTTGGGGATTGGAGCGGGAGACGAGTCTCGAACTCGCGACCTCAACCTTGGCAAGGTTGCGCTCTACCAACTGAGCTACTCCCGCATACAACTTTGACTGCCAGCCCCGCACCGCGATGACCGCGCTGCCGGACCCTGTTTTGACCTGGAGCGGGAGACGAGTCTCGAACTCGCGACCTCAACCTTGGCAAGGTTGCGCTCTACCAACTGAGCTACTCCCGCAGGGCACTGCTGAAATCGTATTAAGGTGCTTTATGCCGCAACACGCAGATATCTCACAACATCTTGCGCCAAACCCACCTTATCTCGCTGCTTTCGTTTGCGTCGTCAGCAACGAGAATGAGATTATGCAAAGAACAGCCCTCTGCGTCAACCACTTTTTCGAATTTCTTTTCATTTGGGCGCGCCCGCGCGTGCCACCACGTTGCTGCGTTCGCGGATCTGCGGCCACGCCAGCTTCATGTAGTAGATCATCGACCACAGCGTCAGCACCGCCGCCACATAGATCATCCAGGTGCCAAGCAGATGGGCATCGAAGCCGAACAGGCGGTCGCTGAACAGCAGCAGCGGAATCGCCACCATCTGCACGGTGGTCTTGAGCTTGCCGAGGAAATTCACCGCGACGCTCTTGGAGGCGCCGATCTGCGCCATCCACTCGCGCAGCGCCGAAATCGTGATCTCGCGCCCGATGATAACCAGCGCGATCAGGTCGGTGACCCGGTCCAGCGCCAGCAGCGACAGCAGCGCCGCGGTCACCATCAACTTGTCGGCGACCGGATCCAGGAACGCGCCGAACGACGAGGTCTGGTTCCAGCGTCGTGCAAGGAAGCCGTCCAGCCAGTCGGTTACCGCGGCGATGATGAAGAACGCCGCCGCGGTAACGTTCTTGGTATGCATCGGCAGCCAGGCGTCGGGCAGGTAGAAGACCCCTACCACCAGTGGAATCATGGCGACGCGAAGCCAGGTCAGCAGGATCGGGATATTGAAGGGCATGGAACTCGGACGGCGGGGGACGGTAACCAATCCTGCGATTGTCGCCGATTTCCGGGCCAATCGAGCATTTCCGGCGATTGGCGTGCCGGCCCGCCGCCGGTCGCGGGCGGGCGCGGTCAGTGCAGCTGCCGGTAGATTTCCTCGGCAAGGCCGCGCGAAATGCCCTCGACGCTGGCCAGTTCGTCGATGCTCGCGGCCATCACGCCGCGCAGGCCGCCAAAGCGGGTCAGCAGCTTCTGGCGCCGGCGCGCGCCAATTCCCTCGATCTCTTCCAGGCGCGAGGTGGTGCGCGTCTTGGCGCGGCGCGCGCGCATGCCGGTGATGGCAAAGCGGTGCGCCTCGTCGCGGATCTGCGCCACCAGCATCAGCGCGGCACTGCCCTGGCCCAGTTCGAGCGCGGGGCGGCCATCGGCGAACACCAGCGTCTCCAGGCCGACCTTGCGGCCCTCCCCCTTGGCGACCCCGACCAGCAGGCCGATATCCAGACCCAGCTCCTCGAACACCTGCCGCGCCACCTCGACCTGGCCCTTGCCGCCGTCGATCAGCACGATCTGCGGCACCAGCGCCGCGGCTTCACTGCTACCCTCGATGCCGCCGTCTTCCTGGATCTGTTCGACCAGCTTCTGGTAGCGCCGTGTCAGCACCTGCCGCATCGCCGCGTAGTCGTCACCGGGAATAATGTCCTGGATGTTATAGCGGCGGTATTCGCTGTTCTGCATGTCATGGTGGTGGTACACCACGCACGACGCCTGCGTGGCCTCGCCGGCGGTATGGCTGATGTCGAAGCACTCGACGCGCAGCAGCGCCAGATCCTCCAGGTCCAGCCCGATGGTTTCCGCCAGCGCGCGCGTGCGCGCTTCCTGGCTGCCCTGCTCGGCCAGGCGGCGCGACAGCGCCAGCGCCGCGCCCTGCTGCGCCATCTCCAGCCAGATCTTGCGCTGGCCCTGCGGCTGGCGCACCAGCGTGACCTTGCGCCCTGCGTGCAGCGCCAGGGCCTCGAGCACCGCGCCATCGTCCGGCACATGGCTGACCACGATGATGGGCGGCGCCGACTGCTCCAGGTAGTGCTGCACCATGAAGGCCGACAGCACGCGCGTGGCAATGCGGTCCACGGTCAGCGGCAGCGCGGCGGCCGCGGCGCCGGACTCGTCGGCGCTGTCTTCGGCGCGCTCGTCGGCGTCCTCGACGATCATCGCCGCTTCATCCGCATGGGCCGGGAAGTAGGCCTTGTCGCCCAGGTGGCGCCCGCCGCGCACCATGGCTAGGTTGACGCAGGCGCGGCCACCTTCGACCGCGACCGCCAGCACGTCGATGTCGCGCGCCTGGCCCCCCACCTCTTCCACCGCCTGGCGCTTGAGCACGGTCGACAGCGCCGCGATCTGGTCGCGCACCGCCGCCGCCTGCTCGAATTCCAGGCGCTCGGCGTGCTGCTCCATCTTGCCCTGCAGGCCCTCCAGCACCTCGCTCTGGCGGCCTTGCAGGAAGCGCGCCGCGTTGGCGACATCGCGCGCGTAGTCGTCCTCGCTGATGGCATTGACGCACGGCCCGGTGCAGCGGTGGATCTGGTGCAGCAGGCACGGCCGCGTGCGGTTGTTGAAGACGGTGTCCTCGCAGGTGCGCAGCTGGAACACCTTCTGCAGGATCTGCATGCTTTCGCGCACCGCATAGGCGCTCGGGAACGGGCCGAAGTACTGGTGCTTGCGGTCGGTGGCGCCGCGGTAGTACGCCATGCGCGGGAAGCGGTGCCCGCTCAGCTTAAGGAACGGGTACGACTTGTCGTCGCGGAACAGGATGTTGTAGCGCGGCGCCAGCGCCTTGATCAGGTTGTTCTCGAGCAGCAGCGCCTCGGCCTCGGTGCGCACCACCGTGGTCTCGATGCGCGCGATGCGCGACACCATCATCGCGATGCGCGGCGACAGCTGGGTCTTGTTGAAGTAGCTCGACACCCGCTTCTTCAGGTCGCGCGCCTTGCCCACGTACAGCACATTGCCGTTCGCGTCGAAATAGCGGTAGACGCCCGGCAGGCCAGGCAGGCGCGAAATGACTGGGCGCGCATCGAAGGGCTCGGCCGGAGCCTCGGCCAGGGCTTCAGGCGGCGCTTCAGGCGGCGCTTCTGCCTGCGTTTCTGCCTGCGTTTCCGCTGGCGCGGCGGAAGGCATCTCGGCGTGCGCCTCGGCCGGTACCTCGTCGGCGGGTTTCGGGGAATCGGGTTGCTGGTCTGACATGTGAGGACGGTGACCGCTGCGGACCGGCGCGCGTCAATGCCGCGCGGCCTCTAAAATCGCAAGTTTAGAGCAATTCAACCGCGCGCCCCGCCGACCACCACCTCTCATGCCTATCCGTTCCTGGGACATCTTCTGCACCGTGATCGACAACTTCGGCGACATCGGCGTCTGCTGGCGGCTGGCCCGCCAGCTGGCGCAGGAGCACGGGCACGCAGTGCGGCTGTGGGTCGACGACCTGGCCAGCTTCGCCCGGCTGGCGCCGGAGCTGGACACAGCCGCCGCGATCCAGCACCTCGCCGGCGTGGAAATCCGCCCCTGGCATCCGTCAGCCGCGGCCGGAGAAGCGGACGGCACCGCCGGCGCAATGCCGCACGATGCCGTCATCGAAGCCTTCGCCTGCCACCTGCCGCCGGCGTTCCTCGAGCGCATGGCGGCGCGCGCGCCCAAACCCGCGTGGATTAACCTGGAATACCTGAGCGCGGAAGCCTGGGTGCGCGAACATCACGCGATGCCCTCGCCCCATCCGCGCCTGCCGCTGGTCAAGCACTTCTTCTTCCCGGGCTTCGAACCCGGCACCGGCGGGCTGCTGCGTGAATCGATGCTGGGCGCGCAGCGTGCCGCGTTCCTCGACGGCGCGGCGGCGCAGGCATCACTGTGGCACCGGCTGGGCGTGACCCCGCTGACCGATGCGCTGCGCGTGAGCCTGTTCGCCTACCGCACCCCCGTGCTGCCTTCGCTGCTGGAGCAATGGCGCGACGGCACCGAGGCCGTCCATTGCCTGGTGCCGGCCGGCCTGGCGGCCCGGCAGGTGGCGGAGTGGCTCGGCGCCCCGCTGGAGCCGCACCGGCCGCTCGCGCGCGGCAGCCTGTGCGTGCAGGCCATTCCCTTCGTGCGGCAGGAACACTATGACGAACTGCTGTGGGCCTGCGACCTTAATTTCGTGCGCGGCGAGGACTCCTTCGTGCGCGCGCAGTGGGCGGCGCGGCCGCTGGTCTGGCACATCTATCCTCAGGACGACGAGGCCCACCGGGTCAAGCTCGATGCCTGGCTGGAACTCTTCACGAAAAGCGGCGTGGCGCCGGCAGCGGCGGCCGCACTGGCCGATTTCTGGCACGCCTGGAACGGCTACGGCAATGCGCCCGACTGGCCGCGCCTGCGAGCGCAGCTGCCCGCACTTGCGGCGATCGCGCCGCGCTGGGAGCGGCGCTTGCAGCATCCCGGCGACCTTGCCGCCAACCTGGTGGCGTTCTGCGAAAATCAGGTAAAATAACCGGTTGATCCAAATGGCGACCGGGCCGGAGAACCAGGGCCTTGCCGGGCGTGTACCACCACGCGGGGCAATGGCTTAAAGCAAGCTGGGCACGGGGTCGCGAGCGCGTGGATCCGGGCTCTCGCGGGCTTACCGCGGGCACGCCGGCAGCGCGCCTTCGCCATTCCAAATTCCTAGACTTTATTTTTCAGGAAATCAGTTCAGATGAAAATCGCACAGGAACTCCGCGTCGGTAACGTGTTCATGATCGGCGGCGATCCGATGGTCGTGCAGAAGGCCGAGTACAACAAGTCGGGCCGCAACGCCGCTGTGGTCAAGATGAAGTACAAGAACCTGCTGACGGACGCACCGGGCGAGTCGGTGTTCAAGGCCGACGACAAGTTCGAAGTGGTGGTGCTCGAGCGCCGCGAATGCACCTACTCGTACTTCGCTGACCCGATGTACGTGTTCATGGACGCCGACTACAACCAGTACGAAGTCGAGAAGGACAGCATGGGTGACTCGCTGAACTACCTCGAGGACGGCATGAACGTCGAAGTCGTGTTCTACAACGACAAGGCCATCTCGGTCGAAATGCCGACCACGCTGGTCCGCGAAATCGTCTACACCGAGCCGGCCGTCAAGGGCGACACCTCGTCGGGCAAGGTGCTCAAGGGCGCCAAGATCAACACCGGTTTCGAACTGCAAGTGCCGCTGTTCTGCAACATCGGCGACAAGATCGAAATCGACACCCGCACCGGCGAATACCGCAGCCGCGCCAACTAAGGCGCTGGTCTGGCCCCGCTTCAGCGCGGGGCGTGCAATAAAAAATGGCAGCCTTGGCTGCCATTTTTGTTTGCGCACGACGCGCGGCGCACGCGTTCAGGCGATCAGCTCGTGTTCCTTCAGCGTGCGTAGTGCGGCGCGGTATTCGCCCTCCTGCTGCAGCTTGTTCCAGTCCAGCGGCTTGCGGCGCGCGAACAGCTTGCGGATACGGCGCTGCGAGGGCTTGCCGATCTCGACGTCGAGCTCGCTCAGCAGCTGGTCGGCGCGGTCGGGGTGGTTGCAGATCAGCACCATGTCGCAGCCCGCGCCCAGCGCGGCGCGCGCGGCCTCGGTGACGGTGCCGGCGACGCTGGCGCCTTCCATGCTGAGGTCGTCGCTGAAGATTACGCCCTCGAAGCCCAGCTGCGCGCGCAGCACGTCCTGCAGCCAGTAGCGCGAGAAGCCGGCCGGGCTGGGGTCGACCTTGGGATAGATCACGTGCGCCGGCATCACCGACGACAGCGACAGCCCCAGCCATTCATACGGGCGCGCGTCCTGGCCGAGGATCTGGTCCAGCGTGCGTTCGTCGACCGGGATCGCCACGTGCGAATCCGCCTCGACGTAGCCGTGGCCGGGAAAGTGCTTGCCGCAGTTGCTCATGCCGGCCAGCAGCAGGCCGTGGTTCAGGTGGCCGGCCAGCATCGACACCACGCGCGGGTCGGCGTGGAAGGCGCGGTCACCGATCACGGCACTGCGGCCGTAGTCGAGGTCCAGCACCGGGGTGAAGCTCAGGTCGATATCGCAGGCGCGCAGCTCGGCGGCCAGCACGTAGCCGCAGGCGACCGCCGCCTTGGTCGCGGCCAGCACGTCGCGTTCCCACAGTTCGCCCAGGCGGTGCATCGCCGGCAGGTGGGTAAAGCCGTCGGTCTTGCAGCGCTGCACGCGACCGCCTTCATGGTCGATGCAGATCAGCACATCGTCGCGCACGGCGCGGATCGCGCGCGTCAGTGCCTGCAGTTGCGCGCGCGACTCGAAATTGCGCGCGAACAGGATCACGCCGCCGGTGAGCGGATGCGCGATGCGGCGCGCGTCTTCCGCGTCGAGCTGCTTGCCGACGACATCGAGGACCACCGGGCCCGGCCGCTTGCCGGAATTCTTCTTGGACATGGAAGGGGTTGGGTTCACAAGGCTGTAGGTTGAGACGCCGCCGCGCCGCTGCGCTCGGCAATGGCGAAGGCGACTGCGTAATCATGTTCGTCACTGACACTGACCCGCACGACCAGCCCGCGTTCCGCCAGCCACGCAGCGAGCTCGCCACGGCACACCGCGGTGGGCTCGCCGGACGGCAGGTTCATCAGTTCCATCGCGCGCCACGTCATCGGCCAGCGCATGCCCAGGCCGATCGCCTTGGAGAACGCCTCCTTGGCCGCGAAGCGCGTCGCCAGGAACGCCAGGCCGCGCTTTTCCGAACGGGCCTTGCGGGCGTGGTATTTGGCCAGTTCGTCGGGGCCCAGCACCTTTTCGGCGAAACGGCCGTTGGTGCGCGTCATCACGCCCTGCACGCGCGCGATCTGGATGATGTCGGTGCCGATGCCGTAAATCACGCCGGGGTGCCCCCGGCAGGATATTGCGTGCCCAGGCGCGCGGCCACCATGATCGCCTTCATCTCGCGCACCGCGTTCTCCCAGCCCGCGAATACCGCATGCGCGACGATGGCATGGCCGATGTTCAGCTCCTTGATGCCCGGCAGTGCCGCGATCGGCTGCACGTTGGTGTAGTGCAGACCGTGGCCGGCATTGACCACCAGGCCGTGCTTCTGGCCGGCATCGGCCCCGTCGGCGATGCGGCGGAACTCGGCCGCCTGCTCCTGCGGCGTATGCGCATCGGCATAGCGCCCGGTATGCAGTTCGATCACGGGCGCGCCGCAGGCAGCGGCCGCAGCGATCTGGTCGGCGTCCGGATCGATAAACAGCGACACGCGGATGCCGGCACCGGCGAGCTGCGCGCACGCGGCCTTGACCTGTTCGAAGCGGCCGGCCACGTCCAGCCCGCCCTCGGTGGTCACCTCTTCGCGGCGCTCCGGCACCAGGCACACGTCCTGCGGGCGGATCTCGCAGGCGATGTCGAGCATCTCCTGCGTGATTGCGCATTCCAGGTTCATGCGCGTGGCCAGCTGCGGGCGCAGCGAGCGCACGTCGGCATCGCGGATATGGCGCCGGTCTTCGCGCAGGTGCAGCGTGATCAGGTCGGCGCCGGCCTGTTCCGCCAGCAGCGCGGCGCGAATGGGATCGGGGTACACCGTGCCGCGCGCGTTGCGCAGCGTGGCCACGTGGTCGATATTGACGCCAAGGTCGATGACGCCCGGATTTGCGTGGAAGATCATGCGAGCAGGTGCAGGAGTAAGTCGGAGGTTCTTGTCGGTCAGAGGTACTGCAGGTCGATCAGTATCTGGCGCGTCTTCAGCGGCGCACCTGGCAGATAATAATGCAGCAGGAACCGCATCAGCGCGCGGCTTTGCGCGGCAGTCTGCGCGCGGCTGTAGTCGTCCTGCGCCATGTCCAGCAGGGTCTGGCCCGAGACCACCGGCCACGTCGACGGATCGCTCGGCTGAGCCCGGCGCACGCCGCGCTCGGGCTGGTAGACATAGTCGAGGCCCGGCAGCACCCGCTCGCCGGTACTCAGGCACTGGTCGAACGCCACCGCGAAACCCGTTTCCTGCAGCAGCACGCGCTCGAAACTGCGCAGCACCAGGCCGGCCGGCTCACCATGCGCCAGCCGCGTCAGCGTCGACAGGTAATGTCGGAACAGCACCGGATGCGCGTCCTCGCGCGGGCAGAAGCGCATCAGCAGTTCGTTCAGGTAGAACGCCGACAGCAGCGCGTCGCCGGCCAGCGGCGGCATGCCGCCAACCCACTCGGCCTTGGTGAGGGTCTTGACCTCGCCGCGGCCACTCCATGACACCGAGACCGGGTGGAAGTGCTGCAGCACCGCGCGCAACGCCGAGTGCGGGCGCTTGGCGCCCTTGGCCACCATCGAGATGCGGCCGTAGTCGCGCGTGAACACGTCCAGGATCAGGCTGGTCTCGCGGTAGGGCCAGGCGTGCAGCACGAAACCCGGCTGCTCGGCCACGCGCGACTCGGGCCGTGCCGGCACGATGCGCATGGCGCGGTCCATCATCGCGCGCGCGGCGGCGTCGGCCATGCCGGGCAGCGCGCCGCTGTCGAGCAGTTCGGCGGCCTCGTCGACCACGGGGTCGGCGCGCCGGGCCTTGGGCGCGGGCGCGCGCGCGATGTCAGCGGTCTTGCTCACGGGGCGCTCGCTGGGGGCTCGCTGTCGGGTTGGGCGTCGGGATCGTTGCCAGGCTCACTCGTAGCCGTATGCGCGCAGGCCGGCTTCGTTGTCGGCCCAGCCGCTCTTCACCTTGATCCACATTTCCAGGTAGACCTTGCCGTCGAACAGCTTTTCCATGTCCAGGCGCGCCTCGGTCGAGATCTGCTTGAGCTTGCTGCCCTTGTTGCCGATGATCATGGCCTTGTGCGCATCGCGCTCGACCAGGATGGTGGCAAAGACGCGGCGCAGGCGGCCTTCGGTCTCGAACTTGTCGATGATCACGGTGCTGGTGTACGGCAGCTCGTCGCCGGTCCAGCGGAACACCTTCTCGCGGATGATTTCCGACGCCAGGAAGCGCTCGCTGCGATCCGTCATCGCATCGGCGTCATACATCGGCTCGCCTTCCGGCAGGTAGGGCCGGATGATGTCGAACAGCCGCGCGATATGGTCGCGGGTCTTGGCCGACATCGGCACCACTTCGCGGAACGGGAACAGCTGCCCCATCTTTTCCAGGAAGGGCATCATCACTTCCGAGCGGTTCTCGCCGATGCGGTCGAGCTTGTTGGTCACCAGCAGCACCGGCGTGTTCTTCGGCAGCAGCGCCAGCACCTTCTCGTCGTCGGCGCCGTAGTAACCGGCCTCGACCACGAACAGGATCAAGTCAACCGACGACAGCGTCGAGGTGACCGCGCGGTTCAGCGAACGGTTCAGCGCGCTGGCGTGGCGGGTCTGGAAACCCGGCGTGTCGACGAACACATACTGCGCGTCATCCGTGGTCTGGATGCCGACGATGCGATGCCGCGTGGTCTGTGCCTTGCGCGAGGTGATGCTGATCTTCTGGCCGACCAGCGCGTTCATCAGCGTGGACTTGCCCACGTTGGGGCGGCCGACGATGGCCACGGTGCCGCAGCGGAACGCCGCGGCCGGGGTATCCGCCGCGTCTTGCTGCGGATGGGTAGATTCGGTCATTCCTTCAACCTGAGAGACAGCTGCGGGTCCTGCGGCTGGGGTTGCTTGCGGGTCTTGCCGGTACGCTCGGCGCGGCTGCGCTTGAGCAGCTGCGGCACCAGCTTCTGGACTTCATCGAGCGCCAGCTTGGCGGCGGCCTGCTCGGCGGCGCGCCGCGACGCGCCGGTGCCGAACACCCGGACTTCCAGTTTAGGCACGGTGCACTCGACTTCAAACTGCTGGCTGTGCGCGGCGCCGTGTGTGGCGATTACGTTATATTGCGGCAGGGCAATCTTGTGGCCCTGCAGGTATTCCTGCAGCAGGGTCTTGGCGTCCTTGCCCAGCGTGCGCGGATCGACCTGCTCCAGGATCGGGATATAGAGCTTGCGGATCAGTGCGCGCGCTGCGTCGAAGCCGGCGTCGAGGAACACCGCGCCGACGATCGCTTCGAGCGCATCGGCCAGGATCGACGGGCGGCGGAAGCCGCCGCTCTTCAGCTCGCCCTCGCCCAGTCGCAGGGTGTCGGACAGCTGCAGCATCTGGGCGATTTCGTACAGCGCCTGCTGCTTGACCAGGTTGGCCCGCACCCGCGACAGGTCGCCCTCGTCGAGCTTGCCGAACATGCCATAAAGCATGTCGGCCACGGCGCAGTTGAGCACCGAGTCGCCGAGGAATTCCAGGCGTTCGTTGTGCTGGGCGCTGTGACTGCGGTGCGTCAGCGCCTGTTGCAGCAATTCGGGCTTGCTGAATCGGTAGCCGAGTCGTTGCTGCAAGGCGTCGAAGTTCATATCAGTGCTGCGTTCCTGAATAGGTAATCAACAGGCTCAGGGGTCCGTAGACAGGCACCTCGGTGCGGTACGAGAAATCGACCGACTGGATGGTGCCGTTATCGTCTTCCCGGATCAGCAGGTCCTCGCCCTTGACCGCGGTGATGCGGTCGATGGCGGCCTGCTTCTCGAAGAATTCGACCACTTCACGTTTGTTGGCGGCGCGCTGCTTGGCATAGCCGGCGGCGCGCTTGACCGAAAAATATTCCACCAGGCTCGGGATCGCGCGCAGGGCCGGCAAGGCCACGCCGACCACGAACACCACGATCACCAGCAGCGTCCACACGGAAAACCCGCCGGCGCCAGCCCGGCGCCATGCCGGATGGTTTCCTGCCCCCACCTTCCCAAATCGACCCATCGCGCCTGCCCTCTTTTTGTTGAGTGTTCTTGCGCCGCGTCAGATGCTTACTTAAACGATCCCACGCGTCCGAAATTGCCCAGGTTCATCCAGATCACGAATGCCTTGCCAACGATGTTCTGGTCCGGCACAAAGCCCCAGTAACGGGAATCCAGGCTGTTGTCCCGGTTGTCGCCCATGACGAAATAGTGACCTGCAGGTACCTTGCAAGTCACACCCTGCTGATTGTAGGTGCAGTTGTCCCGGTACGGAAAATCCGGATCCGCGCCGGCGATAAAGGCCGGGCGGTCGGCGTCGTTCAGGATGCCATGATCGACGCCGCCGGGCAGCTTTTCGCGGAAATGGCGCGAATAGGCCAGGCGCTCCTCGTCGAGGAAGTCCGGCAGCGCGGTGTACTCGGCCGGCTTGCCGTTGATGGTCAGGCGCTTGTTGGCGTACTGCACCACGTCGCCGGGCACGCCGATGACGCGCTTGATGTAGTCGAGCGACGGGTCCTTCGGGTAGCGGAACACCATCACGTCGCCACGCTGGGGCTCGCCCATGTCCATGATCTTCTTGTTCACCACCGGCAGGCGGATGCCGTACTCGTACTTGTTGACGAGGATGAAGTCGCCGATCAGCAGCGTCGGGATCATCGAGCCGGACGGAATCTTGAACGGCTCGACCACGAACGAGCGCAGCACGAACACCGCCAGGATCACCGGGAAGAAGCTGGCCGAATACTCCAACCACCACGGCTGGCGCAGCTTTTCCTCGGCCAGGCGCTTGCGCGTGGCGTCGGCATCGGCCGTGCCGAAGCTGCCTTGCAGGCGGCCCTGCTGCGAATCGAACTCGGCCAGCGCGAGCCGCGCCGAAGAGCGGCGCTGCCGCTCGAACACGAGCTTGTCGGCCACCCACGCCACGCCCGTGATCACCACCAGCACAAAAAGGATCAGTGCAAAATTCATGACGGCTTCTGGTTCTTGGAAATCCTGGTACAGCCTGTTCTGTCACCACGCCGGCAAGGCTGCAGGGCATGGCCCTGCCCCTGCCCTGCGCGCGGCAATTATTTGTCGTCGACTTGCAGGATGGCCAGGAAGGCCTCCTGCGGAATCTCGACGGTGCCGACCTGCTTCATCCGCTTCTTGCCCGCCTTCTGCTTTTCCAGCAGCTTCTTCTTGCGCGAGATATCGCCGCCGTAGCACTTGGCCAGCACGTTCTTGCGCAGCGCCTTGACGTTTTCGCGCGCGATGATGTTGGAGCCGATGGCGGCCTGGATCGCCACGTCATACATCTGGCGCGGAATGATCTCACGCATCTTCGCCGCGACTTCGCGCCCGCGGTATTGCGAATTGGAGCGGTGCACGATCACCGACAGCGCGTCGACCTTGTCGCTGTTGATCAGGATATCGACCTTGACCACGTCGGACGGCCGATATTCCTTGAACTCGTAATCCATTGACGCGTAGCCGCGCGACACCGACTTCAGGCGGTCGAAGAAATCCATCACGATCTCCGCCATCGGGATCTCGTAGGTCAGCTGCACCTGCTTGCCGTGGTAGCTCATATTGATTTGCGAGCCGCGCTTCTGCGTGCACAGCGTGATCACCGAGCCGACATATTCCTGCGGCATATACAGGTTGACGGTGACAATCGGCTCCAGGATCGCCTCGATCTTGCTCGGGTCGGGCATCTTCGCCGGATTTTCGACGGTCATCATGGTGCCGTCGCGCATCTCGACCTGGTACACCACCGTCGGCGCGGTCGTGATCAGGTCCATGTCGAACTCGCGCTCGAGGCGCTCCTGCACGATCTCCATGTGCAGCAGGCCGAGGAAGCCGCAGCGGAAGCCGAAGCCCAGTGCCTGCGACACCTCCGGCTCGAACATCAGCGAAGCGTCGTTCAGGCGCAGCTTTTCCAGCGATTCACGCAGCGCCTCGTATTGGTTGGCTTCCACCGGATACAGGCCGGCAAACACCTGCGGCTTGACTTCCTTGAAGCCCGGCAGCGGCGCTTCGGCCTTGCGCTGCACGGTGGTGATGGTGTCACCGACCTTGGCCGCCTTCAGTTCCTTGATGCCGGCGATGACAAAGCCCACCTGCCCGGCGGTCAGCGCGTCGCGCTGGATCGACTTGGGCGTGAACACGCCCACCTGCTCGACCAGATGCTGCGCGCCGGTGGCCATCAGCAGCACTTTGTCCTTGGTGCGCAGCGTGCCGTTGACCACGCGCACCAGCATCACCACGCCGACGTAGTTGTCGAACCACGAGTCAATGATCAGCGCCTGCAGCGGCGCGTCGGCGTCGCCCTTGGGTGGCGGCACCTTGGCGATCAGCGCCTCGATCACGTCCTGCACGCCCTGACCGGTCTTGGCCGAGCACGGCGTGGCATCCTGCGCGTCGATGCCGATGACGTCCTCGATCTCCTGGATCGCGCTGTCCGGGTCGGCCTGCGGCAGGTCGATCTTGTTCAGCACCGGCACCACTTCCACGCCCAGCTCGATCGCGGTGTAGCAGTTGGCGACGGTCTGCGCCTCAACCCCTTGCGAGGCGTCGACCACAAGCAGCGCGCCTTCGCAGGCGGACAGCGAGCGGCTGACTTCATAGCTGAAGTCGACGTGTCCCGGGGTGTCGATCAGGTTCAGGTTATAGATCTTGCCGTCGCGCGCCTTGTAGCTCAGCGCCGCGGTCTGCGCCTTGATGGTGATGCCGCGCTCTTTCTCGATATCCATCGAATCGAGAACCTGCGCTTCCATCTCCCGATCCGACAGCCCTCCGCAAAGCTGAATGATCCGGTCGGCCAGGGTGGACTTCCCATGGTCGATGTGGGCAATGATCGAGAAATTACGGATATGGTCCATCTAATGTTCAGGGAAGCGCCGGCTGAGAGCCCGGGCGGCAACAAGCAGTGGAGCGGCCCGGCGCCGCGCGCCGCAAGGCGTGCGCGGGCGTACCGCGGGTTCGGGGGGCACAAATTTTGCGCCAATCCGCAATTTTACCGGATTTTCAATGACTTCCGGGTCGTCATCTGGTGGCGTGGCGCGGATGCCGGCGCGGCTCAGCGGGCGGTGCGTGTAGCGCCATGTGCGGCAAGCCATACCCTTGTCGCCGCTTCATCCAGGAAATAGTGACAAAGGGGCGCGGCATGCGCCGACGTGTCCGCCGGCAAGTCCGCCGGCGTGCCGGGCATCAGCACCGGCACCAGCTCGCCAAAGCGCGCCTCCAGCGCGGCATCGGCGTCGACATCGACTTCATGCAGGGTAAAAGAAAAATCGCGCCGGAGCGGCTCCAGCGCGACTTTCATGTCTTCGCAAAGATGGCAGTACGCCCGGCCGTAAAGCGTCAGCGCGGGCGTGGATACCATGGCGGGTCAGCGGGTCGAGGCGGCGCCCGGTCGCAGCGTCAGCACCTGGGTGGCGTCGCCGCGCCGCACGAACACCGCGGCGATCCGGCTCTTGTCCAGGCCACGCACCAGTTCGTTGAACTGGCGTGCGTTGGTCACGTCGGTGTCGCCCAGGCGCAGGATGATGTCGCCCGGACGGATGCCGGCACGCAACGCCGGGCCGTCGGCCACTTCGACCTCGACGCCGGACTTGAGCTTGAGCTCTTTCAGGCGCGCCTCGGGCAGGTCGTTGACCACCAGGCCCAGCGCGTTGGGCTTGCCGGCCTGCGGCGCGCTGTCATCCTTCGGCGTCGCCCCGCTGCGGGCGCGGGCCTTGCCGTCCGGCTCCAGCTCGGTGACGGTGATGCTGACCTCGCGGGTCGCGCCCTTGCGCCACAGCTGCAGCGGCACGCGCGTGCCGGGCTTGGTCTCGCCGACCATGCGCGGCAGGTCCGAGGCCCGCTCGATGTCGCGGCCGTTGAACTTCAGGATGATGTCGCCCGCCTCGATGCCGGCCTTTTCGGCAGGACCGCCCGGCTCGACACTGCCGACCAGCGCGCCGCGCGCACGGCCCAGCCCCAGCGAATCGGCGACTTCCTTGGTGACATCGCCGATCGCCACGGCAATGCGGCCGCGGGTCACACGCCCGGAGGACTTGAGCTGCTCCGACACGCGCATGGCCTCGTCGATCGGGATCGCGAACGAGATCCCCATATAGCCGCCGCTGCGGCTGTAGATCTGCGAGTTGATGCCGATCACTTCGCCGCGCAGGTTGATCAGCGGCCCGCCGGAGTTGCCCGGATTGACCGCGACGTCGGTCTGGATGAACGGCAGGTAGTCGCCGGTGTCGCGGCCCTTGGCCGAAACGATGCCGGCGGTCACGCTGTTGTCCAGCCCGAACGGCGAGCCGATCGCCAGCACCCACTCGCCGGCGCGGACCTTGTTGGAATCGCCCAGCGGCAGGCGCGGCAGCCCGCTGGCCTCGACCTTGAGCAGCGCCACGTCGGTGCGTTTGTCGGAGCCGATCAGCTTGGCCTTGAATTCACGCTTGTCCGGCAGCGTCACGTAGATGGTTTCGGCGTCGGCCACCACGTGCGCGTTGGTCATCACATAGCCATCCTGGCTGATGATGAAGCCCGAGCCCACGCCGCGGCTCTGCTCTTCCTGCTGCGGCGGCTGGCCGCGGCGCGGCGGGGTGCCCGGCGCCGGGGCGCCGGGCATCGGCACGCCGAAGAAGCGGCGGAAGAACTCGGCCATCTCGTCGTCGCCGCCCGGCACGCCGCCGCGCTGGCGCACCAGCTCGGTGGTGCGGATATTGACCACGGCCGGGCTGGCCTTCTCCACCAGGTCGGTGAAGTCGGGCAGGTTGTAATTGGAGGCAGCGGCCTGGGCGTGGCTGACTTCGGCAACGGTCGGGCCGAGCAGCATCATGGCAGCCATGACCACGGCCCGCGCCAGGGCTGGAGATCTGAACATCATCGACAACTCCCGGGATTCAGCGAAAAGAAGAAAAACCGACTGGATGGGATCCCGTGGCGGGGACCCCTGCGCAGGTTTCATGGAGCCGGCCCCGGACGGAATCCGGGCGCCGGCCGCACCGGCTCACGCTCAGTGTACCGTCTTGGGCGGACGGTACTCTACGGCCGTCGCAAACTGGCGCACGGTGCTCGCCGGCACCTCGCCCACCACGGTAATCCAGAAATCGGCAACCCGGCGCACCACGACCTGGGTCGCGCCGAGCGCGGCCACGCCTTCGCGGCGCGCACGTTGCTCGGAAACCGGCTCAATAAAGACCGACAGGCCGGTCAGCCCGTCGCTGTAGACGACCTGCAGCACTTCGAACACCTGCCCGCGGGCATTGCCCGGGTTCGGCGCGCGCAGCTCGCCGAGCGGGCGGCGAACCTCGCGGATCTTCTGGAACCCCTTGAGCGGCACCGCGATCGACCAACCCTCGTCGGCGATGTTGGTGGGCTGGTAAGTCACCTCATAGTGGTTCCAGTTGCTGGAATTCTTGATCGCGCCAAGGATGCGCTGCTTCTCGGAAGGAACCCCGATCTGCACCTGCGAGAACGCCACCTGCTCCAGCACCTTGCCGCCGTCGCCGATGGTCTGCGCGCGCATCAGCAGGCCGGAGTTCTTCTCGGCCCACAGGCGCACCGCGTAACGCGCGGCATCGTGAGGTTCCAGCGCAAAGACCTCGCACTCCATGCCGGCCACGCGCTCGGCGGGCATCTTGCGCATGTCGTACAGGTCCAGCACATCGTTCTTGTTGGTGGCGAGCAGCGCCGGGAAGCGGTCCTTGGCTTCCTGCTTTTCCACCACCACCAGCTTGGCTTCGGGGATCAGGCTGTGCACCACGTCGTTCTGCCGCAGCACTTCGCGCGGCTTGCCGTCGAGGGTTTCCAGCCGCTCGTATTCGTTGTGGACGAGGTCGCTGTAATGCTGGATGCGCGAGGCGTGCATGACGCTGCCGCGCTGATAGATCAGCGTGCCGACATAATTCTCGCGCTGGGCGGCTTTATGGATCTTGTTGAGCCAGGCAGTGGCGTCGCGTCGGTTCAGCGTATTGTCCGAAGGCTGCGCGGTGGCCGCGGCAGCGCTCAGACACAAGGCCAGAAAAAAGGACCTGCGCAGGGCCCTAATTCTCTGCGCGCCCGCTACATAGGCGGACGAACCTCCTTTATGCATGTCCGGCATTATTCCTGCGTATTTTCCTGAGTGAAGTTCGCACCGTTGGCAACCGTGCGCATGGACGGCACGAAAGCATCCGTTGCCACTGAAGTGCGATGCGCACGCAGGTATTCGTCCAGGCGCGGGTCGCGGATCATCTGCGGCGCGTCCGCGGCAACCGTGACGATGCCGGTGGCCTGGCCGGCGGCCGGCTGCTCGGCACGGGCCACCACGGCGTCGGGCGTTCCGACCGTGGCCGGACCGCGCAACTGCGGCACCACCACCCAGCTGACCGCGGCCACGGCGGCGGCGATCGCGGTGCCCGGCATCACGCGGCGCACCCACGACGGCCTGACCAGCAGGCGATGGCGGGCGCTGGCCTGCGCCACGGCCGGCACCAGCACGTGCGGCTCGGCTTCCAGGCGCGCGGAGAAACGCGAGAGGAAATCGGCGGTGGAGCCCGCCTGCGTCAGGTCTTCGGACCGCAGCGCGTCGCCGATCAACTGGTATGTGGTCCAGTCCGAAATGCCGGCCTCGCCCTTCGCGAGATCCAGCACGGCATCGACTTCATGCGGCGCCAGTTCGCCATCCATCAATACGGAGATCTGCTCCGCTGCTTCCACTACATGAACCGACTGCTTATGAGCCTGACCCATTTCCCACCCCAAGACATTCCATTGAACACCGATAATCCCGTTACTGCTGTCGCTTATCGATGCAGGAATAGGCTGCAACGCTGGCCGCACGACATTCTTCTCTACTACCTGAACCGCCAATTACCACCGCTTGCCCTCTGCCGTTCCCAGTAGCGGGCGCAATTTCTCGGCAATCGCCTCGCGCGCGCGGAAGATCCGCGAGCGCACCGTGCCGATCGGGCATCCCATCGCTTCGGCGATTTCCTCGTAGCTGAGGCCCTCGATCTCGCGCAGCGTGATGGCGGTCCGCAATTCTTCCGGAAGTGCTTCCATCGCGCGGTTCACCGTCTCGGCGACTTGCCGCGTGTGGAGCATCGACTCCGGCGTATTGATATCCCTTAGTTGTTCACCGTCCGCAAAAGTTTCAGCCTCTTCCGCATCGATATCGCTGGACGCTTCCGGGCGGCGGCCCTGGGTGGCCAGGTAGTTCTTGGCGGTGTTGACGGCGATCCGGTACAGCCACGTGTAGAAGGCCGACTCCCCGCGGAACTGGGGCAAGGCGCGGTATGCCTTGATGAAGGCATCCTGCGCCACATCCTCGACTTCAGCGGGATCCCTGACCAGGCGCGAAATCAGGCGAATGATCTTCCGATGGTATTTGGTCACCAGAAGTTCAAAGGCCCGCTTGTCGCCCTGCTGGACGCGTTCAACTAGGAGCTGATCGGCTTCGCGTTCGCTCACGTATGGCTCACCTGCAGTGTATCTCTTGGTTTGGTCGTCACGACAAACGTTGTATTTTACCTACGATTCTCAGCCCGCCCGGTGAAGCAACGCGCATCCTGTGACCGCAAGCTAACAAAATCGTTCCCTGTCCGGGCGTCAGGTTGCACCCGCAGTGCAACTCGCGCGGACCGCCGCAGCCAGCGCGCCAGTTCGGGGCCGGCGGCCTGCCAGGGTAGAAGAATGACGCCGGGCATGGCAGCGCCGCCGGGGGCAAGGCACACCACCGTAGCGCCTCCGATCTGCCAGCACTGCCGCACGATGGCCTCGCGCCGCGCACCGCCCGGTGCTTCCAGCCAGAGTCGCAGGGGTCCTTCGGCGTCCGCATCCTGCACGGCCGTACAGGTCCAGCGCAGGCCGCGCCACCATGCCGGCCACGCGCGCAGGGCCGCCACGGCGGCCAGCGCGAGGCCCATGGCCGCGGCGAGGTACCACCACAGGAATCCGGCCTGGCTGCCGGCGATTGCGTCGGCCAGCGTCCGCGTCAGCAGCGCGAGCGCCAGCAATTCGCCGGCACAAAACACGAACAGGGCCCACCCCAGAGGGTGGACCCTGCCATGGCGCAACCCCTTATGGAACTCCTTAAGGGCCCGCCTCAACCACGGATCAGGCGCGGCGGAAAACAAGCGTGCCGTTGGTGCCGCCGAAACCGAAGTTGTTCTTCACCGCCACGTCGATCTTCATCTCGCGCGCCGTGTTGGCTACGTAGTCCAGGTCGCACTCGGGATCCTGGTTGTCGAGGTTGATCGTCGGCGGCGAGACCTGGTGGTGCAGCGCCAGCACGGTGAAGACCGATTCCAGGCCACCGGCGCCGCCCAGCAGGTGGCCGGTCATCGACTTGGTCGAGTTCACCACCATCTTGTAGGCCTGGTCGCCGAATGCGGCCTTGATCGCATCGGACTCGTTCTTGTCGCCCAGCGGCGTGGAGGTGCCGTGCGCGTTCAGGTAGTGCACCTGGTCGGTGTTGATGCCGGCATCCTTGAGCGCATTGACCATGCAGCGGCGCGGGCCGTCCATGTTCGGTGCGGTCATGTGGTAGGCGTCGCCGCTCATGCCGAAGCCGATCAGCTCGGCATAGATGCGGGCGCCGCGCGCCTTGGCCGCTTCGTACTCTTCCAGCATCATCACGCCCGCGCCCTCGCCCAGCACGAAGCCGTCGCGGTCCTTGTCCCACGGACGCGAGGCTGCTGCCGGATCGTCATTGCGGGTCGACAGCGCGCGCGCGGCGGCGAAGCCACCGATGCCGAGCGGCGACACGGTCGATTCGGCGCCGCCCGCCAGCATGGCGTCGGCATCGCCGGCCTGGATCAGGCGGGCGGCCAGGCCGATGCTGTGCAGGCCGGTGGTGCATGCCGTCACCGCGGCCAGGTTCGGGCCCTTGATGCCGTGGATGATCGACAGGTGGCCGGCGATCATGTTGATGATCGAGCCGGGCACGAAGAACGGCGAAATCCGGCGCGGACCCCGCTCGCTCAGCACGGCATGGGTATCCTCGATCATCGGCAGGCCACCGATGCCCGAGCCGACCAGCACGCCGATGCGCTCGGCATTGGCTTCGTTCACTTCCAGGCCGCTGTCCTTGAGCGCCTGCGTCCCGGCCGCGATGCCGTAATGGATGAACGTATCCATGTTGCGGGCTTCCTTGGCCGGGATGTAGTCCTCGGCATTGAAACCCTTCACCTCGCCGGCGAAGTGCACGGACAGCGCGGAGTGATCGAATTTGGTGATGGTGGCGATGCCGGACTTGCCGGCTACCAGGTTGGCCCAGCCTTCGGCAACCGTGTTTCCGACCGGAGACACAAGGCCAAGCCCAGTGACGACGACGCGACGACGGCTCACTATGTTTTCCTACGGGTGCGTGAAACGGGAACGGAACGCGGAGTTGCCCGCCGCCGGCCCAGCGGGCCGCGCGGCGAAGCTCATTCCATTCTGCTTCTTCGAACAGACGAAAGCCACAGAAAACAGCAAGGCGCGGCCGCAACGGCCCGCCCACCTGCCTTCTGTGGCTCGGAATGCAGAGACGACGGGCTTAGGCCTTGACGTGCGCGGTGGCGTAGTCGATAGCCTGTTGCACGGTCGTGATCTTTTCGGCTTCCTCATCAGGAATTTCCATGCCGAATTCATCTTCCAACGCCATCACGAGTTCAACCGTGTCCAGCGAGTCCGCACCGAGATCGTTCACGAACGAGGATTCGTTCTTGATGTCTGCCTCGGCTACGCCAAGCTGTTCTGCAACGATTTTCTTGACGCGTTGTTCGATATTGTCCATGTAACCCTCCAGGGAAGTTCGACAAAAAGTGGGCGCATTTTAGCAGGTTTGGGACAACAGAAATGCTGCCTGCCAAGCTTTGCAAGAATCGCGCCCGATTGGTTCGGAAAACTACGACTTCCGGCAGCTTCTTCCGGCTTCTGAACCGAAAAAGCGCGCCGGAAAACCATTAATTCATGTACATCCCGCCGTTCACATGCAGGGTGGTGCCGGTGATGTAGGCGGCTTGCGGACCCGCCAGGAAGGCTACCGCATTGGCGATATCCTCAGGCTGCCCGAGGCGGCCCAGCGGAATCTGCGTCTTGAGCGAAGCATGCTGCTCTTCGGACAGCGCCTTGGTCATGTCGGTATCGATAAAGCCCGGCGCGACGCAGTTGACGGTCACATTGCGGCTGCCGATTTCGGCGGCCAGCGAGCGAGTCATGCCAGCCACGCCGGCCTTGGCCGCGGAGTAGTTCATCTGGCCGGGATTGCCGACCGAGCCCACCACCGAGGTGATATTGATGATGCGGCCCTGGCGCGCCTTCATCATCGGGCGCAGCACCGCGCGCGACAGGCGGAACACCGAGGTCAGGTTGGTCTGGATCACGGCCAGCCAGTCCTCGTCCTTCATCCGCATCGCCAGCTGGTCCTGCGTGATGCCGGCATTGTTGACCAGCACGCCGATGCCGCCGTGGCTCTTGACGATCTCGTCGATGAGCGCATCGCAGGCCGCGGCGTCGTTGACATTGAGCACGGCGCCCTTGCCCTTCAGGCCTTCGGCGCCGAGGTAGTCGGTGATGCCGGCCGCGCCGGCTTCGCTGGTCGCGGTGCCGATCACGGTGGCGCCCTGCCGGGCCAGTTCCAGCGCGATGGCGCGGCCGATGCCGCGCGAGGCGCCGGTGACCAGCGCAACCTGATTGTCGAGAAGTTTGGTCATGCGGTTGTCCTGTTGCTTACTTCAGCAGTGCCAGCGTGTCCTGCAGCGAGGCCGGATCGAAGATCGCGCCACCGCTCAGGTTGCCGTCGATGCGCTTGGTCATGCCGGCCAGCACCTTGCCCGGACCGCATTCGATCACGTGGGTGATGCCTTCGGCGGCCATCTTCTGCACGCACTCGACCCAGCGCACCGGCGCGGCGGCCTGGCGCACCAGCGCATCCTTGATCGCCTCCGGATCGCTGACGATGGCGACGTCGACGTTGTTCACCAGCGGAATCGACGGAGTCGAAAAAGCCAGGCCGGCCATGCGCTCGCGCAGGCGGTCAGAGGCCGGCTTGAGCAGCGACGAATGGAACGGCGCCGACACCGGCAGCGGCAGGGCGCGCTTGGCGCCCTTGGCCTTGGCGATTTCGCAGGCCTTCTCGACCGCGCCCTTGTGGCCGGCGATCACCACCTGCGACGGCGCGTTGAAGTTGACGGCCTCGACCACGCCCGCAGCCGACGCTTCGGCGCATGCGGCGCGCACGTCGTCATCCGACAGGCCGAGGATCGCGGCCATGCCGCCCTCGCCCACCGGCACGGCTTCCTGCATGGCCTGCGCGCGGAAACGCACCAGCGGCACGGCGTCGGCAAACGGGATCACGCCGGCGGCCACCAGCGCCGAGTACTCGCCCAGGCTGTGGCCGGCGACCAGCGCCGGCGCCGGACCACCGGCATCGAGCCAGGCACGGTAGATCGCCACCGCGGCGGTCAGCATCACCGGCTGCGTATTGGTGGTCAGGTTCAGTTCTTCGGCAGGGCCTTCGGCGATCAGGCGGCCGAGATCCTGGCCGAGCGCAGCCGAGGCTTCTTCCACGGTGGCACGCACCACGGCGTTGTCGGCGAAGGCATTGAGCATGCCGACCGACTGCGAACCCTGGCCGGGAAATACGAATGCGAATTTCATCGGATGAAAACCTAACAAGAAATCGGGGGCCGGCGCCGTGGCAAGTCGTGCCTGCGCGGCACGCCTGGGCACCGACCGCGTATTACATGCGCAGCAGCACCGCGCCCCAGGTGAAGCCGCCGCCCACGCCTTCCATCAGCACGGTGTGGCCCGGGCGGATGCGCCCGTCGCGCACGGCCACGTCCAGCGCCAGCGGGATCGAGGCGGCCGAGGTATTGCCGTGCTCGTGCACGGTGGCGACCATGCGCTCGGCGGGCAGGCCCAGTTTCTTAGCCGTGCCCTGCATGATGCGGATATTGGCCTGGTGCGGAATCAGCCAGTCGACCTGGTCGGGCGACACGCTGGCGGCTTCCATGGCTTCGCGCGCCACCTTGTCGAGCACGTTGACGGCGAGCTTGAACACCGCCTGGCCGTCCATGTGCAGGAACGGGTTGCCGGTGATGTTGCCGCCGGCGACGTTGCCAGGCACGCACAGGATGTCGACATGGCTGCCGTCCGAATGCATGGCGCTGGACAGGATGCCCGGCTCGTCGGACGCCGACAGCAGCACCGCGCCGGCGCCGTCGCCGAACAGCACGCAGGTGGTGCGGTCGTTGAAGTCGAGGATGCGCGAGAACACTTCGGTGCCGATCACCAGCACATTGCGGTGCGAGCCGCTGCGGATGAACTTGTCGGCGGTGGCCAGCGCGTACACAAAGCCGGAGCACACCGCCTGCAGATCGAAGGCCGGGCAATGGTTGGTGATGCCCAGCTTTTCCTGCACGATGCAGGCGGTGCTGGGGAACACGAAGTCCGGCGTCGAGGTGGCGACGATGATCAGGTCGATGTCCTGCCGGTCGATGCCGGCGGCCTCGATGGCCTGCTCGGCTGCCTTGACCGCCAGCGTGCTGCTGGTCACATCGGGTTCGGCCCAGTGGCGCGCCGAGATGCCGCTGCGCGAGACGATCCACTCGTCGCTGGTCTCGATGCCTTTCTCGGCAAGCTGCGCCGCCAGCTCATGGTTGGTCACGCGCCGCGGAGGCAGGTAGCTCCCGGTACCGATGATTTTTGCGTACTTGGTCATGTATTGTCGGATCGTATGGCCCGCCGGCACGCTCGACCGGCGCGCAGTGGCGCTCAGGCGACGTGGGGGCTGGGATGCGCGCCAGGCGCCTCTGTCTCCGGGGCGGGCTGGGCACCGCCTGCGGCGCTGGATTTATCGGCAAACGCCCGGGTGATACGGGCGATCACGCCATTCTTGGCGGCATCATACCCGCGTTTGATAGCCCACTCAAAAGAATGGGCATCGGCCGAGCCGTGGCTCTTGATCACCAGCCCGCGCAGGCCCAGCAGCGACGCGCCGTTGTAGCGCGCCGGGTCGAGCCGCTTGGCCAGGCGCGACAGCACCGGCATGGCGACCGCGGCAAGCAGCTTGGTGAACCACGAGCGAGTGAATTCTTCCTTGATCATGCTGCCGATCATCTTGGCCAGGCCCTCGGTGCTCTTGAGCGCCACATTGCCGACGAAGCCGTCGCAGACCACGATGTCGGTGGTGCCCTTGAAGATGTCGTTGCCTTCCACGTTGCCGTAGAAATTCAGCTCCGAGGCGCGCAGCAGTTCGCCGGCGCGCTTGACCACCTCGTTGCCCTTGATGACTTCCTCGCCGATGTTCAGCAGGCCCACCGTGGGGTGTTCCTTGTGATCGACGACGGCCACCATGGCCTCGGCCATGCGCGCGAACTGCAGCAGGTGCTCCGGCTCGCAGTCGGCATTGGCGCCAAGGTCCAGCACCGTGGTGCCCCAGCCCTGTTCGTTGGGAATGGTGGTGGCGATGGCCGGCCGCTCGATGCCTTCGAGCGTCTTCAGCACGTAGCGCGATACCGCCATCAGCGCCCCGGTGTTGCCGGCGGAAATGCAGGCGCCGGCCAGGCCTTCCTTGACCTGGGTGACGGCAACGCGCATCGAGGAATCGCGCTTCTTGCGCAGCGCCACCTCGACCGGGTCATCCATGGTGATGACCTCGGTAGCCTCGACGATGCTGACGCGCGGATGGTCCAGCGCGTGCAGCTTCTTCAGCTGCGCCCGGATGGCGTCGGGCAAGCCGACCAGCACCATCTCGGCATCGTCGTGGCGGGAAAGAAAACTGATCGCCGCGGGCACCGTCACGGAAACTCCGTGATCGCCGCCCATGCAGTCGATAGCGATTTTGATCGTCATTGTTCCTGGTACGGATAGCGCGGCGGCGCACGCCATGCCCGGCGGGAATTCCGAGCGCCCAACAAAAAAGCGGCAACGATCTTGCCGCTTTTTTGTGTCTGACCGATTATTGTCCGACCCACAGGCATGCGCGAGCGAGACGCAACGTCACGCCTAGCGAAGCTATCAGTCGTTCTTGGTCTTGATGACCTTGCGACCACGGTAGTAGCCGTTCGGGCTTACGTGGTGGCGCAGGTGGGTTTCGCCGGTGGTCGGCTCGACGGCCAGCGGTGCGGCCGACAGGTGGTCGTGCGAACGGTGCATGCCGCGCTTGGACGGCGACTTCTTGTTCTGTTGAACAGCCATGATGACTCCTTCGAGAATTTTTCAATATTAACACACGCATCCCGCCCAAGGCGTAGCCGGGGCCCGGCCGGATGCTTCAGATTCACCTGCAAGACCCTGCAGGCCGCGCGCTGGCGGCTTCAATGCCGGGTCTTCAGGCCGGCCAGCGCCGCGAAGGGCGAAGGCCGCTTTTCTTCCTCAGGCTCAGCTTCAGGCTGGGCCTCGCCGTCCGATCCGGTCACGAGGCTTTCGTGCACCGTCGGGCAGACGTCATGCTTGGGTGCCACCGGCAACGCCAGCAGCACTTCATCTTCTATCAGTTCCAGCAGCGAGAACCGCTTCGAGCCGGCGATCACGTCGACCTCGTCGTCGTCCATCGGCGCGGCGTCGGCCGCTTCTTCGCTTTCCACCACCTCGAAACGCGTCGCCGTATCGATCGGCTGGGCATAGGGCGCCAGGCAGCGCTGGCAATCCAGCCACATCCGGCCCTGCACCGTCACGTCGAGGAACAGCCGCTGCGCCACCGGGGCGCCGGGCTCGGCCGCCTCTTCGCGGACGAAGCCGGTTGCCGTATAGGCGAAGGTCTCATCGGGTGCCGAGGCTGGCGCTTGCGCGGCGGTCTCGGCTAAGATGCGCGGCAAATCCCGCACCGCCACCTCGCCGGCCAGGCTTTCACCCTTTCGGCACATGGCGAAGAGGTCAAGCGCGCGCAGGTCAGTCGGCTGGGTCATGTGCGTGGCTCCTGTCGCAAATCAATGACGGGTTCGCCACATTCACTACCTGACGGATTGCGGGCCGCGCACATTGGCGGCACTGCGCCCGGGTGCGGATGCGGCTAAACGCGCGATTATACGGTGTAAACCTCCCCGAGGTCAAAGGCCTTGCTCCGGAAGCCACACGGCTTCCTGTCCTGATTCTATTACTTATGTCTCCAGATCCTCGCCCCCGGCTGATCCTCGGCTCCGGCTCGCCCTACCGCCGCGAACTGCTGGCGCGGCTGCGCATTCCCTTCGAAGTCGCGGTGCCGGACATCGACGAAACCCCGCTGGCCGGCGAAGCGCCCGAGGCCACGGCGCTGCGGCTGTCGCAGCGCAAGGCCGAGGCCATCGCGGCGCGCCACCCCGGCGCGCTGGTGATCGGCTCGGACCAGGTGCTGACGCTGGACGGCGCCCAGATGGGCAAGCCGGGCACGCACGACAACGCCCTGGCGCAGCTGCGCCGCATGCGTGGCCGCACCGCCACCTTTCACTCGGCACTGTGCCTGCTCGATTCCCGCACGGGGACCGCGCAGCTGGCCGACGTGCAAACCCGCGTGACGATGCGCGATCTCAGCGACGCCGAAATCGAGACCTACCTGCAGCTGGAGCGCCCCTACGACGTGGCCGGCAGCGCCAAGTCCGAGGGACTCGGCATCACGCTGCTGGCGCGGGTCGAGTCCGACGATCCCACCGCGCTGGTCGGCCTGCCGCTGATCGCGCTGACCGGCATGCTGCGCCAGGCCGGCTATCCTCTCCTTTCCGCATGAAACGCATCCACCTCACCCTCCCACGATGAGCGGCACCCTCTACCTGATTCCCAATACCCTGGGCAAGCGCGACGAAGCCGATCCGCTGGCCGACGTGATCCCGGCCGGCGTGCAGCAGATCGCGGCCGCGCTGGACTACCTCGTCGCCGAGAACGCCAAGACCGCGCGCGCCTTCCTGAAGAAACTGGGCGAAACCACGCCGCTGCCGCGCCCGATCCAGCAGATCGAGATCCAGGAGCTGAATGTGAATACGCGCGCCGACGCCCTGGCGGCGCTGCTGGCGCCGCTGCAGGCCGGCCGCGACGGCGGCCTGCTGTCGGAAGCCGGCGTGCCGGCGGTGGCCGACCCCGGCGCCGACCTGGTGCGCCTGGCGCATGCGCGCGGCATCCGCGTGCGGCCGCTGGTGGGGCCCAGTTCGATCCTGCTGGCGGTGATGGGCTCGGGCCTGAACGGCCAGAGCTTTGCCTTCAACGGCTACCTGCCGGTCGATGCCAACGAGCGCGCGCAGCGGCTGCGCGAACTGGAACAGCGCTCGCGCAAGGCCAGCCAGACCCAGGTCTTCATCGAAACGCCGTACCGCAACGGCGCGCTGCTGGAGGCCATGCGCCAGCATTGCGCCGGCACCACGCTGCTGTCCGTGGCGGTGGACCTGACCCTGCCCGGCGAGACCATCGTCACGCTGCCGCTGTCGGACTGGCGCCCCGAGCGGGTCGCGCTGCACAAGCGCCCGGCGATCTTCTCGCTGCTCGCCCTCTAGGGCAAACCACTGCACGGAAATGACAAAGGGGGCGCTTGCGCCCCCTTTGTTCACACGCTGCCGCGCCAGGCTTCAGCGCATGCCCTGCATGCCGGTGCTCCACAGCATGGTCTTCATCGCCGCGGTGCCCACGGCCGCGCCAAAGCGCTTGGCCACGCGCTCGGCGATGTTCTCCTTGACCGTGTAGTCGACGATGTCTTCGGCCTTGAACAGGTCGCGCGCCACGTACTCCGCACTGCCCAGCCCGTCGGCCAGCCCCAGCGCGACGCTGCGCTCGCCCGACCAGAACAGGCCCGAGAACAGCTCCGGGTCGTCCTTGAGCCGGTCGCCGCGGCCTTCCTTGACCACGTCGATGAACTGCTGATGGATCTGCTTGAGCATGGCTTCGGCAAAGGCCTTCTGCTTGGGCACCTGCGGCGAGAATGGGTCGAGCATGCCCTTGTTGGCGCCCGAGGTGTAGAGCCGGCGCTCCACGCCCAGCTTGTCCATCAACCCGGTAAAGCCGAAGCCGTCCATCAGCACGCCGATCGAGCCGACGATGCTGGCCTTGTCGACATAGATCTTGTCGGCCGCCGCCGCCACGTAATAGCCGCCGGAAGCACAGATTTCCTCGACCACCACATACAGCGGCTTGGACGGGTAGAGGCCGCGCAGGCGTTGGATCTCGTCGTTGATGATGCCCGCCTGCACGGGCGAGCCGCCGGGCGAATTGATCTTCAGGATCACCCCGGCGGCGTTGTTGTCGGCAAAGGCCGCCTGCAGCGAGGCGTTGATCGCTTCGGCGCTTGCCGGCGTGCCGGCGGCGATCTCCCCTTCCAGCGTAACCATCGCGGTGTGGCGGCCAGAAGCGCTGATAGCGCCATCGCCCTTGAAGTCGAACACCGCGAACAGGATCAGCGCCAGCAGGCCGAGGGTCACCAGGCGGAAGAAAATGCGCCAGCGCCGCGCCGCGCGCTGCTCGCGCAGCGATTCGGTTAGTACTTTTTCCAGCACATCGCGCTCCCAGCCTCCGCCCACCTGTCCGCTGGCGGTGGCGCCGGCCAGGCGCGCCTTGCGCTCGCGCGCCTCCTGCCGCGCGGCGTCATCGCCCGCGCGCAGTTCGTCCTCCAGCGGGAAATCGGCGCGCTTCGCGGTCACCAGACGCTCGGACTCCGGCTCGGGCGCCGGCCCGGCCTCGCCGGCCGGCTTGCGCGGGTCCGGCTGCCCCGGTTCGTTGGGTTCATCCGAGGGCGGCTTCTGTTGTTCTGTCATGCAAATCGCTCGTGGAAATCCATTCAGGCGCCGCCGGAAGGCTCGGGGGCGCGGTACGGGGCCCGCGGCAGCCAGTAGACCTGGCCATCGCGCTCCTCGACCTGCAGCTTGGCCAGCGCGGCCCCGCGGCAGGGGCCGCCGACGCACTCGCCGCTATCCGGCGCGTACACCGCGCCATGAGTGGCGCACATCAAGTATAGGCCCGAGGCATCGAAGAACCGGCCCTCCTGCCAGTCCAGCTCCATCGGCACGTGCGCGCACTGGTTCAGGTAGGCATGGGCAACGCCGTCGAAACGCACCACAAAGGCGCCGATCTCGCGCCGGTCGAGCGCCACCGAAAAGCGCACGCCAAGTCCGCCCTCCTGCAATGCATCGGCGGCGCACACCCGCACCGGCGCCTGGCCGGAGGCCGCGTCAGGCATGGGCCAGCAGCCACTCGGTCAGGTCGGAGATCGAGCTGGCGCAGTGCACCGGCGCCATCGCGCGCAGCGACTCGGCCGGATGCGCCCCGTAACAGACCCCCAGGCCCTTGGCGCCGGCGTTGGCCGCCATCTGCAGGTCATGGGTGGTGTCGCCGATCATCACCGTGCGCTCCACGTCCTGGCCCAATTCGCGCGTCAGCTCGTGCAGCATGGCCGGGTGCGGCTTGGAGAAGGTCTCGTCGGCACAGCGCGTGGCGTCGAACAGCGCGGTCAGGCCGGTGGCCGCCAGCGCGCGCTGCAGGCCGACGCGGGTCTTGCCGGTGGCCACGCCAAGGAAATAGTGTTCCGCGCGCAGCGTCTCGAGCATTTCGCGCACGCCTTCGAACAGCACCAGATCGGCGTCGCGGGTCAGGAAATGGTAGCGGTAGCGCTCGGCCAGCCGCGGATAGTCGGCGGGATCCAGCGTCGGCACTGCGTATGAGAGCGCGTCCTTCAGACCCAGGCCGATCACGTGGCTGGCGGCGCTGTCGTCGGGCACCGGCAGGCCAAGGTCCCGGCTGGCCAGCTGGATGCACTTGGCGATGGTCGGGGTCGAGTCCATCAGAGTCCCGTCCCAGTCGAAAACGATCAGGTCAAATTGTTGCCTGGCCATGGAAGTCCTTGTGGCGTTTGAAGCACTACCCTACTCTGGGGCGTGCAATTCACGCAATTGTTGCAGGAATCCGACGCACTCGTCGGGCAGCGGCGCCTCCACCGACAGCGGCTCGCCGGTGGCCGGGTGGATGAACACCAGGCGGTGCGCATGCAGGAACATCCGCTTGATGCCGGGCTTGGCCCCGGAACGCGCCAGCGACTTGTTCAGCGAGAAATCGCCGTATTTTTCGTCGCCGACGATCGGGAAACCCGAGTGCGCCAGGTGGACGCGGATCTGGTGCGTGCGGCCGGTCTTCAGCTCTGCCTCCAGCAGCGTGAAACCCTGGAAGGCCTCGATCCGGTTGAACACCGTATGCGAGGCCAGCCCGTCGGCCTGGACCCGCACGCGGCGCTCGCCGTCCGGCGTGCTGAATTTATATAGCGGCAGCTTCACGTGCTGGCGGGCGTTGAGGAATTCGCCGGCGACGCAGGCGAAGTAACGCTTGTCCATGGTGTTGCCGCGAATCTGCTCATGCAGGTGGACCAGCGCCGAGCGCTTCTTCGCCAGCACCAGGATGCCTGAGGTCTCGCGGTCCAGCCGGTGCACCAGCTCCAGGAACTTGGCCTGCGGCCGCGACCGGCGCAGCTGCTCGATCACGCCGAAGGCGACGCCCGAGCCGCCATGCACCGCGACGCCCGCCGGCTTGTTGATGACCAGCAGGTGCGCGTCTTCGAACAACACCGGGAATTCCCCGGCAGGCACCGGCGCCGCGCTGGATTGCGCCGCACTCGCCACCCGCATCGGCGGGATGCGCACCACATCGCCCGACTGGAGGCGATAAGTGGCATCGATACGCCCCTTATTGACCCGAACCTCGCCCGAACGGAGCACCCGGTAAATATGGCTCTTGGGTACCCCCTTGGCTACCTTCAACAGGAAGTTGTCGATGCGCTGGCCTTCGGAGCCTTCGTCAATCGTGACATACGCCACCTGTGGGCTGGCCGGCGCAGCTTCGGCAGCCTTTTCAATTTGATGGCGTAACTCATTCATTTTCAATATAATTTCCTCGCTGTTCCGGCTCGAGGCCGGCAGCGCAAGACCTGTGTAAGCGATGGATCTTCGAGTTTTATTCGATTTTTCGCATTCTACACTTGGGGTTGCCGTCGACCCCGCCCGTCTCCCGCAATTCGCGTTACGCCAAGCGCCAGACGGGCAAATGGCAGCAAAAAAGCAGCACGCACGGTGCCGCCGGCATGCAGGAAGTCGCCCAAAGGTGGCTTCGGCACGGGCAGGCGGTGACGTGGGAACTGAGTGTTCAGGTAAAACAGAATTTAAGGGCGGATGCCGCAGCCGGCATCCGCTTCGGTGAGAGAAGTCCCGCCCGCACCGGGAAACGGTGCCGGCCGGCAGGTTGACCTGCCGCCTGACTGGAAGTTACCGGCGCCCGGTCGCAGAACTCCAAGAAGTAGTAGGTGCGCCCGCCAGGAGAAGTCAGGCAGCAACGGCAACCATGCCGTGTCCGAAAAATTTGCTCTTTGACGCGTCTAGGCCTTCCGCGGCCGGCCGCGATGCCGCCGGCGCTGGTTGCGCCGGCGCCAAGCATCGCCTCCGGCACGGGAATGCGCCGGATGTCTGCGCAAGAGCAGCCTCCGGTGTTCTCTCCTGCCCTGCGGTCGTTACCCCGACGTCATCGCTCTCTTTCACCCGCGCCCAGCCGCCCGCATGTCTTGCGCAGCGGCGCTTTCCGGCAATTCTCGCGCCTCGCTCGCTCCCTCGCGTGCTCCATGGATCGCCGCGGACACCGCCCAGACGGTGCCACCCGCGACACTGGAGTGAGGTATTGCGATGAAACGCATGCTGTTCAACGCGACGCAACAGGAGGAATTGCGCGTCGCCATCGTCGACGGTCAGAAGCTGATCGATATCGACATCGAGACTGCCGGGCGCGAACAGCGCAAGGGCAACATCTACAAGGGTGTCATCACCCGTATCGAACCTTCGCTGGAAGCCTGCTTCGTCAATTACGGCGAAGAGCGCCACGGCTTCCTGCCGTTCAAGGAAGTCGCGCGCGCCTTCTTCAAGGAAGGCATCGACGTGCGCAACGCGCGCATCCAGGACGCCCTGCATGAAGGCCAGGAACTGATCGTCCAGGTCGAGAAGGAAGAGCGCGGCAACAAGGGCGCGGCCCTGACCACCTTCATCTCGCTGGCCGGCCGCTACCTGGTGCTGATGCCGAACAACCCGCGCGGCGGCGGCGTGTCGCGCCGCATCGAGGGCGAAGACCGCCAGGAGCTGCGCGAGACCATGGCGCAGCTGACCGTGCCGGAAGGCATGAGCATCATCGCCCGCACCGCCGGCATCGGCCGCTCGGCCGAGGAACTGCAGTGGGACCTGAACTACCTGCTGCAACTGTGGAAGGCCATCGACGGCGCCGCCGGCGACAACAAGGCGCCGCTGCTGATCTACCTGGAATCCAGCCTGGTGATCCGCGCCATCCGCGACTACTTCCAGCCGGATATCGGCGAGATCCTGATCGACACCGACGAGATCTACGAACAGGCCCGCGCCTTCATGAGCGTGGTGATGCCTGACAACATGAACCGCGTGAAGAAGTACCGCGACGACGTACCGCTCTTCTCGCGCTTCCAGATCGAACACCAGATCGAATCGGCCTACTCGCGCATGGTGATGCTGCCGTCGGGCGGCGCCATCGTGATCGACCACACCGAGGCACTGGTGTCCGTGGACGTGAACTCGGCCCGCGCGACCAAGGGCGCCGACATCGAGGAAACCGCGCTGCGCACCAACCTCGAGGCCGCCGACGAGATCGCCCGCCAGCTGCGCCTGCGCGACCTGGGCGGCCTGATCGTGATCGACTTCATCGACATGGAGTCGGGCAAGGCCCAGAAGGACGTGGAAACGCGCCTGAAGGACGCGCTGCGCCACGACCGCGCGCGCGTGCAGATGGGCAAGATCAGCCGCTTCGGCCTGATGGAGCTGTCGCGCCAGCGCCTGCGCCCGTCGCTGTCGGAGGGCTCGCACATCACCTGCCCGCGCTGCAATGGCACCGGCCATATCCGCGATACCGAATCCTCCGCCCTGCAGGTGCTGCGCATCATTCAGGAAGAGGCGATGAAGGAAAACACCGCCGCCATCCACTGCCAGGTGCCGGTGGAGGTCGCCGCCTTCCTGCTGAACGAGAAGCGCCAGGAAATCAACCTGATCGAGTTGCGCTTCAAGGTCAACGTGCTGCTGATTCCCAACAAGCACCTGGAAACGCCGCACTACAAGCTGGAGCGCCTGCGCCACGACGACCCGCGCCTGGAAGACAGCACCGCCAGCTACAAGATGGCCGAGGCTGCCGCCAAGGAACTGGAAGCCGACACCAGCTACAGCAGCCGCCGCAAGGAAGAAGCCAAGCCGCGCCAGGAAGCCGCGGTCAAGGGCATCACGCCCGAGCAGCCCGCCCCGGTCTCGGTGCCGCGCCCCGAGCGCGCGCCGCGCCCGGAAGCCGCGCCGGTGGCGCCGCCCGTGCCGGCCACCAAGCCGGTGGAAGCCGGCGGCTTTATCGCCTGGCTGAAGGGCCTGTTCGGTGCGCGTCCGGCCACTCCGCCGGTGGTGGAGCCGGCCAAGCCGGCAGCCGCCGCGGAAACCCGCAGCGCCGATGGCCGTCGTGAGCGCGGTCCGCGTGGCGAAGGCCGCGGCCAGCGTGGCGAGCGCGCCGAACGCGGCGAACGCACCGAACGCGCTGAGCGTGGCGAGCGCCAGGGCCGCGGCCAACGTGGTGAACGTGCCGAGCGCGGCGAACGCACCGAACGCGGCGAGCGTGGCGAACGCCAGGCCGCAGAGCGCGGCGAGCAGCGCGAGGGCCGTGGCGAACGCCAGGGCCGCCAGCCGCGCCAGCAAGGTGAAGGCCAGGCAACGCCGGCCGTGGCGCGCCAGGCCGAGGCCGTGCCCGCCGAGCGCGCCCAGGGTGAACGCGCCGAGGCACGCCAGGAAGGCCGCCGCGACCGCAACCAGGAACGCCGCGAGCGCCAGCGCGAACGCCAGCGTGAGCGCAGCGAACTGCGCGAAGCCGAAGCCGGCGAAGCGCCGCAGCCGGAAGCCATCGCTGCCGCCCAGGCCCTGGGCGTGCTGCCGCAGGCCCTGAACGAAGACACCCAGGCCCGCGCCGAACTGCCGGAAGGCGCCGAAGCTGCCGCCGAAGGTATCTTGGAAACCGCGGAGACCGCCGAGGGCGAGGAACGCCGCCGCCGCAACCGCCGTGGCCGCAACCGCTATCGCCGCGAACGCGACGAGTCGGTGCAAGGCGTGGCGGGTGAAGGCGAAGGCGAAGGCTTCGTCCCGGCCAGCGCCGAAGCCGGCGCACCGGCCGAGCCCGCGCAGCAGCCGGCCGTGGCCGCGCAAGCCGCACCCGAAGCTGTCGAAGCAGTCCGCATCGCGGTGCCGGCAGATGTGACGCCGGCCCCGGCAGCACAAGCCACCCCGGCGGTCCAGCCGGAGGCCGCGCCAGCTGCCGAACCTGCCGAGGCTGTCACGCCGGTGGCCGGGGCGGTGACTGAGGCCGTTGCCGCCGAAGCCATCGCCGAGCCTGCCGTCAGCGCCGCGGTCGAAACCGCTGCGCCGGTCGTGCCGGCCGCTGCCCCCGCCGCGGCACCCGCACCGGAGCCCGTGCTGGCACCGGTCGCGCAAACCGCTCCGGCGGCCGAGCCGGTAGCCCAGGCAACTGCACCGGCCCCGGTGGCCGCCGCAGCGCCGGCGTCGCTGGAAAACTTGGAGCCGATGCTGGCCACCGCCGGGCTGCAATGGGTCCATACCGACAGCGACAAGCTGCGCTCGGCCCAGGAAGCCGCCGCCCGCATCGCGCCCGCCCCGCGCGTACCGCGCGAGCGCAAGCCGCTGCCGCCGCTGCCCCAGGGTCCGATGATCCTGGTGGAAACCGGCAGCCGCGAAGTGCAGATGGCATCGCAGCAGTAAGCGACGCCGCTGCGCGGCAGCCAAAGCAAGAAGGGGACGGCCAGGCCGTCCCCTTTTTTCATGGGCGGCGCGCCGGATGAATCCCCGTCATCACCGCGGGATGCGGATGCCCTGCCCCCGCCTCGGCTAGAATGGCAGCAGAATGCATCCGGCCCCCGAGCGCCCGCGCCACATCGCTTCTTGCGTTGCCGTCCCGCTCCCCGGACGCCGTGCCACCCACAGGCCATGACCGAATCCGTCATCCCGATTTTCGACCTGCGCGACCATCGCTACCGCTCGATGACGCCCAGCATTCCCGGCACCCTGGTTGCGCCGACCGGCCTGGTGGCCGACCGCCGCGGCCGGCCGCTGCATGACCTGCGCATCTCGGTGACGGACCGCTGCAATTTCCGCTGCGTCTACTGCATGCCGAAGGAAGTATTCGACAAGGACTACACCTTCCTGCCGCATTCCGAGCTGCTGAGCTTCGAGGAGATCGAGCGCACCGCGCGCCTGTTCGTGGCCCACGGAGTCGAGAAAATCCGCCTGACCGGCGGCGAGCCGCTGCTGCGCAAGAACATCGAGCACCTGGTCGAGATGCTGGCGAAGATCGAAACCGTGTCGGGCAAGCCGCTCGACCTGACCCTCACCACCAACGCATCGCTGCTGGCGCGCAAGGCGCGCGCGCTGCGCGACGCGGGCCTGACACGGGTCAGCGTCAGCCTGGACGCAATCGACGATGCCACCTTCCGCCGCATGAATGACGTGGACTTCGCCGTCGCCGAGGTGCTGCGCGGCATCGAGACCGCGCAGGCCGTGGGCCTGGCGCCGATCAAGGTCAACATGGTGGTCAAGCGCGGCACCAACGACCAGGAAATCGTACCGATGGCGCGCCACTTCCGGCATAGCGGCATCATCCTGCGCTTTATAGAGTTCATGGACGTGGGCGCCAGCAACCACTGGCAGATGGATGAGGTGCTGCCGTCCGCCGAGGTGGTGAAGCGCATCGATGCGGAATTCCCGCTGGAACCGGTGCAGGCCAACTACTCCGGCGAAACGGCCGAACGCTGGCGCTACCGCGACGGCGCCGGCGAGATCGGCGTCATCTCCAGCGTCACCCACGCCTTCTGCGGCGACTGCAGCCGCATCCGCCTGTCCACCGAAGGCCGGCTCTACCTGTGCCTGTTCGCCACCGAGGGCTTCGACCTGCGCGCGCTGCTGCGCGGCGGCTACAGCGACCTGGAAATCTCCAATGCGATCGCGCAGGTATGGCAGGGCCGCACCGACAACTATTCCGAGCAGCGCAGCGACCCGGCAGTGCGCGCGAAACGCGCCGAACGCAAGATCGAGATGTCCTATATCGGCGGCTGAACCCGCCGCAGCGAACTCCATGATTGCACGCGACGACATTACCGGCCTGATTCTCGCAGGCGGCAGGGGCAGCCGCATGGGCGGCACCGACAAGGGCCTGCAGCCGCTGCATGGCACGCCGATGGCCATGCACACGATGATGCGGCTGACGCCCCAGGTGGGCGGGCTGATGATCAACGCCAACCGCAACCTGGCTGCCTATGAGTCCTTCGGCGTGCCGGTCTACACCGACAGCGTGCCCGACTTCGCCGGCCCGCTGGCCGGGATGCTGGCCGGCCTTGAACAATGCGCGACCCCCTGGATGGTGACGGCGCCGTGCGATTCGCCGTTCCTGCCGACCGACCTGGTGGCGCGCCTGGCACAGGCGATCGAGGCCGAAGGCGCCGAGCTGGCGATCCCGGTCACGCTGGACCAGGATGGCCGGCGCCAGGCCCAGCCGGTGTTCTGCCTGATGCCGGTCAGTGCGCTCGACAGCCTGGTGGCTTATCTTTCCGGGGGCGGCCGCAAGATCGAGACCTGGGCCGCCTCGCAGCGGCTGGCCGAGGTGCTGTTCGACGACGCCGCGGCCTTTGCCAATATCAACACCCTGGACGAACTACGCGCGCACGAAGCGCGCTGAACTCCTGCCCCAGCCACCGCCGAGCCGCCATGCCATCGCTGCAATCCGTCATTTCCTGCCTGTCCGACTACGATCCCACCGCGCTGCCGGTGGACCAGGCCAACCGCATCATCGGCGAGGTGGTCGAGCCGGTGCGCGGCATCGAGCAGCTGCCGATCCGCAGCGCGCTGGACCGGGTGCTGGCCGAGGACATCGTCTCGACCATCGACGTGCCGGCGCATGACAACTCGGCGATGGACGGCTATGCCTTCCACGGTGCGGCCCTGGCCGCGGCGCAGACCGCCACGGTCGAGCTCGAGGTGATCGGCAGCGCGCTGGCGGGCGGTGCCGGCGCGCTGGCCCCCACCGCCGTGCAGGCGGTGCGCATCATGACCGGCGCGGTGATGCCGGCCGGCTGCGATACCGTGGTGCCGCAGGAGTTCGTCGAAACCGTCGCCGACGGCGCGCGCATCCGCTTTGCCGCGGACTGCGTCCGCATCGGCGACAACCGGCGCCTGCGCGGCGAGGACCTGGCGCGCGGCCAGGCGGCGCTGCAGGCCGGGCGCATCCTGCAGCCGGCTGACCTCGGCCTGCTGGCGTCGCTGGGCGTAGCCGAGGTGCGCGTGCGCAGGCGCCTGCGCGTGGCGTTCTTCTCCACCGGCGACGAGCTGCGCTCGATCGGCGAGCCGCTCGACCCGGGCTGCGTCTACGACTCCAACCGCTACACGCTGCACGGCATGCTGCGCCGGATGAACGTGGACCTGCTCGACATGGGCGTGGTGCGCGACGATCCCGACTCGCTCGAAGCCGCTTTCCGCACCGCCTGCGAAAGCGCCGACGCGGTCATCACCTCCGGCGGGGTGTCGGTCGGCGAGGCCGACTACACCAAGCAGATCATGGCGCGCCTGGGCGATGTCACGTTCTGGAAGATCGCCATGCGCCCGGGCCGGCCGATGGCCTTCGGACGGATCCAGGCCGACGGCGCGGGCGCGCACTCGGCCCTGCTGTTCGGCCTGCCTGGCAATCCGGTGGCGGTGATGGTCACCTTCTACCATTTCGTGCGGGCGGCGCTGCACCGGCTGATGGGTGCGACGGTGCCGCCGCTGCCGCTGCTGCGCGTGCGCAGCGCGCAGGCGATCCGCAAGAAGCCGGGGCGCACCGAGTACCAGCGCGGCATCCTGGCGCGCGCCGGCGACGGCGAGTGGGAAGTGCGCATCACCGGCCAGCAGGGCTCGGGCGTGCTGCGCTCGATGAGCGAGGCCAACTGCTTTATCGTGCTCGGCCACGAGCAGGATTCGGTCAAGGCCGGCGACGCGGTCGAGGTGATGCTGTTCGACGGGCTGGTTTGACCGGCACGGCGGGGGCTGCGCGCAACCATTCGCTACACGATCGTAGCAATGTGTCGTTTTTGTGCCGCACATTTGCCGCCGCGGCACCGTTGCCGCCGGGCTTTCGGCTGCCCCGCGGCCGGCGGGCTATGCTTGGCATCGGCCAATCGCTACACTTGGCGCACGATTCAGAAACATTCGAGTATCCCCCGTCATGAATCAGGAGATTGCGTACCTCCACCCCGTCAAGACCGCCCGCGCGCTGGTGCTGGTCTACCTGTGCTTCTCGCTGCCGATCGTGTCGCTGGGCCTGTTTGTCACCTTCGTCCGCTATGGTGACCTGCCGGCCATCACGGTGTTCAGCGCGATCATCCTCAATGCGCTGATTGGCTTCGGCCTGCTGTGGCTGGCCTGCAAGGCCTACAACTGGGTGGCCGCCCGCTTCGGCGGCATCGAAGTCCACGTGCGCGAGCTGGCCCCCGAAGAAGACCGCTGAACGGCGCAGCGCCAGTCCCGGCCGGGACCCAGGCCGGCCGCCTCACCCGCTTCCCTCCGACACCTGCCCCGCGGCACGCTCAGGCCCGGCTGTTTTCCGCGTTCTCAGGGCTTTCCGGCATGCCGTCCGCCGGCGCATCAAGCCCGAGCCCCAGCAACTGCTGCGCGGCCTCGCCCGGCAGCGCTTCCACCGTGCGCAGCTTGCGCGCCATCTGCCGCGTGCGCACCTCCGCCTGCTCGATATTGCGCGCAGCACGTTCCAGCGTATCGCGGGTCTTGGCCAGCACGTCGCCAAACTTGCCGAATTCGGTCTTGACCGCGCCCAGCACCTCCCACACCTCGCTCGAGCGCTTTTCCAGCGCCAGCGTGCGGAACCCCATCTGCAGGCTGTTCAGCAGCGCGGTCAGCGTGGTTGGACCGGCCACGGTCACGCGATAGTCGCGCTGCAGCTGGTCGGTCAGGCCGGGACGGCGCAGCACCTCGGCATAAAGCCCTTCGGTCGGCAGGAACAGGATGGCAAAGTCGGTGGTCTGCGGCGGCGCCAGGTATTTTTCAGCGATGGTCTGGGCCTCGCGCCGCAGCGCCGTTTCCAGTTCGCGGCCGAACGCCAGTACGCCGTCCGGATCGCCGCGCTCCTGCGCGTCGACCAGGCGCTCGTACTGCTCCTTGGGAAACTTGGCGTCGACCGGCAGCCAGACCGGCGCATGGTCCCCACCCGCCGCCTTGCCGGGCAGGCGGATGGCAAACTCCACGCGCGCGCCCGAGTTGCGCACGGTCTCGACGTTCTTGCCGTACTGCTCCGGCGTCAGCATCTGCTCCAGCAGCATCTCCAGCTGCACCTCGCCCCAGGTGCCGCGCGACTTCACGTTGGTCAGCACCTTCTTCAGGTCGCCCACGCCCTGCGCCAGCACCTGCATTTCACCCAGGCCGCGATGCACTTGCTCGAGGCGGTCCGACACCAGCCGGAACGATTCGCCCAGGCGCTGCTCCAGCGTCGCGTGCAGCTTCTCGTCGACGGTGCGGCGCATCTCCTCGAGCTTGGCGGCGTTGTTGGCCTCGATGTCCTGCAGCTTCCGCTCCAGCGTGGCACGGACCTCGGCCAGGCGCCGCTCGTTGGCCTCGGACAGTTGCGCCAGCTGCTGCTGCAGGCCGTCGCCAAAGCGACGCAGCGTGCCGGCCTGCTCGTCGCGCGCCTGCTGCGACTGCAGCATCAGGTGCTGGCGCACCTGTTCCAGTTGCTGGGTGTTGGTCTCGGTCAGCTTGGCCAGCTGCTGCGCAAAGGTGTCGATCTGGTTGTTCTGCAGCGTGGCGATGCCGGTCAGCTGCGACGACAGCGCCTGCTGGAAGCGCAGCATCTGCTGCGCCGACTCGCCGCGGCTGCCGCGCGCGGCCTCGGCCACCTCGGTGCGCACCTCGCGCTCCAGCCGCTCCATGCCGCGGGCCTGCTCCAGCCGCATCTCGTCGAGTTGCCGCGCCATGCCGGCGCCGGATGACCCGGCCTGCTGGCGCAGCAACACGATCACCAGCAGCACGACCGCGAGCAGCGCCGCGGCCAGCGTCAGGAACGGAATCAGGGTCATGCGAAAACCTCAGCGGCGATGCGCCATCACTTCAGGGTTGATCACGGTGGGCGGATGGCCGGCCTGCGGGCCCTGGTCGAGCGCCGCGATCAGGTTGTCGGCCGCGAGCATGGCCATGGCGCGGCGGGTTTTCTCGGACGCGCTGGCGATATGCGGCGTCAGCACGACGTTGGGCACCGTCAGCAGGTCTGGATGGACGGCCGGCTCGCCCTCGAACACATCCAGGCCGGCGCCGAAGATGCGCTTGTCGCGCAGTGCCTGCGCCAGCGCGGCATCGTCGACGATGCCGCCGCGCGCCAGGTTCACCAGCGTCGCGGTGGGCTTCATCAGCGCCAGCTCGGCGGCACCGATGGCATGGTGGCTCTGCGGGCCGTACGGCAGCACCAGCAGCAGATGGTCGGACTGGCGCAGCAGGTCTTCCTTGCCGACATAGCGGGCGTTGAGCGCGCGCTCGGTCTCGGCCGGCAGCTGGCTGCGGTTGTGGTACAGCACGTTCATGCCAAACCCGCCCGCACGCCGCGCCAGCGCCTGGCCGATGCGGCCCATGCCGAGGATGCCCAGCGTGCTGCCGTACAGGTCCATGCCGACCAGCATGTCGTAGCTCCAGCGCTGCCACTTGCCGGCGCGCAGGTAGTGCTCGGCCTCGGTGACGCGGCGCGCGGTTGCCATCAGCAGGGCCCAGCCGAAATCTGCGGTGGTCTCGGTCAGCACGTCCGGGGTATTGGTGGCGACGATGCCCGCGGCGGTCAGGGCCGGCAGGTCCAGGTTGTTGTAGCCGACCGCCATGTTGCACACCGCGCGCAGCGCAGGCAGCCCGGCAACGACGCCGGCGTCGATGCGGTCGGCGGCGTTGGCCAGCACGCCGGCCTTGCCGGCCAGCCGCGCCTTCAGGGCCGCGGCGTCGAGCACCGCGTCCTGCTGGTTGTCGTCGACATCGAAATACTGCGCCAGGTGCGCGATGACCTCGGGATAGATGGCGCGGGTGACCAGGACGGACGGCTTCATGGCATCAGATATGGAAGAAGAGGAAGGTCATGATGACGAACAGCGGCACCAGGAAAATGCCCGAATACAGCATGTAGCCGAAAAAGCTCGGCAAGCGCACGCCGCGGTTTTCGGCAATCGCCTTGACCATCAGGTTGGGCGCATTGCCAATATAGGTGTTGGCGCCCATGAACACCGCCCCGGCCGAGATCGCGGCCAGCGTCGAGGCATCTCGCGTCATCAGCGTGGCGGGGTCGCCACCGGCGGTATTGAAGAACACCAGGTAGGTCGGCGCATTGTCCAGGAATGAAGACAGCACGCCCGTCGCCCAGAAATACATGCTGTCGACCGGCTGCCCGTTGGCGTCGCTGACCGCCCGGATCACGCCCGAGAACGCGCCGTCGGTGCCCGCCTTCAGCATGGCGATCACCGGGATGATGGTCAGGAAGATGCCAGCGAACAGCTTGCCGACCTCGAGGATGGGTTCCCAGTTGAATTCATTGCCCACGCGCGCCGAGCGCGGCGTGACCAGCAGCGACACCACCGCCACCACCACCAGCAAGGCGTCGCGCACCGCGGCCTGCAGCGGCACCTCGGTGCCGAGGATATCGAACGAGATCCCGGGCTTCCACAGCCCGCTCATCAGCACCAGGCTGACCACGGCGAGCAGCAGCACGAAGTTGAACTTGCCTTCGATGGCAATGCCGCCCGAATCGGGGGTGGGATCGTTGCGCGGCGGCAATTCCTCTTCCTTGTTGCGGTAGTAGTACCGGTCGACCAGGTAGAACAGCAGCAGCAGCGCCGCGCAGACGAAGAGCGTTTCCGGAAAGATGTTCTGCAGGGTCCAGAAGAAGTCAACGCCCTTCAGGAAGCCGAGGAACAGCGGCGGGTCTCCCAGCGGCGTCAGCGCGCCGCCGGCATTGGCCACCAGGAAGATAAAGAACACCACCACGTGCGCCACGTGGCGGCGGTTGTCATTGGCGCGCAACAGCGGCCGGATCAGCAGCATGGCGGCGCCGGTGGTGCCCATGAAGCTGGCCAGGAACGTGCCCAGCGCCAGCATGCCGGTGTTGAGCCCCGGCGTGCCATGCAGGTTGCCGCGCACGCAGATGCCGCCGGCAACGATATACAGCGTGGTGATCAGCGCGATGAACGGAATGTACTCGGCCAGCAGCGCGTGCACGGTGCTGGCGGCAGCGGCCTGCGCGCCGAACAGAAACGCGAACGGCAGCAGGAACAGCAGTCCCCAGCCGGCGGCGATCTTGCCGTAATGGTGGTGCCAGAACTTCGGGCCGAGCAGCGGCCACAGCGCGATCGACAGCAGGATGCCGGCAAAAGGCAGTCCCCACAGCGGCGACAGCGACGCCCCGTCGAGATCGGCGGCATGACCGGCGGCGGGAAACGCGGCCAGCATGGCCAGCAGTGGCAACAGCACGGGGGCATGTCGCATCAGGCAGGATCTCCTCGGAAATGCAGCGGTCATGGGCGCGCGCGGCGCGATGCCAAAGCGCGCGGGCAAGCCTGCAAGTGTAATGCAAGCCCTTGCCGCGATTCCCTTGCAGCGTGCATTTTCGGATTGCGGCGCGCTGTCCTCGCGCCATCCGGCTCAGGCCGCGTCGACCAGGATCACATGCACCCGGTACGGGCCGTGGGCGCCCAGCACGATGGTCTGCTCGATATCGCCGGTGCGCGACGGACCGCTGATGATGTTGGTGGCGCGCGGCAGCTCGCCGCGCTCGCTGCGCACCAGCGCAAACGCATCCTCCAGCCCGGCGACGATGCGTGAGCCCGGCACCACCGCCACATGGGTCTCGGGCAGCAGCGCGGCCGAGGCGAAGGTGGCGGGGCCGGACAGCAGCATCAGCGAGCCGGTCTCGGCAATCGCGCAGAAACATCCGGTGATGCCGACCAGGTCGCCGTGCTCGCGGTCGGCCGCGGCGTCGCGCACCGGCGGGCGGCACTCCACTGCCAGCCCTGCGTCCTGCCAGGGCAACCGGCCGAATTCATCCCACGCGACCGCGCGGCGCACCAGGCCCAGGCTGTCGAGATAGCGCACCGTGGCGGCGGGCACCTCGGCCAGGGTCGCGACGCGGTCCACGGTCGAGGCCATGCGCTGCGCCTGCGCCAGGAAGGCTTCGGCCAGGTCCGGCGCCGCGGCCGGACGCGGGCCCTGCGGGTGGCGGGCCAGGTAATCGGCCACGGCGCCGCGTTCTCCCGCGCTGGGCCGGGCCGGCCTGCCCTGGGCGGCACGGATGCGGGCAAAGATGCGGTCGCGGGCGTCGTTGGTTTCCATGGGGCCTGGCTGGAGTGGCAATGCGCAAGGGCGCGATGCGGCGATTATAGGGTCGATACAGCGGCGCAGCTGTGTTGAGGCCGGCTACGCGGCCGGCTGCACCGAATACACCTGGCGCAGGTAGGCCAGGTAGCCGGGATCGTCGCACATGGTCTTTTCCGGCGTGTCAGACAGCTTGGCCACCGGCTGCCCGTTACAGCGCACCATCTTCAGCACGATCTGCAGCGGCGTGTAGCCCAGGTCGTTGGTCAGGTTGGTGCCGACCCCGAACGCCAGCCGGCAGCGGCCGTGGAAGCGCTGGTACAGCTCGATCACGCGCGGGATGTCCAGGCTGTCGCTGAAGATCAGCGTCTTGGTGCGCGGGTCGACGCGGTTGGCGGCATAGTGGGCCACCATGCGCTCGCCCCACAGCAGCGGATCGCCGGAATCGTGGCGCACGCCGTCGAAGAGCTTGCAGAAATACAGGTCGAAGTCGCGCAGGAAGGCATCGAAGCCGTAGGTGTCGGACAGCGCGATGCCCAGGTCGCCGCGGTATTCGCGCGCCCAGCGTTCCAGCGCAAACACCTGCGAGTCGCGCAGCCGCGGCCCCAGCGCCTGGCAGGCCTGCAGGTATTCGTGCGCCATCGTGCCCAGCGGCACCATATTATGCAGGCGCGCGAAGTGGACATTGCTGGTGCCGGCCAGCTGCGGGCCCAGCAGGCGCCGCATGGTCAGCAGCACCTCTTCCTGCCAGTCGCGCGAGAAACGACGACGCGTGCCGTAGTCGGCGATCACGCAATCGCCCAGCTCGGGCGTCTTCAGCAACGCCAGCTTGGTTTCCAGCCGGCGCCGGCCTTCGGCCAGGTCGGGCTCGGGCTGGGTGCGGCGGAAATAGACTTCGTTGACGATGGCCAGCACCGGCACCTCGAACAGGATGGTGTGCAGCCACGGGCCGGTGATGGCAATTTCGATCTCGCCGTTGCCCTGCGGCGACGGGCGCACCGAGACATATTTCTCGTTCAGGTGGAACAGTCCGAGAAAATCGACGAAGTCGCTCTTGATGAAGCGCAGGCCGCGCAGGTAGGCCAGCTCTTCCTCGGTGAAGCGCAGCTGGCACAGGTGCGCCACCTCGGCGCGGATCTCGTCGATATACGGAGTCAGGTCGATACCCGCGTTGCGGCACTTGAAGCGGTATTCCACTTGCGCCTGCGGGAACTGATGCAGCACCACCTGCATCATCGTGAATTTGTACAGGTCGGTGTCGAGCAGGGACTGGATGATCATAGCGGGCCAGACGGCGATGCCGGGGTCAGAACGCCATGCTACCTGAAGTCTGCCCGCGGCCGGCTGGCGCGGTGCTGCCGCGCGGCATGCCGGCGAACAGACAAAGCCGCCAGCCGGCCGCCCTGCGTCAAATCAAAAGTACATAAAGAAATAAGAAAACTATCTGATCCAGCTATATAGGCCGGCTATCCTTGCCAGAAGGCTCGGCTACAATATCGGTTTCCGAAAGGCCTCGGCCGGCGTTCGCCCAGCCCATGCTGCCCTGCGGCACGCGGGTACCTCCATGTGATGGATTGGGCGCGTCACGCCGGCAAGAAGCGGCCCCACAGTTTCCCATTAAAAGCCGACCCGTTTTCCTGGAACCGAAATGACTCACGTTGTCACCGAATCCTGCATCCGTTGCCGCTACACAGACTGCGTTGACGTGTGTCCGGTCGATTGTTTCCGCGAGGGCCCCAACTTCCTGGCCATCGACCCGGATGAGTGCATCGACTGCGCCGTGTGCGTGGCCGAGTGCCCGGTGAACGCCATTTACGCCGAGGAAGACGTGCCGGGCGACCAGCAGCAGTTCATCGAACTGAATGCCGAGCTGGCGCGCGCCTGGCCCTCCATCACCAAGACCAAGGCCCCGCTGGCCGAGGCCGAAGAGTGGAAGGACACCACCGACAAGCTGCAGTACCTGGAGCGCTGAGCGCACCGGGCAGTAAAGAAAGCCGTCCCCACGCGCTTTCCGCAATGCCGGGCACCCGCGTGCCCAACCAACGTATCAGGACGAAAATGGACTTGAGCATTCCAAATCCCGTTGCCGACACGACCAAACAGGTCGAGGGCGGCAGCCCCGCGGGCGGCCAGCCGCTGGAAATCGACGCGCTGATCGTCGGTGCCGGCCCGGTCGGTCTGTTCCAGGTGTTCGAACTGGGCCTGCTCGAAATCAAGGCCCACGTCATCGATTCCCTGAAGGTCGTTGGCGGCCAGTGCGTCGAGCTGTATCCGGACAAGCCCATCTACGATATTCCGGCCGTGCCCAGCTGCACCGGCCAGGAACTGACCGACAACCTGCTCAAGCAGATCGAGCCGTTCGAGCCCACCTTCCACCTGGGCCAGGAAGTCTCCGTGGTCGAGCGCCGTGAAGACGGCCGCTTCTTCGTCGAGACCTCGCTCGGCACGCGCTTCATCACCAAGACCATTTTCATCGCCGCCGGCGTGGGCTCGTTCCAGCCGCGCACGCTGAAGGTCGACGGCATCGACAAGTTCGACGGCAAGCAGCTGTTCTACCGCGTCAAGGACCCGAGCCGCTTCCACGGCCGCAACCTGGTGATCGTCGGCGGCGGCGACTCGGCGCTGGACTGGACCCTGGACCTGGTCGGCAAGGCCGAGTCCGTGGTGATGATCCACCGCCGCGACGGCTTCCGCGCCGCGCCCGCGTCGGTCGCCAAGATGAAGGAACTGTGCGAGCAGATGGAAATGCAGTTCGTGGTCGGGCAGATCAGCGGCTATGAAGAGAAGGACGGCGTGCTCACCGAGATCAAGGTGAGCGGCGCCGACGGCGTGACCCGCCGCCTGCCGCTGGACGACCTGCTGGTGTTCTTCGGGCTGTCGCCCAAGCTGGGCCCGATCGCCGAATGGGGCCTGGACCTTGAGCGCAAGCAGATCAAGGTGGACACGGAGAAATTCCAGACCAATATCCCCGGCATCTTCGCGGTCGGCGATATCAACACCTACCCCGGCAAGAAGAAGCTGATCCTGTCGGGCTTCCACGAGGCTGCGCTGGCTGCGTTCGGTGCTGCGCCGTATATCTTCCCGGAAAAGAAGATCCACATGCAGTACACCACCACCTCGCCGAAGCTGCACAAGGTGCTGGGCGTGGAATCGCCGGTGTTCGACTGACCGGCCATGGCCCACGGAAAAAAGCCGCCGCGAGGCGGTTTTTTTCTGGCACAAAGCCGGAACCGTCGCTATAATGCGGCCTCGCTGTTCAGCGCCACGGTCCCGGGCCGGCAACCAGCCACCCTGCACCACGCGCCAGCAAGCCTGCCTTCGCCGAGCCCCTCCCCTGACAGGAAGTTAATGTCGAAAGGGTGTTGACGAAGAAAAGAGAAACTGGCTATAATTTCTTTCTCAGCTGTTCCCCGATAGCTCAGTCGGTAGAGCGACGGACTGTTAATCCGCAGGTCCCTGGTTCGAGCCCAGGTCGGGGAGCCAACCGATACGGAAGCCCGGTGCAAACGCACCGGGCTTTTTCGTTTGTGGGTCGCAAATGGCTTTGGTTCGGGGCTGCCGCAGCGCCCCGCCCTTTGTTTTACTCCTGCAGCGTAGCGCCGGCGGCCTTCAGCGCCACGACGATCGCCTCTGCATTGGCTTCGACCCGATGCAGCGGCCCAGCCACCGACATCCCGTAGACCACGCCGCCGAGCGATACCGGCATCGCGATGGCCCCCAGGTCGGGGAACGACTCGCCGAAATTCGGATACCACCCCTGCGCCTGCCATTGCTGCATCGCCGCCTCGAATACCCGCAGCGAGTCCACCGTGCGGCCGGTGCGCGACGCAAAGGAAGCGCCGGCCAGCAATTCCGCGCGGCTTTCCCTGGTCATGGTGCCGAGGATGGCGCGGCCGATGGAATTCACATGCGCGTCGCGCAGCTCGCCCGGCGCGGCGATATAGCGCACCGGGTTGGGGGATTCGCGCACCTCCAGATACAGCACGCGCCCGTCGTCCTGCAGCTTGCCGAACACCACGGTCTCGCCGGTGGTGTCGCGCAGCGATTCCAGCACCGGCTGCACACGCTCCAGCAGCGGGTCGTTGCGGGCGATGCGTTGCGCGATATCGAGCAGCCGGCGGGTCGGATAGTAGCCCTGGCGGCGCCCGGTCTCGTACAGATAGCCCAGCGAAGCCAGCGTGCGGATCAGCCCCAGGCAGCTCGACATCGGCGCGCCCAGCAGCTTGGCCAGTTCGGTCAGTGTCAGCGAGCGCCCTTCGCGCGCATAGATTTCCATGATCTCGATCACGCGCAGCGCCGTCTTGACGCTGCCGTAACCGGACTTCTCCGCCGCTTCGTTTGCTGCCATCGTTGGCTTCCTCGACTTCAGTATCCGTTGGCCGGGATTGTACGCGGCGGCAGCGCGGGTCAGTCCTCCTGACGGGCGGCTGGCGGCAAGGCTTGCGGCCAGCTGCGGATATTGCCGGGCGTACGCGAGAAGCGCGTGGGAATGCCCACGCCGCGCAGGCGCCCTTCGCTTGGATGGTCGTATTCGAACATCATGCCGGTGGCGCTCAGGTGCGGGTCGTCGGCGAGGCTGTCGAAATGCGGCACCTCGCTGTGCGGGATGTCGGCATCGCGCAGCAGCGCCAGCCATGCGGCGGTGGTGCGCTGCGCGACGATCTCGGCCAGCGTGGCATAGAGCGCGTCGATATTGGCGCTGCGCGCGGCCGGCGTGGCGTAGCGCGGATCGCTGGCCAGCGGCGCATGGCCGGAGACATCGAAGAAGCGCTGCCATTGCGCGCTGGTGTACGGCAGCAGCGCGATATGCCCGTCGCGGGTGCGGTACGGCTTGCGGTGCAGCGACATCACGCGCGGATAGCCGGCCGGCCCGAGCGGCGGCACGAAGGTCTGCCCGGCCAGCTGTTCCGTGGCCAGGAACGACACCAGCGTCTCGAACATCGGCACCTCGATGGCCTGGCCGCGGCCGGAGCGCTCGCGCTCGTACAGCGCCATCGGAATCGCATAGGCCACGGTCAGCCCGGCGACCTTGTCGGCGAGGATGGTGTTGACGTACTGCGGCCCTTCGTTCGAGTTGGCGCCCTGGAACTGCGCCATGCCGCTGCGCGCCTGGATGATGTCGTCGAACGCGGGCGCGCCGGCGTACGGCCCTGACTCCGAATAGCCATAGGCACCGCAGTAGATCAGCCGCGGATGGTCCGCGCACAGCGAGGCATAGTCCAGCCCGAGCTTGCGCAGCGACTGCGGCCGCACGTTCGAGACAAAGACGTCGGCGCCGGCGATCAGCGCCTTCAGCGCCGCCAGGTCGTCGGGCTGCTTCACGTCCAGCACCACGAACTGCTTGTTGCGGTTCAGGTTCAGGAAGCTGGCGCCCATGGCGGCGTGCCGCGCCGGCTCGGCATGGCGAAACACATCGCCCGCCGGCGGCTCGACCTTGATCACCTCGGCGCCCATGTCGCCGAGGATCTGGGTGGCATACGGCCCCATCGCCACCGAAGTCATGTCGATCACGCGGATCCCGGCCAGCGGCCCGGTCGGCGCACTGCCCTGCACTGCCTTGTCTTGCATCGCCGCTCCCGTTCAGTACGACTTGGGCAAGCCCAGCACGCGCTCGGCGATAAAGCACAGGATCAGCTGCGGGCTGACCGGCGCGATGCGCGGGATATAGGACTCGCGCAGCAGCCGCTCGACCCGGTACTCGCGCGAGTAGCCCATGCCGCCCAGCGTCAGGATCGCGGTCTGGCAGGCATTGTGGCCGGCCTCGGCGGCGAGGTACTTGGCGGCATTGGCCTCGGCCCCGCACGACTGGCCCGCGTCGTAGCGCGCCGCGGCCTTGAGCATCATCAGGTTGGCCGACTCCAGCTGCATCCACGCCTGCGCCAGCGGATGCTGCACGCCCTGGTTCATGCCGATGGGGCGGCCGAACACCACGCGCTCCTTGGCGTACTGCGTGGCGATGGCCAGCGCCGCGCGTCCCAGCCCGATGGCCTCGGCCGCGATCAGGATGCGCTCCGGATTGAGCCCGTGCAGGATGTACTCGAAGCCCTTGCCCTCTTCGCCGATGCGGTCTTCGTCCGGAATGAACAGGTCGTCGATAAACAGCATGTTGGTGTCGACGGCGGCGCGGCCCATCTTGTCGATCTCGCGGATCTCGATCTTGCTGCGGTCGACCCTGGTGTAGAACAGCGACAGGCCCTCGGTCGACTTCTTCACCGACTCCAGCGGCGTGGTGCGCGCCAGCAGCAGCATGCGGTCGGCCACCTGCGCGGTCGAGATCCAGATCTTGCGGCCGCTCACCGAGTAGCCGCCCGGCACCTTGCGCGCAAAGGTCTTGAGCTTGGTGGTGTCCAGCCCGGCGTCGGGCTCGGTCACGCCGAAGCAGGCCTTCTCCTGGCCGGCGATCAGCGGCGGCAGGAAGCGGCCCTTCTGCGCGTCGGTGCCGAACACCACCACCGGGTTCAGGCCGAATACGTTCATGTGCACCGCCGACGCGCCGGTCATGCCCGCGCCCGACTGCGAGATGGTCTGCATCACCAGCGCCGCTTCCAGGATGCCCAGCCCCGCGCCGCCGAAGGCCTCGGGCATGGCCACGCCGAGCCAGCCACCTTCGCACAGCGTCTGGTAGAACTCATGCGGATAGGTGCCGGACTTGTCGAGGCGGTCCCAGTATTCCATGTCGAATTGCGCGCAGACCTGCTGCACCGCCTCGACAATGGAGGCCTGTTCTTCGGAGAGATCGAAATTCATCGCGTTACCTGCTTGCTGTCGTTGTCTGTTCGACGGTGTCTTATTCCGGCTGGATGCCTGCGTCCTTCACCAGCCGCGCCCACTTCTGCAACTCGGCCACGACGAACTGGTTGAGCTCGGCCGGCGTGCTGCCGAAGGGCTCGAAGCCGAGCGCGTGGAACTGTGCCGCATGCTGCTTGCTGGTCGCAATCGCGACCAGCTCGCGGTTCAGGCGCTCGACCACCGGGGCCGGCACTCCGGCCGGGCCGAACACGCCGTTCCACGAGGTCACGTCGAAACCCTTCAGTTCCGGCACGCTCGCCAGCGGCGGCAGGTCCGGCAGCAGCGCGCTGCGCTGCGCGGTGGTGACCGCCAGCGCGCGCAGCTTGCCGGCGCGCACGTTGGCGATGCCGGCGGCAAAGTCGACGAACATGGCCTGCACCTGGCCGCCCATCACGTCGGTCATCGCCGGCGGCGTGCTCTTGTACGGCACGTGCAGCATCTTCAGCCCCGCCATCTTCGACAGCGTCGCGCCCGAGACGATGCCGGTGCTGTTGCCGCTGGCATAGGTCAGTCCCGGATGCGCCTTGGCGTAGTCGACGAACTCGCGCAGCGTCTTGACCGGCAGCGCCGGGTTGACCACCAGCATGAACGGCAGGTTGCCCATGCGCGAGATCGGCGTGAAATCCTTGACCGGGTCATAGCGCAACTGCTTCATCAGCGACGGGTTGGCCGAATGCGTGGTGTTGGTGGTCATGAACAGCGTATAGCCGTCGGCGGGCGCCTTGGCCACGAACTCGGCGGCGATGGTGCCGTTGGCGCCGGGCTTGTTGTCCACCACCACCGGCTGCTGCAGCGACTCGCCCAGGTATTTGGCGGTCAGGCGCGCCACGGCATCGGTGCCGCTGCCGGCGGCAAACGGCACCACCAGGCGCAGCGGCTTGGCGGGGAATTCATCGGCGGCCAGCGCCGGGTTGGCGGCCAGCGCCGCGCTGCAACCCAGCAACAGGCCGGCAAAAGCGTTCTTGAAGGACTTCACGGTGGTTGTCTCCTGTCGTTATGTGCCCTGCCCGTGAGCGCCGCCGGTCAGGCGGGCCGTATCACGCGGTCAGGGGATTCCTCGTAGGGCGGGGAATAGATCACCAGAATCTTCGCCGGCTCGTCGCTGACCACCGTGAAGACGTGCATCTGGTCCGGGGGGAAGAAACAGCAGTCGCCCGGACCCAGCTCGCGGCGCTGGCCGCCGACCTCGGCGACGGCGCGTCCTTCGAGCACGTAGCAGACCTGCTCGATGCCGGGATGCGCGTGCGGCAGCGCGCCCTTGCCCTTCTCGATGGTGCCGTGGATCACTTCCAGGTGGCGCGAACCGACCGTTTCCGGCGCGACCAGCCGGCGGTTGAGCGTGCCGACATGGTTGGCGGGGTGGTAGCCCTCGACCTCGGCGGTCGAGATGAAATACACAGGTTGGTGGGGCATGCGGGTCTCCTGCCTGAATTCATGTTTATGAATAATAGTTTATACAGATGAATTTATCCGTCAAAGGTTTTTTTAGTGCGTTTGCGGGTTTACCGGGAGCGGATGGCATGGACGAGCGCCGCCCTCACGCGGCGCGTGATCGATCGCAAACGGATGGTGTGAAGTGGGCTTCCCCGGGCTCAGCCGGCGAAGCGGTAACCCACGCCGACCTCGGTCAGCAGCCACGCCGGCTGGGCCGGGTCGGCCTCCAGCTTGTGCCGCAGGTGCCCCATGTAGACGCGCAGATAGTGGCTGCTGTCGGCATGGGACGGTCCCCACACTTCGCGCAGCAGCTCGCGGTGCGTCATGACCTTGCCGCGGTGCGCCAGCAGCACGGCAAGCAGGCGGTATTCGATCGGGGTCAGGTGCACCGCCTCGCCGCCGCGCGTGACCTGCCGGTTGGCGAGGTCGACGGCGACATCGCCGAACGCCACCTGCGCCCGCCCCTGCGCGCCAGCGCGCGCATGCCGGCGCAACAGCACACGCAGCCGCGCCACCAGCTCGCCCACGCCGAAGGGCTTGGTCAGGTAGTCGTCGGCGCCGGCGTCGAGCGCGCGGATCTTCTCGGTCTCGTCGGTGCGCGCCGACAGCACCAGCACTGGCACTTCGGTCCAGGTGCGCAGCTCGCCGATCATCGACACGCCGTCGCCGTCGGGCAGGCCCAGGTCCAGGATCACCAGGTCGGGCTGGCGCGTGCCGGCCTCGATCAGGCCGCGCTGCAGCGTATCGGCCTCGTGCACGATGCAGCCCTCGTCCTGCAGCGCCGCGCGCACGAAGCGGCGGATATGGGGCTCGTCTTCCACCAGCAGCACCGTGGGCGAAAACTCGAATGGCATGACGCGTTGCTTCCTTGCAAGTTGGGCGGCTTCAGGCCGGCACGCCGGCCGCTTCGGGTTCCAGCACGGGCGGGGTGCCGCGCGGCAGCGTGACCACGAAGCGCGCTCCGGCCCCATCGACCTTCGCGGCCTGCGCCGGATGCACCGGCTCGACCCGGATGCTGCCGCCGTGCGCCTGCACGATCGCCTCGCACACGGCCAGGCCCAGGCCCACGCCGCTGGTGACGGATTCGCGCTCGCCGCGCGTGAATTTTTCGAACACCTGGCGTGCCATCGCGGCCGGCACGCCGGGGCCGTCGTCCTCGACGATCAGATGCACCGACGCTTCGGTGACCTCGCCGCGCAGCCGGATCTCGGTGCCCGGCGCGGTGTACTTGGCGGCGTTCTCGAGCAGGTTGCACAGCACGCGCTCGATCAGCACGCCATCGCATTCCACCAGCGGCAGCGCCGACAGGTCGGCCACCACCACGCGGTGCCGCGCGAGCGCATCGCGCAGCGATGCCAGCGCCGCGCCGGCCAGTTCCTCGAACGACTGCCAGGTCTTGCGCAGCGCCACGTCGGGGCCCTGCAGGCGGGCCATGTCGAGCAGGTTGGCCACCATCGCATGCATGCGCCGCGCCTGGTCGCGCATGGCACCGACCGTTTCGGCCACGCCCGGCGCCAGCGGCGGCGTGCCGCGCTGCAGGGTCTCGGCCATGCCGATCAGGCTGGTCAGCGGCGTGCGCAGGTCATGCGACACCGCCGCCAGCAGCGAGCTGCGCAAACGTTCGGACTCCATCGTCAACAGGGCCTGCTGCGCGACCTCGACGTAATGCAGCCGCTCCAGCGCAATCGCGATCAGCGTGGCGAAGACATCGGCCTGGCGCCGCAGCGCTGGCTGCGCGAAGGCACGCCAGGCGCGCGGCTCGACTGCGAGCACGCCGCGCACCTGCATCGGCGCTTTCAGCGGCAGGTACAGCACCGTGCCCGCCGGCAGCGTGTCGGTGCCGGTGCCGGCCGGCTGGCCGTGGTTGAACACCCATTGCGCCAGCACATGGTCGATGGCGTCGCTCTGCGCCGCGACGCCGGCTTGTGCATCGCTCTCGGCATCGGTTGCAGCAGGCAGCAAGCGCCCTTTCGGGCCGGCCAGGAAGAACGCCGTGCGCGCGTCGAACGCCGCGCGCAGGAAGCGGCTGCCGATGGCGATGATCTGTGCATCGGTCAGCGCCGCCGACAGTTCGCGCGCCAGTTCGTACAGCGTGCGCGCGTCGGTCTCGCGCTGGACCGACACGCGCGCCTGCTCGCGCAGCCCGGCGGTGAGCTGCCCGATCACCAGCCCCACCGCCAGCATCACCAGGAAGGTCACCAGGTATTGCACGTCGCTGACCGCGAACGACAGCTGCGGCGGCACGAAGAAGAAGTCGAACGCGCCCACCGCCACCAGCGCGGCGAAGGCGCCGGCGGTGCGTCCGTGGCGCAGCGCCACCCCCGCCACCGCCAGCAGGAACAGCATGGCGATATTGACCAGGTCGAACCATGGCCGCGCCAGCGCCGACAGCGCGGTGGCGCCGGCGCACCAGGCCACCGCCCACAGCAGGCCGGGCCACTGCGCCGGACCGACCTCTTCAACTTGCGGTTGGACGCCATGCGCATTGCGGACGGCATCGGGCGCATCATGCCGGACCCCGTCGGCGGCGACGCGGATCACGTCGACCTCCGGACACGCGGCCGCCAGCGCATCGGCAAAGCTGCTGCGCCCGAACAGCCAGGCGCGCGCACCCAGCCACGGCGCCAGCAGCTGCGCCAGCCACGCATGCAGGCGGCCCGGCAGCGCAGCGCCACGGTCACGCCAGCGCGCCGGGGTGCGGCCGATCAGGACCTTGGTCAGGTTGTGCCGCCGCACATAGCCGGCCACCGCCGCCACCATGTCGCTGCCGGCCAGGGTCTCGGTGCGCGCGCCCAGCGACTCGGCCAGCCGCGTGGCCTCGTCGAGCTGCGCGCGCAGCGGGTCAGGCACCGGCGCCAGCCGCGGCACCGACACTGTCACCACATGGCAGTCGCAATCGAGCTGCGCCGCCAGCCGGCGCGCGCTGCGCACCACCTGCGCGGCATCGCTGCCGAGGCCGATGCAGGCCAGCACGGCTTCGCGCGTGCGCCACACCGGCTCGATCGACGCCTGCTGGCGGTAGGCGCGCACATCGTCGTCGACGCGGTCGGCGGTGCGGCGCAGCGCCAGCTCGCGCAGCGCGATCAGGTTGCCCTTGCGGAAGAAGTGCTGCACCGCGTGGCGGGCCTGTTCGGGGACGTACACCCGGCCTTCGCGCAGCCGGCGCAGCAGCTCGTCGGCGGGCAGGTCGACCAGCACCACTTCGTCGGCCTCGTCGAAGACCGCGTCGGGCACGGTCTCGCGCACGCGGATGCCGGTGATGCCGGCCACCGCCTGGTTCAGGCTGTCGAGGTGCTGGACGTTGACGGTGGTCCAGACGTCGATGCCGGCCGAGCGCAGCTCGGCAATGTCCTGCCAGCGCTTGGGATGGCGGCTGCCGGGCGCGTTGCTGTGGGCCAGTTCGTCCACCAGCACCAGCGCCGGCCGGCGTGCCAGCGCGGCGTCGAGGTCGAATTCCTGCAGCGCGCGGCCACGGTGCTCGAGCACGCGCCGCGGCAGTTGCTCGAGGCCTTCGGCCAGCGCCTCGGTCTCGGCGCGGCCATGGCTTTCGACCACGCCCACCACCACATCGCCGCCCTGTTCACGCAGCGCGCGTGCCGCCGCCAGCATCGCAAAGGTCTTGCCGACCCCCGCCGAGGCGCCGAAGTAGATGCGCAGGCGTCCGCGCGCGGCGCGTTCGCCGTCGGCCTGCAGGCGTTGCAGCAGGTGGTCGGGATCGGGGCGGAGGTCGTCGGCTGGGCGCGCGGGCATGGTGGGCGCGCTCACGTTGCGGCAGCGCGAGCGCAGCCAGATTGTGCCATGCAGGCCGGCGCGAGGCCCGCCGCGAGGTTCGCCGCGAGGTTTGCCGCCTCAGCGCGCCGGCAGCGCATCCAGTGCCAGGTTCAGCTGCAGCACGTTGACTCCGGCCTCGCCCAGCACCGGCAGCAGCGGCCTGTCGGTATGCGCCGCGATCAGCGCGCGCACCTGCGCGAGCGGCACACCCCGCGCCCGCGCCACGCGCGCCGCCTGGTACTCGGCCGCGGCCACGCTGATATGCGGGTCCAGGCCGCTGCCGGAGGCGGTGACTAGGTCCACCGGCACCGGCGCGGTGTTGCCGGGATCGGCCGCGCGCAAAGCCTCGATGCGCGCGCGTGCCGCATCGGCCAGCGCCGGGTTCGACGGCCCCAGGTTGGAGCCGCCGGAAGCCCCGCCGTTATAAGGCATTGGCGCGGTCGCCGAGAGCCGGCCCCAGAAGTCCCCGGGCGCGGAGAACGGCTGGCCGATCAACTCGGATCCCAGCACCTTGCCGTCGCGCACGATCAGCGAGCCGGCCGCCTGGTGCGGAAAGGCCGCGCCGGCAATCATGGTGATCGCCGCGGGGTACAGCAGGCCGGTCAGCAGCGACAGCGCCAGCAGGATGACCAGCGCCGGGCGCATCAGGCCGCCCTGTTCTTCGGTGTGCGCGGCGTGCGCGGTGCCGGCAGTGATTGGATTGGACATGGTTGCTCCGAACATTGTTTGAGGTCGGGTCGGATCAGGCCCAGCCCATGGCGGCCAGGCCCAGGTCGATCAGCTTGATGCCGGCAAACGGCAGCGCGATGCCGCCCAGCCCGTACACCAGCAGGTTGCGGCGCAGCAACGCGGCGGCGCCGAGCGCGCGGTAGCGCACGCCACGCAGCGCCAGCGGGATCAGCACCACGATGATCAGCGCGTTGAAGATCACCGCCGACAGGATCGCCGATGCCGGCGTCGCCAGCCCCATCACGTTGAGCAGGCCGAGCTGCGGATAGGTGGTGGCAAAGGCCGCGGGAATGATCGCGAAATACTTGGCCAGGTCGTTGGCCACGCTGAAGGTGGTGAGCGCGCCGCGGGTCATCAGCATCTGCTTGCCGATGCCGACGATCTCGATCAGCTTGGTCGGGTTGCTGTCGAGGTCGACCATGTTGCCGGCCTCGCGCGCGGCCTGGGTGCCGCTGTTCATGGCGACCGCGACGTCGGCCTGCGCCAGCGCCGGGGCGTCGTTGGTGCCGTCGCCGGTCATCGCCACCAGCCGCCCTTCGGCCTGATACTGGCGGATCAGCGCCAGCTTGGCTTCGGGCGTGGCCTCGGCAAGGAAGTCATCGACGCCCGCCTCGGCGGCGATCGCGGCGGCGGTCAGCCGGTTGTCGCCGGTGATCATCACGGTGCGGATGCCCATGCGGCGCAGTTCGCCGAAGCGCTCGCGGATGCCGCGCTTGACCGTGTCCTTCAGCTCCACCACGCCCAGCACGCGCACCTCGGCCCCGCCCAGCTCGGCCACCACCAGCGGCGTGCTGCCGGCCCGCGCCACGTCCTCGACCGCGTGCGTGACCGCATCGGGAAACTTGCCCGCATGCTCGGCCACGTAGCGGCGCACGGCATCGGCCGCGCCCTTGCGCACGCTGCGCCGCGACGCGCCGTCGTCGAGGTCGACGCCGCTCATGCGCGTCTGCGCGCTGAACGGCACGAACACCGGCCGCGCCGCACCCATGCCCGGGGCGTCGGCGCTGGCCTGCTGGCGCGCCAGCGCCACGATGCTGCGGCCCTCCGGGGTTTCATCGGCGAGCGACGACAGCCACGCCGCGGCCGCCAGCTGGCGTTCGCTCACGCCCGGTGCCGGCAGCATCCGCGCGGCCTGGCGGTTGCCCAGCGTGATCGTGCCGGTCTTGTCGAGCAGCAGCACGTCGACGTCGCCGGCCGCTTCCACCGCGCGGCCCGAGGTCGCGATCACATTGGCCGCCATCATGCGGCTCATGCCGGCCACGCCGATCGCCGACAGCAGCCCGCCGATGGTGGTCGGGATCAGGCACACCAGCAGCGCCACCAGTACCGTCACCGTGACCGGCAGCCCCGCGCCCGTCACCAGCACGCTGTAGGCGGAGAACGGCAGCAGCGTGGCCGTGGCCAGCAGCAGCACCATCGACAGCCCGACCAGCAGGATGGTCAGCGCCAGCTCGTTGGGTGTCTTCTGGCGCCGCGCGCCTTCCACCATCGAGATCATCCGGTCGATAAAGCTCTCGCCGGGATTGGTGGTGATGCGCACCACGATCCAGTCGGACAGCACGCGGGTGCCGCCGGTGACCGACGAGAAATCGCCGCCGGATTCGCGGATCACCGGTGCCGACTCGCCCGTGATGGCGCTTTCGTCGACCGAGGCCACGCCTTCGATGACCTCGCCGTCGCCGGGGATCATGTCGCCGGCTTCGGCCAGCACCACGTCGCCGCGGCGCAGCGTGGTGGCCGGGCGCACCTGCATGGCACCGTCGCGGCGGCCCTCGGTCAGCACGCGCGCGCTCGCGGTGCGCTTGAGCCCGCGCAGCGACGCGGCCTGCTGGCGGCTGCGCCCCTCGGCCAGGGCCTCGGCAAAGTTGGCAAACAGCACGGTGACCCACAGCCAGATCGTGACCGCGACGATAAAGCCGGCGCTTTCCGGGGCATGCGGCTGCGGCGCGACCATCGCGCGCAGCGCCAGCAGCGTGGTCAGGACGGCGCCGGCATAGACCACGAACATCACCGGGTTGCGCAGCTGCTCGCGCGGCGACAGCTTGCGCAGCGCCGCGAGCAGCGCCGGGCGCACCAGCTCGGGCGACAGCAGGCGGCGCGGCGCGCGCGCGGGGTCGTGCGCGGCATCGTGGGCTGGATCATGGGCGGCGCCGTCCTCGGCGCGCTCCGGGGCGGCCTGGGGCCGCGTGGTCAGGGTATCGGGTTGCATCATGGGAACAGGTTCGCGAGTGGCGATTCGTCAGGACTGGCGATCAGCGCGCGGCGCCGGCCAGCACGCCCTGCAGGTGTTCGGCGACCGGACCCAGCGCCAGCGCCGGGACATAGGTCAGCGCGCCCACCATCAGCACGGCGCCGGCCAGCAGCACCACGAACAGCGCGCCGTGCGTGGGCATGGTGCCGCCGGTGGCCGGCAGCTTCGGCTTGGCCGCCAGCGAGCCTGCCAGCGCCAGTACCGGGATCACGATCCAGAAGCGGCCGAACCACATCGCCGCGGCCAGCAGCGTGTTGTAGAACGGGGTGTTGGCCGACAGTCCCGCGAACGCGCTGCCGTTGTTGTTGGCCGCCGACGACAGCGCGTACAGGATCTCGGAAAATCCGTGCGTGCCCGGGTTGAGCACCCCCGCGCGGCCCGCCCCCGCCATCACCGCCACCGCTGTGCCCAGCAGCACCAGCAACGGCGTGACGAGGATCACGATCACGGTCATCTTCATCTCGAAGGCCTCGATCTTCTTGCCGAGGTATTCCGGCGTGCGGCCGATCATCAGGCCGGCGATGAACACCGCCAGCACCGCATAGACCAGCATGCCGTACAGGCCGGAGCCGACCCCGCCGAACACCACCTCGCCCAGCTGCATCAGCAGCATCGGCACCATGCCGCCCAGCGCAGTGAAGGAATCGTGCATGGCATTGACCGCGCCGCACGACGCCGCCGTGGTGATCGCCGCGAACAGCGCGGAGGCGGCCACGCCGAAGCGCGTTTCCTTGCCTTCCATATTGCCGCCCGCCTGCAGCGCGGAGCCCGCGTGGTCCAGCGGCAGCGCGGACAGTACCGTCCCGGCGCGCTGCTCGGCGAGCGCGGCCAGGCACGCCATGGCCACGAACAGCAGCGTCATTGCCGCCAGCACCGCCACGCCCTGGCGCCGGTCCTGCACCATCTCGCCGAAGGTGAAGCACAGCGCGGCCGGGATCAGGAAGATCGCCAGCATCTCGATCAGGTTGGACAGCGCGGTCGGGTTCTCGTACGGATGCGCCGAGTTGGCGTTGAAGAAGCCGCCGCCGTTGGTGCCCAGCATCTTGATCGCCTCTTGCGACGCCACTGGCCCCATCGGCAGCGTCTGCGTGTGCGCCGTGGCGGCACGGGTCAGCGCCTGGCCTTGCGCATCGGCAACCGGATTGCCGGCGGCGTCCGTGACCGGCTGGCTGTAGGCCACCGGACGCAGCAGCGCGGCGTCGCGGTAGCCGCTGAAGTTCTGGATCACGCCCTGGCTCGCCAGCATCAGCGCAATGGCCGATGCCAGCGGCACCAGCACGTACAGCGTGATGCGTGTCAGGTCGACCCAAAAGTTGCCGATGCCGCCGGCGCGCTGGCGCGCAAAGCCGCGGATCAGCGCGAACACCACGGCGATGCCGGTGGCCGCCGAGACAAAGTTCTGCACCGTCAGCGCCAGCATCTGCGTCAGGTAGCTCATGGTCGATTCGCCGGCATAGCCCTGCCAGTTGGTGTTGGCAACGAAGCTGACGGCGGTGTTGAAGGCCGAGTCCGGCGACACCGCGCCGAAGCCCTGCGGGTTCAGCGGCAGCCAGCCCTGCAGGCGCTGCAGCGCATAGACCGCCACCGCGCCGAGCAGGTTGAAGGCAAGCACGGCCAGCGCATAGCGCCGCCAGCCCATCTGCGCGCCGCCCCGCTCGCCGCCAGGCACGCCGGCGAGCTGGTACAGCGCGCGCTCGAGCGGCCGGCCCCAGCCGGTCAGGCGGTAGCGGTCGTCTTCGACCGCGCGGCGCAGGTAGCGGCCAAGCAAAGGGGCCAGGGCCAGCAGGATGGCCAGGTACAGGGCCAGCAGGCCCGGGAAATCGGTCGGCATCAGAACTTCTCCGGACGGCACAGCGCAATCAGCAGGTAGAGGAAGATGGCCACGGCAAGCACGCCGGCCAGCAGTTCGGTCCAGTCCATCAGCGGTCTCCGGCGGTGGTGGCGCCCGGCTGGGGCCGGTCCGCGGCAGATACCGGCCGCGCCGGGCCGCACAGCCATGCGCACAGCGCGACCAGGGCGACGCTGGCGGCGCCGAAGGCAATCAGAACGAGCAGGAACATCGCATCCATGTCGAGCAGAATCGTGAGTGGCAGACGTCACCCAGATTAGGGATGTGGGGATAAAAACGGGGTAGAAAGGCCCGCTACGGCTGTAAAAACGGTATAAAGACGGCTCGCGGTCGGGTGCCGACGCCGCGGCACGCTGAAGTGGCCTGGCGATAACTTCCAGGCCCGGCCGCCGCGCCTGCGTTGCACTGCATTCTTGACAGCGCCGTCGTATACATGCCATAGTTACGGGCGTATAGCATTCATGGAAACCGGTACTGTCAGGCTCCAGTTATGTTCGGACCTGGCGCTATCACCCCTGACACTGGTTGCACGGACTGAAACGTCCACATCTTTCAGGTTCGCGGGGGCGCACCAGGGCATTGGCCCGGCGTGCAATACCAGTCGCTCCGGCGACCGCAGTTTCCCCCCGTGTGAACCAGCCGCCCCGGCGGCAATCCCCTAAAGGACTGAATTGACTAAGATCGTCTTGAAACCCGGTGAGCCCGTTGAAGTTGCAATGCGGCGTTTCCGTCGCGCCATTCTGCAGACTGGCCTGATCGTTGAACTCAAGAGCCGTACCGCTTACGAGAAACCGACGACCGAGCGCAAGCGCAAGAAGAAGGCCGCCGAAGCACGCCTGCGCAAGCGCCTGCGCATGCAGATGCTGCCGAAGAAGATGTACTGATTCCGGTACGCTTCGCGCCTGGCCTAGCCAGGCAAAAAAACCGCCAGTTCGCTGGCGGTTTTTTTATTCCCGCGCCTGCTGCACCGCGCCAACCGAGGCCGGCGCGGATGACCGGCATAATGGCGGATATTGCGCCGTTGCGGCGCCACACCGGACCCTGCCTTGACTGCCATCCTCGAATTGCGCAAGGTGCGCAAGCAATACGGCGACACGGTCGTGGTCGACGACCTCGACCTGCAGGTTTTCCGCGGCCAGTGCTTCGGCCTGCTGGGCCCCAACGGCGCCGGCAAGACCACCACGCTGCGGCTGCTGCTGGGCCTGACCACGCCGCTGGCGGGCACGCTGACGCTGTGCGGCGAGCCCATCCCCGAGCGCGCGCCGCAGGCGCGCATGCGCGTGGGCGTGGTGCCGCAGTTCGACAATCTCGACCCCGACTTCTCGGTGATCGAGAACCTGCGCATCTTCGGCCGCTACTTCGGGCTGTCGTCGGCCGAGATCGAGCGGCGCGTGCCGAAGCTGCTGGAATTCGCGCGGCTGGAAAACCGCGCCGACGCGCAGGTGCGCGACCTCTCCGGCGGCATGCGCCGGCGCCTGACCGTGGCGCGCGCGCTGATCAACGACCCGGACCTGCTGGTAATGGACGAGCCCACCACCGGCCTCGACCCGCAGGCGCGCCACCTGATCTGGGAGCGGCTGAAATCGCTGATGGCCAGCGGCAAGACCATCCTGCTGACCACGCACTTCATGGAGGAAGCCGAGCGGCTGTGCAACTACCTGTGCGTGATCGACGGCGGCCGCAAGATCGCCGAAGGCAAGCCGCACGAGCTGATCGACAGCCAGATCGGCTGCGACGTGGTCGAGGTCTATGGCGATGAACTGGAAACGCTGCGCGGCACGCTGACACCGCTGGCGCAGCGCACCGAAATGAGCGGCGAGACGCTGTTCTGCTACGTGCGCGAGCCCGCCCCGCTGCTGGCGGCGCTGCACGGCAGGAGCGGCGTGCGCTACCTGCACCGCCCGGCCAACCTCGAGGACGTGTTCCTCAAGCTGACCGGCCGCGAGATGCGGGACTGAAACAAGGGACGACATGAGCGAACAGGACCCCCGCGCGGACGCCGCCGATGCCTCCCCCGCCGCCGCCATGGCGTCGCGCCAGACCTATCCGCAGCCGCTGCTGCCGCGCAACCTGCGCAACTGGATGATGGTCTGGTACCGCAACTACATGGTGTGGAAGAAGCTGGCGATTCCGTCGATGATCGGCAACCTGGCCGACCCGATGATCTACCTGTTCGGCCTCGGCCTCGGGCTCGGGCTGATGGTGGGCCAGGTCGACGGGGTGTCGTATATCGCCTTCCTGGCGGCCGGCACCACCGCGTCCAGCGTGATGATGTCGGCCAGCTTCGAGTCGATGTATTCGGCGTTCTCGCGCATGCATGTGCAGCGCACCTGGGAAGCGATCATGCATGCGCCGCTGACGCTGGGCGACGTGGTGCTGGGCGAGATCGCCTGGGCCGCCAGCAAGGCGGTGCTGTCGGGGCTGGCCATCATGCTGGTGGCGGGCGCTCTCGGCTATGCGCAGATGCCGGGGGCGCTGCTGGCGTTGCCGGTGATCGTGCTGGCCGGGATCGCCTTCGCCGCGCTGGCGATGATCGTCACCGCGCTGGCGCCGAGCTACGACTTCTTCATGTTCTACCAGACCCTGGTGATGACGCCGATGCTGCTGCTGTCGGGCGTGTTCTTCCCGCTGGAACAGCTGCCCGAAGGTGTGCAGGCCGCCGCCAAGGCGCTGCCGCTGGCGCACGCCGTGGCGCTGATCCGGCCGCTGATGCTGGGCCGCCCGCTCGACGGCGCCAGCCTGCACCTGGCGGTGCTGGCCGCCTATGCGGTCATCGCGCTGGTGGTGTGCCTGGTGCTGCTGCGCCGCCGGCTGCTGCGCTGACTCGACCCCATGCCAGGCTCAACCAATACCAAGAGTTTTATGCCGTCTTTATTTCTCCGCCTGCGTCGCAACCTGCGCAACCATAGCGAAACCTGCGCCACCCTGCCGCGCATCGCCCCGATGCTGGCGGCCGCCTGCGCCGTCGCGTCGCTGTCCGCTTGCATGGTGGTCGGCGCCACCGTGGCGGTCGGCAGCGCCGCGGTGTCGACGGTGGCGACGGTGGGCTCGGCCGCGGTCAGCGTGGCCTCGACCGCGGTCGGCGCCACCTACGACGTCACCGCCGCCGGCGTCAAGGCGATGGCCGGCAGCGACGAGCCCGCGCCGCTAGCGCAGCCACCGCAAGGGCCAGTCCTGCAAGAACAGGCCCCGGTGGTCGCGGCGACCGAGTAGCGCCTCAGTCGCCCAGGCCGCGCAGCAGGTCGGCCTTCAGGTCCTCGACCGACTCCAGCCCCACCGCCAGGCGGATCAGCCCTTCGCCGACGCCCGCGGCCGCCTTGGCCTCGGGGCTGACGCGCGCGTGCGTGGTGGTGTACGGGTGCGTGATGGTGGTGCGGGTGTCGCCCAGGTTGCCGGTGATCGAGCACAGCCGCGTGTTGTCGATCACGCGCCAGGCATTGGCGCGCTGCTGCTCGGGCGTGGCGCCCTTGAGCTCGAACGAGACGATGGCGCCACCGCCGCTTTGCTGGCGCATCGCGATCTGGTGCTGCGGGTGCGACGCCAGCGCCGGGTGGAACACGCGCGCCACCGCCGGATGCGATTCCAGGAACTGCGCCAGCGCCAGCGCGCTCGCCGAATGGCGCTCCATGCGGATTGCCAGCGTCTCCATGCCCTTGAGCAGCACCCAGGCATTGAAAGCCGACAGCGTCGGCCCGGCGGTGCGCACGAACGGGAACACCTTGCCCATGATGAAGTCGTGCGTGCCCAGCACCGCGCCGCCCAGCACGCGGCCCTGGCCGTCGATATGCTTGGTCGCGGAATGCACCACGATGTCGGCGCCGAACTTCATCGGCTGCTGCAGCGCGGGCGAGCAGAAGCAGTTGTCGACCACCAGCAGCGCCTTGGCGTCGTGGGCGATATCCGCCACCGCGGCGATGTCGGCCACCTCGGTCAGCGGGTTCGATGGCGTCTCCAGGAAGAACAGCCTGGTGTTGGGCCGCACCGCGGCGCGCCACGCTTGCAGGTCGGTCGGATCGACAAAGGTGGTCTCGACGCCGAACTTGGCGAAGATATTGTTGAACAGCGTCATGGTCGAGCCAAAGATCGCGCGCGAGCTGACCAGATGGTCGCCGGCCTGCATCGACGACAGCACCACCGACAGGATCGCGCTCATGCCCGAGGCCGTCGCCATGCAGGCCTGCGCCCCTTCCAGCGCGGCCAGGCGCGACTGGAACATCGACACGGTCGGGTTGGTGAAGCGCGAATAAGTGTAGCCCTCTTCCGAGTTGGCAAAGCGCTCGGCGGCCTCGGCGGCGCTGTTGAAGCAGAAGCTCGAGGTCAGGTACATGGCCTCGGAGTGCTCCATGAACTCGCTGCGCAGCGTGCCGGCGCGCACGCCGAGGGTATCGATGCCGAGCGATTCGGGATTGAGCGGTTGGTTCATGCTGGTGGCGCGGTCGTACCCGCGCAAATGCGATGGTTGCGACAAGCTGCGCAGCGCCCGGCGGACGGCGCGCGGCCATGAAAAAAGCCCGTGCGATCGGATGGTCGGATCGACGGGCTTGCTGTCCTGCGTATGCGTATGGCCTTGGGCTTCAGGCTGTGGCGGCCGGCTTCCGGGCATCGTCGCGCCGGCAAGGCGCTGCGCAGCGGGAAATCTTGCTGGCCACCATCTCTTTAGCTGTTTCGGGCTGTACCCGCGTCCGCAAGCTGACTGTCAAATCGACGCCCGGCCATGTTACGGCCGGGCATCGCATTCGTCAACGCGCGCCAACGCGGTGGCGGGGCTTACTCGTTGCCGCCGGAGCGCTGCAGGTGCAGTTGCGAGCGCTCGGTGTCGCCACCGGTGCCGTCGCGGTCGGCCTGGCTGCGCGCGGTTTCCAGGCGGTCGAGGTAGGCCTCGTCGATATCGCCGGTGATGTAGCGGCCGTCGAAGCACGAGGCGTCGAAGTCCTTCAGCGCGGGGTTGATGTCGCGCACCGCCTGCTTCATCGCCTCCACGTCCTGGTACACCAGCTTGTCGGCGCCGATGATCTTCGCGATCTCTTCGTGCGTGCGGCCATGCGCCACCAGTTCGCTGCGGGTCGGCATGTCGATGCCGTACACGTTGGGGAACTTCACCGGCGGCGCGGCCGAGGCGAAGATCACCTTGTTGGCGCCGGCGTCGCGCGCCATCTGCACGATCTCGAACGAGGTGGTGCCGCGCACGATCGAGTCGTCGACGATCAGCACGTTCTTGCCCTTGAACTCCACGCCCATGGCGTTGAGCTTCTGGCGCACCGACTTCTTGCGCACCGCCTGGCCCGGCATGATGAAGGTGCGGCCGACGTAGCGGTTCTTGAAGAAGCCTTCGCGGTAATTGACGCCCAGGCGGTTGGCCACCTGCATCGCGGCCGGCCGGCTGCTGTCGGGGATCGGCATGACCACGTCGATATCGCCGGCCGACACTTCCTGGCGGATCTTCTCGGCCAGGTAGTCGCCCATGCGCAGGCGCGCGTCGTAGACCGGCACGCCGTCGATGCACGAATCCGGGCGGGCCAGGTAGACGTATTCGAAGATGCACGGCGTCAGCACCGGGTTGTCGGCGCACTGCTTGCTGTAGAGCTTGCCGTCGAGGTCGATGAAGATGGCCTCGCCCGCCCCCACGTCGCGCTCAAACTTGTAGCCGATGCCTTCCAGCGCCACCGACTCCGAGGCCACCATCCATTCCTTGCCGGTGGGGGTCTCGACGCTGCCCAGGCACAGCGGGCGGATGCCGAACGGGTCGCGCACGGCCAGCATGCCGTAGCCGGCGATCTGCGCGGCGATCGCGTACGAGCCGCGCACGCGCCGGTGCATGCCCGCCACGGCCTTGAAGATCATTTCCGGATCGAGCGCCATGCCGTTGCTGGCGCGCTGCAGCTCGTCGGCCAGCACGTTCAGCAGCACTTCGGTGTCCGAATGCGTGTTGATGTGGCGGCGGTCGCGGCGGAACATTTCCTCGCGCAGCTGCTGCCAGTTGGTCAGGTTGCCGTTATGCGCCAGGATGATGCCGTAGGGGGCGTTGACGTAGAACGGCTGCGCCTCTTCCTCGCTCGAGGCCGAGCCGGCGGTCGGGTAGCGCACCTGGCCGATGCCTGCCGTGCCCGGCAGGCCGCGCATGTTGCGGGTGCGGAAGACATCGCGCACCAGGCCGTTGGCCTTGTGCATGTGGAAGGTACTGCCGTTGGCGGTGGCGATGCCGGCAGCATCCTGTCCGCGGTGTTGCAACAACAGCAGGCTGTCGTAAATCAGTTGGTTGACAGGCGTGGCTGAAACCACACCGACGATACCGCACATGCCAAGCTCCCAGGAAAGGCTTTGATTCAGGGGGCGCAGCCCGGCCCGGGATCCTCCGGGCCCGAAGGCCTGCGTTACTACCAGCCGCGCAACGTGCCCGGCCTTATGTCTTCACGTACTTCGCCAGCTCCGGCGGCAACCATGGCTTGATCGATTCCATGGCCTGCATCACATACGGGCGGCTCACCGCATCGCGCCAGAACGGTTCTTCCGGCAATTTCGTCAGGCTGGCCAGCGTCACCATCACCATCACCAGCAGCACGCCGCGCAGCAGGCCGAACACCAGTCCCAGGCCGCGGTCGGCGGGCTTGAGGCCGGTGCTCTCCAGCAACTGCCCTACCACCATGCCGGCCAGCGAGGCCCCCAGCACGGTGCCGATCAGCAGCACCACGAAGCCCAGCGCATGGCGGGCCAGCTCGCCGCCCGGCAGGGACTCGGGCATCCAGCCCGCGGCCACCGCACCGTAGCGGAACGCCACCCAGAACGCCACCACCCAGCCGATCAGCGACAGCACCTCGCGCACCAGCCCGCGCAGCACGCCCAGCAGGCCCGAGGCCAGCAGGATGAAGACCACGGCGTAGTCGAAGAAAGTCGGCTGCATCGTTGCAGGCGGCCGGGCACGCGCGCGGCCGCGGCGCCCTTACTGTTCCACGACCTTCGAAGTCAGCCCCACGGCGCGCACGCGCTTGTCGGCGGCATCGGCGGCGTCGCGGTCGTTGAAGGGACCGGCGCGCAGCAGGATGCGCTCGCCATCGGCCAGCACTTTCTTTTCGACATAGGCCGGCACCTTGCTCGCCTTGAGCTTGGCCAGCCAGCCCTTGGCGCGCTCCTCGGAAGAAAACGCGCCGATCAGGATCAGGTACTTGCCGCTGCCGGTCTTGGCTTCGGCCCGGGTTTCAGGTTTCGGCTCGGGCCTGGCTTCGGTGCGCGCAGCGGGCTTGTCGGCCGCAGCTGCCGCGGGCTTCGGCGCATTGACGATTTCCTCGCCGGCATCGAGCGCCGCGGCATCATTGCGGGAGGCCGGCGAGGCCGGCGCGGGCGGCAGCGGATCGGCCTTGCGCGGCTCGACGCGCGGCTTCTGCGAGCTGGTCACACCATTGGCGACCTTGACCGAGACATCGTCGGACACCGGCCGCGGCTTGGTCTCGAATACGATCGGCAGCACGACCACGGCGGCCACCATCAGCACCACGGCGCCGATCAGCCGGCGGCGCGCGCGCTGCTTCTGCGGGAATTCAGGGTCCAGCGTGTCGTCGGCATACTCGTCGGCGAGGCGGCGCGACGAGGCGATGCCCGCACCCGTATCGGCGCGCTGGCGCCGGGCACGCTCGGGTGCCGGGTCGTTGCCCTTGCGGGAGGAAAACAGCGAAAGCAGGCCCATAGATTGGTTCGGTGATACGGCCCCGTGGGCCGCTCGTTGCGTTTGCCGCTCAGTGATCGGCCAAGGCCGCCGGGGTTGCCAGGTCAGCGCGCGCCGGGGCGCCCGCTTCAGTTTGCCTGCGTGGCACGGTAGGCCATCACGCCGGCGACGGTATAGAACGATCCGAAGACCAGAATTCTATCATTCTCGGTGGCGCGCTCGATGGCGTCGCGGAATGCCGCCTCGGGGCTGGAAAAGCAGGACGCGGTGGCATCCGGGCCGGGGCGGAAGCCCCCTGCTTCCAGCTTGCCGAGCAGGTCCGCGGCGCTGGCCGCGCGTTCGGTCGGCAGGTCGCACAGGCACCAGTGGTCGACCTTGTCGGCCACATGCTGGAGCACGCCGGCGATATCCTTGTCCTGCATCGCGCCGAACACGGCGTAGGTGTAGCGGAAGAAGCCCATGTTCTCGAGGTTCTGACCCAGCGTCGCCGCCGCATGCGGATTGTGCGCCACGTCCAGGATCACGGCCGGGCGGCCCGGCAGCACCTGGAACCGGCCCGGCAGCTCGACGAAGGCCAGGCCGTTGCGCACTTCCTGCGCGCTCACCGGCAGGCGCTGGCGCAGCGCCTGCAGCGCCGCCAGCGCGGCGGATGCATTCAGCAGCTGGTTGGCGCCGCGCAGCGCCGGATAGCCCAGGCCGTTGAGCTTGCGCCCGCCGCCGCTCCAGTCCCATTGCTGGCGCTCCTGGCCCTTGGCGGCCTGGAAATGGTAGTCGCGCCCCACCAGCCACAATTCGGCGCCGACCGCTTCGGCGTGCGCCACCAGCGACTTGGGCGGCACCGGGTCGCCGCAGATCGCCGGCACGCCCGGACGGAAGATGCCGGCCTTCTCGAAGCCGATTTCCTCGCGGGTGTTGCCCAGGTACTGGGTATGGTCGATATCGACGCTGGTGATGATGGCGCAGTCGGTATCGATCACATTGGTCGCATCGAGGCGGCCGCCCAGCCCGACCTCGAGGATGATCGCGTCCAGGCCGGAAGCCGCGAAGAAATGGATGATCGCCAGCGTGGTGAATTCGAAGTAGGTCAGGCTGACCGGGTCGGCAAAGCTGTTGCGCGCGCGCTCGACCGCCTCGAAGTGCGGCAGCAGTTGCGCGTCGGTCGCGATCTCGCCGTTGAGGCGCGCGCGCTCGTTGAACGAGATCAGGTGCGGCGAGGTATGGCAGCCTACCTTGTAGCCGGCTTCCAGCAGGATGCGCTCGAGCATGGCGCAGGTCGAGCCCTTGCCATTGGTGCCGCCCACGGTGAAGACGGTGGCGTCGATGCGCAGCCCGAGGGCCTCCTTCACGCGCGTGATGCGCGTCAGGCCCATGTCGATGCCCACGGGATGGGCGGTTTCGAGATGGGCGAGCCATTCGGGGAGCGTGTGGAAGACAGGCATTTCGGGTGTGCGAGGGAAGCGTTTGAAGCGTTTGCTACCAGATTCGGGCAGGCACGCGCAAAGTCAAGGGTGCGCGCCGGCGGGCGTCCAGAAAAGGCGAAAGGCGCGTCAACCACCCGCGCCTTCGGTACCGCGATATTGGCGGTGTCAGGCCACCGCGTCGGCCGGCTGCTTCTGCAGCAGCGCCAGCAGTTGCGCCAGTTCGGCGCGCATCTTGCGGCGATCGACAATCATGTCGACGGCGCCCTTGGTCAGCAGGAACTCCGAGCGCTGGAAGCCTTCCGGCAGCTTCTCGCGCACGGTCTGCTCGATCACGCGCGGGCCGGCGAAGCCGATCAGCGCCTTGGGCTCGGCGATCACCACGTCGCCCAGGAAGGCGAACGAGGCCGACACGCCGCCCATGGTCGGGTCGGTCAGCACGCTGATGAACGGCAGCTTGGCCGCGCTCAGCTGGTTCAGCATCGCCGTGGTCTTGGCCATCTGCAGCAGCGACAGCAGGCTTTCCTGCATGCGCGCGCCGCCGGTGGCGGTAAAGCAGATGAACGGCACCTTCTGCTCGAGCGCGGCCTGCGCGCCGCGCACGAAGCGCTCGCCCACCACCGAGCCCATCGAGCCGCCCATGAACTCGAACTCGAAGCAGCTCGCCACCACCGGGATGGTGTGGATGGCACCGCCCATCACCACCATGGCATCGGTCTCGCCGGTCTCGTCCATGGCGGCCTTGATGCGGTCGGGGTACTTCTTGGAGTCCTTGAACTTGAGCGCGTCGACCGGCACGATTTCCTGGCCGATCTCATAGCGGCCTTCGGCGTCGAGCAGCGCGTCGAGGCGCGCGCGCGCGCTGATGCGCATATGGTGGTCGCACTTGGGGCAGACGTGCAGGTTGGCCTCGACGTCGGTCCGGTACAGGGTGGACTCGCACGACGGGCACTTGACCCACAGCCCCTCGGGGATGCCCTTGCGGGTGCTGGGGTCGGTCTGTTGAATCTTGGGGGGCAGGAGTTTATCCAACCAGCTCATGAAAGCTCCTTTCGGATAGCTGCGCACCGCCGGCAAACCCTGTGTCAGGGCGAACTTCGGCAGGTGGCAGGGAATCAACCCGCGAATTTACCACGGCGGGCCCATGACCTCGAAGCGCGGCGCGCTTATTAGGCACGCCGGGTCACTTCTTGAGCCCTTCCGGGCGAAGATCCGGTCACTTGGCGTCCAGCGCCTGGCGGATCTCCGCGATAAACGCCTGCAGCGCGGCCACCGCCTGCTCGCGCGGCGTATCCTCCAGCAACTGCACCAGCCGGCTGCCGATCACCACCGCATCGGCCACGCTGCCGATCGCGCGCGCGGTCTGCGCGTCGCGGATGCCGAAGCCCACCCCGACCGGCAGGTTGGCATGCTGCTTGATCAGCGGCAGGCGCGAGGCCACGCTGTCCAGGTCGATCGATGCGGAACCGGTCACGCCCTTGAGCGAGACATAGTAAAGATAACCGCTGGCGACCTTGGCCACAGCCTCGATGCGTGCATCGGTGGAAGTCGGGGCCAGCAGGAAGATCGGGTCCATGCCGTGGTCGCGCATCAGTCCGGCGAACGACTCGCACTCCTCGGGCGGATAGTCGACCACCAGCACGCCGTCGACGCCGGCCGCGCTCGCAGCCTTGGCAAAGGCCTCTTCGCCCATGCGCTCGATCGGGTTGGCATAGCCCATCAGCACCACCGGCGTGTCCGCATTGGCCTGGCGGAACTCGCGCACCCACTGCAGCACCTGGGTCAGCGACACGCCCTGCGCCAGCGCGCGCTCGGAGGCGCGCTGGATCACCGGGCCGTCGGCCATCGGGTCGGAGAACGGCACGCCCAGCTCGATCACGTCGGCGCCGCCCGCCACCAGCGCGTGCATCAGCGCCACGGTCAGGCCGGGCTCCGGATCGCCGGCGGTGATGAACGGAATCAGGCCCTTCTTCTGCTGCGCGGCCAGCGCCGCGAACGTCTTCTGGATACGGGACATATCAGGGAATCAGGTGAGGCCGCGGCGCCGGCGAGACATCGTCGTTGGCGGCGGCCAGGGTTGGGGTCGCATCGGGCTCGAGCGCGGGCATGGCCTCTGCGGCAGCGGCCACGCGCCCGCACGCTACCTGCACGTACTCCGGGTTGATCTCGTAGCCGACAAAGCGCCGGCCGTGGCGCAGGCAGGCCACCGCGGTGGTGCCGCTGCCGGCGAACGGATCCAGCACCAGGCCGCCCGGCGGGCAGCTCGACAGCACCATGCGCTCGACGATCTCCAGCGGCTTCTGCGTCGGGTGGTTGGCGCGCTCCGGGTCCTGGCGGTGGATGCGCGAGACGCTCCACAGGTCCTTCGGGTTGTAGCCCACCTCCAGCCACTTCTTGCCCTCGAAGCGCGGCCGGCTGCGCGCCTTCTTGGTCTCGGCGTCGTACGGGATGCGCACCGGGTCGAGATCGAAGTAGTAGTCGCGCGCCCTGGCAAAGAAGCCGATGTTGTCGTGCACCGACGAGAACTTGCGCGTGGTGCCGCCCATGCTGGGCACGCGGCGGTCCCAGATGATCTCGTTGATCATGGTCAGGCGCCGCTTGAGCATCACGAACAGCTCCGGCGAGTACTGCCAGGTGCAGAACAGGTAGAGCGTGCCCCTGGGCGCGAGCTTGGGCACGACCGCGTCCATCCAGCGCTCGGACCAGTCCAGGTAGGCCTGGCCCGACAACAGGTCGGAATCGTTGCCGTAGTCCTTGCCCAGCCCGTACGGCGGATCGGCGACGATCAGGTCGACCGAGCCGTCCGGCAGGCGGGCAATGCCCTCGAACATGTCTTCCTGGAACAGGCGCAGCGCGGCGGAGTCGGGCGCGCCGGCAGCATCCGGCGCGCCGGCGCCGCCCACGGCAAGTCCGGTCGGAGGCAGCGCGCGCATCAGAGCTTGAGCCCCGCGCGCTCGGCCACGGTGTGCATGTCCTTGTCGCCGCGGCCGGACAGGTTCACCAGCAAGAGCTTGTCCTTGGGCAGCGTCGGCGCCAGCTTGCAGGCATAGGCGATGGCGTGGCTCGATTCCAGCGCCGGGATGATGCCCTCGATGCGGCAGCAGTCGTGGAAGGCCTTGAGCGCCTCATCGTCGGTGACTGGCACGTACTGCGCGCGGCCGCTGTCCTTGAGCCAGGCATGCTCGGGCCCGACGCCCGGGTAGTCCAGGCCGGCCGAGACCGAATGGGTCTCGATGATCTGGCCGTTGTCGTCCTGCAGCAGGTAGGTACGGTTGCCGTGCAGCACGCCCGGCGTGCCGCCGGTGAGCGAGGCCGCGTGGCGGCCGGTGTCGAGGCCGTCGCCGGCGGCTTCGACGCCGATCAGCTGCACATCCTTGTGTTCGATGTACGGGTAGAAGATGCCCATGGCATTGGAGCCGCCGCCGACGCAGGCGATCACCGCATCCGGCTGGCGCCCGGTCATTTCGGGCATCTGCACCTTGGCTTCCTCGCCGATCACGCACTGGAAGTCGCGCACCATCATCGGGTACGGATGCGGGCCGGCCACGGTGCCGATGATGTAGAAGGTGTTCTCGACGTTGGTGACCCAGTCGCGCATGGCCTCATTGAGCGCGTCCTTGAGCGTGCGCGAGCCGCTTTCCACCGGCACCACGGTAGCGCCAAGCAGCTTCATGCGGTAGACATTGGCGGCCTGGCGCTTGACGTCCTCGGCGCCCATGTAGACCACGCATTCCATGCCGAAGCGCGCGGCGATGGTGGCCGTGGCCACGCCGTGCTGCCCGGCCCCGGTCTCGGCGATCACGCGCGGCTTGCCCATGCGTTTGGCCAGCAGCGCCTGGCCGATGACGTTGTTGATCTTGTGCGCGCCGGTGTGGTTCAGGTCTTCGCGCTTGAAGTAGATCTGCGCGCCGCCGAGCGTCTCGCTCCAGCGCTGCGCGTGGTAGATCGGCGACGGGCGGCCGACGAAGTGCTTCAGCTCGCGGCGGAATTCGGCGTCGAACTCCGGGTCCTTCTGGTAGTGCGCATAGGCGTCGCGCAGCTCATCGAGCGCGTGCACCAGCGTTTCGGACACGAAGGTGCCGCCATAGGGGCCGAAATGGCCGCGGGAATCGGGCAGGTCGTACATGTCTAGGCTCTTCGGAACAGCGGCCTTGCCTCAGCCGGCAAGGGCGCGTGGTTGACTGGGTGCGCGACGGCCGCCTGAAAGCGGCGGGACACGGGTTGGGCAAGGGAGCGGGCTTCGATCCGGCTCATCCGGCCTCGGCGCTGCGGACAGCGCGCACGAACTCGGCAATGCGGGCGTGGTCCTTCACGCCCTTGGCGGCCTCTACCCCGCTGCTTACATCCACGGCGTAGGGGCGCACGCGTTCAATCGCGCCAGCGACGTTTTGCGCGTTCAACCCACCACTCAAAACGATGCGAGGAGCGCCGCTTGCGTTCGGGTTGCCGGTTGCCATAACCGGAGGATTGGGCGGAAGCCATGCCGGAGGAATCAGGGTCCAGTCGAAGACGTGGCCGCCACCGCCATAGCCTTCGACGAAGGCATCGAGCAACAAGGCAGCGGCATCACGGTATTGATCGGCGAATTCTACCAAATCGAGCCCCGCACGGACACGGGCGGCGCGCAGGAACGGCAACGCGCAGCGCTGGGCGGCCTGGGTGCAGAACTGCGGGGTTTCGTCGCCATGCAGCTGCAGCAAGGTCAGGGGCACCCGCTCCGCGACGTGGGCGATGTCTTCCAGGTCGGCGTTGACGAACAGGCCGGTCACCGTGACGAACGGCCCGGCGGCCTCGGCCAGCGCCGCGGCTTGCGCCACGTCGACGTAGCGCGGGCTGTTCGGGTAAAACACCAGCCCGATCGCGTCGGCGCCGGCGTCGACGGCGGCGCGCACGTCGTCCTCGCGGGTCAGGCCGCAGATCTTGATGCGGGTGCGCTGCGGCAGGTGCGCCGCACTGCCCTCAGGCTGCGTCATCGAACACTCCATGGAACAGGCTCGCGGACGGGTCGGCCGCGGGGATCGGGTAAGCATCAGGATACTTGACCCCGACCAGGTAGAGGCCATCCGGCATGAAGGTCGGCGCCGCCAGCTTGCGGTCGCGCCCCGCCAGCACCTGCGCCAGCCACTGCGGCGGGTAGCGCCCGCGCCCCACCGCCACCAGGCAGCCCATCAGGTTGCGCACCATGTGGTGCAGGAAGGCGCTGGCGCGGAAGCGCAGGAACACCCAGTTGCCGTGGTCGCGGATGGTGACGTCGTACATGGTCTTGACCGGCGACTTGGCTTGGCATTCGGCGGCGCGGAACGCGGAAAAGTCGTGCTCGCCGATCAGGTGCGCGGCGGCTGCGCGCATGGCGTCCACGTCGAGTCGTTGCCCCGGCGGCAGCATCTGGTAGCCGGCGCGGCCATGCACCAGCGGCACCCGGTGCGGGCCGGTGTAGAGCGCGTAGTAATACATGCGCTCGTACGCCAGGAAGCGGGCGTGGAAGCCGTCGTCCACCGGCAGCGCCCACTGCAGCGCGATCGACGGCGGCAGGAAGGCGTTGACGCCGCGCACCCAGGAAAAGGGTTCGCGCGCCAGCTCGGTATCGAGGTGGATCACCTGGCCCAGCGCGTGCACGCCGGTATCGGTGCGCCCCGCCACCGTGGTCAGCAGGCGCACGCCGGCAAAGCGCTCGATGGCGTCTTCGAGGTGGTCCTGGACGGTATTGCGGTGCGGCTGCGACTGCCACCCGGAAAAGGCGGCGCCGTCGTAGTGCAGGCCAAGGGCGATGCGGTTCATGTCAGGGGAAAAAGCATGGCGGCGCACTGGCTATGCGCGCCGAAAAAGCAAATGCGCCGGAAGGGACGCTTCCGGCGCATCGCTTCGGGCCGCGGCAGCGCCTGCCGCGGCCGGACCGCCAATGATAGCTCAGGCCACTTCCAGCAGCAGCGAGCGGGCCTCGGCCTGCAACGGATCCTGCGACTGGTCGACCACTTCCTGCAGCAGTTCGCGCGCCCCTTCCTTGTCGCCGATCTCGATATAGGCGCGCGCCAGGTCCAGCTTGATCTGCATGTCGCGCCCGCCGTCCATGCCGTCGGCCGACAGGGTGCTCGGCGACACACTTTGGCCCAGGCTACCGGCAGTATCGGGCGCCACGCGCGACAGGTCGATCGGCTCGGCCAGCTTGCCGTCGCGCAGCATGGTGGTGGCGGGAAGCGGCACCGAGGCCTCGTCCAGCGCGGCCGGGCTCGCGGCGTTGCCTTGCGGCGCGCTGCCCAGGTCCAGCGACAGTCCGGACATGTCGAACTCCAGCGGGCGGCCGCGGGTCGGCGTGTCGAGCGTCGGCACGTCGTCATCGGCGAGCGGATCGGCGCCCGGCAGGCCCATGTCGAGGCGCACCGCCTCGCCCGGCTGCGGCGTCTCGGTGCCGAACACCATCGCCGCGGAGGCCGGCGCGACGATGGGGTCGCCGGCGGCCGGTGCCGGGAAGGCATCCAGCGGCAGCGACAGGTCACCCAGCGACGGCTCCAGCCGCGCGATCGAAGCAGGATTCTGCGACGGATCCTGCGTGCGCCACTGATCGGTTGCCGGCGATGCCGTATCGGGGCCCGCCGCCTCCGGCGTCACCACCATGAACAGCGCGTTGCCGGGCTCCAGCGCGCGCCCCATTTCCGCGGCCTTCAGCCATTCCGCTCCGTGTCCGCCAGTCTGGGCGAACATTTCCTCTGCAATCACGCGGAACCCTTCCACATCCTGTCTGTTGCTGTAAATCTCCAGGAGCTTGAGCCGTACCGGCTGCTGCTCCGGGTGTTTCTCCAGGGCTTCGCGCAGGATTTCCTCTGCCTGCACATCGCGCCCGTAGGCGATATAGACCTCGGCCTCGGCGATCGGGTCGACCTCGTTGGCTTCCGGCGTGTTGTTGCCGATGCGGAAGTCGGCGCCGAACACGCTGTGCTGCGAGGTGTCGACGCTCTGGCCGCCGGCGGTGCCGAACAGCGAGTTGGCACCTGCCATCACCGTGCTCTCCTGCGACAGGATGCTGTCGCCGAAGCCGGTGGCCTCGCTCTCCTTCTGCTTCTGGCGGCGGCGATAGATCGCGTACACGCCCAGCAACGCCACCAACAGGCCACCGCCCGGCAGCAGCATGGGGTTGGCCAGCAGGCCATCGAGGAACGACGGCTCGGGCTGCGTGACCACCGGCGGCACAGGCTTGGCCGCAGGCGTCGATGCGGCGGCCTGGGCCGCGCTGGCTGCCACGCCGGCGGCAGGCTGCGAGGCGGGGGCCGCGGCCACGGCGGAGGCTGCCGCGGGCGCCACGGCGGCCGCGGCACTGGCGCCGGCCGCATTCGCAACCGCGGCAGCGGTTGCTGCGGCCGCCGCGGTGGCCGCCACGGCGTCGGCCTTGGGCGGCTCGGCCGGCACTACGACCGGCGCTGCCGCCGCCCTGGCAGCGGCGTCGGCCTTTTCCTTGTCGGCCAGCGCGGCCTCGTTGGCCTGGCTGAGCTTGGCGATCTCGGCGTTCTTCAGCTCGAGCAGCTTCTGCATGTCGCCGACGTTCTTTTGCAGCTGCGCCAGGCGCGCCTCGGCTTCCTTCAGCTGCCGCTCGCGCGCGACGTCGGCCTCGGCCTTGGCCGCGGCGTCGGCCTGCGCGCCACGCGCGGCCTTGCTGAGCTTCAGTTCATCGCGCGGGCCGTCGGTCGGTGCCGTCTGCTCTTGCACCCGCGCGGTCACGTTGCCGGACTGCTGGCGGCCGCTGTCGGGCTCGACCGCTTTGGCCGCGGCGGCGCTGGCCAGCCGGCTGCGGTAGGCGTCGAAGCCCTGCGTGCGCGCCACCACTTCGCGGCGCGCGGCCCTGGGCGTCACCGCCTGCGCCTGCTGTGGGGTCGGCACCTGCAGCACCGCGCCGCTGCGCAGGCGGTTCATGTTGCCGCCGATGAAGGCGTTGGGGTTGTTGCGATAGAGCGCCACCAGCATCTGGTCCAGCGAGACCGATTCCTGGCCCTGCACGGCTTCGCCGGCAATGCCATAGAGCGTGTCGCCGCGCTGCACGGTGTAGCCGCCGCCGGGTGCCATGTCGGTGCCTGCGGCCGGCGTCGCCGCGGCGCGCCGAGTGCCCTGGCGCGAGGGACGGGCCGGTGCGGCAGGCCGGGCCGGCTCCGCGTCGGCGCCGGACGCAGTCTGCTGCGCCGGCGCGGGTGGCGCGGCGGCAGGTGCCGGCGCGGCCGGTGCGTCGGGCGTGGCGGCCTGCACCACTGGTGCCGGCGAGAAAGTCTGGCTGGAAGCCCTGGCCCCGGCGGGGTCGAGCAGGAAGGTGTAGGCGCGCGAGACCTTGCCGCTGGCCCAGCTCATGTCGACCAGGATATCGACGAAGGGCTCGCTGATCGGCTGGCTGGAGCGGACCCGTGCCACGTAGCTGCCGTTGGCGCGGCGCTCCAGTTCCAGCCGCAGGTTGCCGACGCTTGGCAGATAGGTCAGCCCGGCCGCGGCATAGGCGCCCGGCGGCGCCAGCTTGACGCTGAGCCCGGCGGCCTCCTCGGCGGTGACCCCGCTGATGTCGATCTCAGCCTGCAGCGGCTGCCCCAGATTCGACTGAACCCGCAATTGCCCGAACCCCGCGGCATACGCGGCCGGCTGCGCAAGCAGCAGGCCCAGTGCCGTGACGGCCAGCGTTGACCAGCGCTGACGGGCAGTAGGCGCATCTTTCCGGCGATGTTGGCTCACACTCACCTTGTGCTCCGTTATGTTTTAGTAGCGATATGAATCGACAAACCGACCCCGACAACCGACTCCATTAACCAGGTCCGCCCGGCCGGCGGGGCATTCTGAACGGCCCCTTTGCGGCCCTTTGCGGCCCTTTGCCAGCCTGCGCGCAGGCGCCCGTCCCTGCGGGGCGCGGGGCGCATGCCGGCGTATTGTGACGCATCGCCCAGCAAAATAGGCGCCCGGATACAACAACGCCGCGCATGGGCGCGGCGTCGTAAGCAAAGCGCTGCATTCTGTTGCCTGGCTGCAACGGGCGCAACCAGGCCACAGGTGGCGGCCTGCGATCAGGACTCGATCAGGATACGCAGCATGCGGCGCAGCGGCTCGGCCGCGCCCCACAGCAGCTGGTCGCCGACCGTGAAGGCCGACAGGTACTCGCCGCCCATCTGCATCTTGCGCAGGCGGCCGACCGGGATGGTCAGCGTGCCGGTCACGGCCGCGGGCGTCAGGTCGGTCATGCTGGCTTCACGCGTGTTCGGCACCACCTTGGCCCACGGGTTGTGGGCGGCCAGCATGCCTTCGATCTCGTCCAGCGGCACGTCGCGGCGCAGCTTGATGGTCAGGGCCTGCGAGTGGCAGCGCATCGCGCCGATGCGCACGCACAGGCCGTCGACGGCGATCGGCGTGGCGCCGGTCGCGCCCAGGAAGCCCTCGCCGCGGCCCAGGATCTTGTTGGTCTCGGCGCCGCCCTTCCATTCTTCCTTGGACTGGCCGTTGCCCAGGTCCTTGTCGATCCACGGGATCAGGTTGCCGGCCAGCGGCACGCCGAACTGCTTGGTTTCTTCCGCCGACAGGCCGTGCTGGGTCGACAGGATCTGGCGGTCGATCTCCAGGATGGCGGAGGCCGGGTTGTCCAGCAACGGCTTGACCGACGCGTTCAGCGTGCCGAACTGGGTCAGCAGCTCGCGCATGTGCTGCGCGCCGCCGCCCGAGGCCGCCTGGTAGGTCATCGAGGTCATCCACTCGATCAGGTCGGCCTGGAACAGGCCGCCGAGGCCCATCAGCATGCAGCTGACGGTGCAGTTGCCGCCGATGAAATTCTTCACGCCCTTGGACAGCGCGTCCTTGATCACACCCTGGTTGACCGGATCCAGCACGATGATGGCATCGTCCTTCATCCGCAGCGACGACGCCGCATCGATCCAGTAGCCCTTCCAGCCCGCCGCGCGCAGCTTGGGGAAGACCTCGTTGGTGTAGTCGCCGCCCTGGGCGGTCAGCACCACGTCGCACTTCTTCAGTGCCTCGATGTCGTTGGCATCCTTGAGCGTGGTTTCGTTCTTGGCCATGGCGGGCGCCTTGCCGCCGGCATTGGACGTGCTGAAGAAGACGGGTTCGATGTGGTCGAAATCACGCTCTTCCTGCATGCGCTGCATCAGGACGCTGCCGACCATTCCCCGCCAACCGACGAGACCTACAATCATGATTTACCTCGGATGTGATTTTTACTTCCCCGCCATTTTCCTCGCCCGGCGTGGCTGCGCGGGGAAGACGGGCAGGCACGACGAACGGATCTAGGCGATCGCGGTTTTAATAATGGTTTTAATCGTCGTTGCGGTCTGGCCGAGCGAAATCGTGCCAACCGGGCCGCGGGTAGCGGTCAGGGCGACAACAGCAGTCAGGGTGGACTGGGAAAATCGGGCCATCGGCAGAGTCTACACGATTTTGCGGCGCTGCCGCAGCGTGCAAATTGGGGACAAATAAAACGCAGGGCACCGCGATTGCGGTGCCCTGTTGCGTGTGACTTACAGTGCCGCCAGCACGGCCTCACCCATCTCGCGGGTGCCCACCTGCTTGCAGCCCGGCGTCAGGATGTCGCCGGTGCGGTAGCCCTGCGCCAGCACCTTCTTGACCGCATTCTCGATGCGGTCGGCCTGCTCGGCGCGGTTCAGCGAGTAGCGCAGCATCATCGCCGCCGACAGGATGGTGGCCAGCGGGTTGGCGATGCCCTTGCCGGCGATGTCTGGCGCCGAGCCGTGCGACGGCTCGTACAGGCCCTTGTTGTTGGCATCCAGCGACGCCGACGGCAGCATGCCGATCGAGCCGGTCAGCATCGCGGCCTCGTCCGACAGGATGTCGCCGAACATATTGCCGGTGACGATCACGTCGAAGCTCTTGGGCGCCTTGACCAGCTGCATCGCGGCGTTATCGACGTACATGTGCGACAGCTCGACCTCCGGGTATTCCTTGCTGACATCGATCACGATGTCCTTCCAGAACTGGAAGGTCTCGAGCACGTTGGCCTTGTCGACGCTGCACAGCTTCTTGCCGCGCTTGGCCGCGGCCTGGAACGCCACGTGCGCGATGCGGCGGATTTCGGGCTCGCTGTAGCGCATGGTGTCGAAGGCTTCGCGCGCGCCCTGGAACAGGCCGTCCGGCGCTTCGCGCAGGCCGCGCGGCTGGCCGAAGTAGATGTCGCCGTTCAGCTCGCGCACGATCAGGATGTCGAGGCCGGCCACCAGTTCGGGCTTCAGGCTCGAGGCGCCGGTCAGTTCCGGATAGCAGATCGCCGGACGGAAGTTGGCGAACAGCTGCAGGTGCTTGCGCAGGCCCAGGATGGCCTGCTCGGGGCGCAACGCGCGCTCCAGGCTGTCGTACTTCCAGTCGCCGACGGCGCCGAACAGGATGGCGTCGGCTTCCTTGGCCAGCTTCAGCGTGTTCTCCGGCAGCGGATGGCCTTCGGCCTCGTAGCCGGCACCGCCCACGGGCGCGGTTTCGAGTTCGAACTTCTCGTCGAGCGCGTTCAGGACCTTGACGGCCTCCGCAACGATTTCGGGACCGATGCCGTCACCCGGCAGGACTGCGATCTTCATTGTTGTCTTCCTCGGTTGAGTCTTATCCGACCAGGCGGTTGTTCAGCCACGGCATCTTCGCCACGCGCTCGGCCTCGTAGGCCTTGATCTTGTCGGCATGGCGCAAGGTCAGGCCGATATCGTCGAAGCCGTTCAGCATGCAGTACTTGCGGAACGGGGCGATGTCGAACTCGTAGCCCTGGCCAGACGGCGTGATCACGGCCTGCTTGTCCAGGTCGATGGTCAGCTGGTAGCCGTTGAACGCGTTGGTCTCGTTGAACAGGTGGTCGACCTGCTGCTCGCTCAGCACCACCGGCAGCAGGCCGTTCTTGTAGCAGTTGTTGAAGAAGATGTCGGCAAAGCTGGGCGCGATCACGGCGCGAAAGCCGTATTGCGACAGCGCCCACGGCGCGTGCTCGCGCGAGCTGCCGCAGCCGAAGTTACGGCGCGCCAGCAGGATCGATGCACCCTGGTAGCGCTGCTGGTTCAGCACGAAGTCCGGGTTCAGCGGACGCTTGCTGTTGTCCATGCCGGGCTCGCCGACATCCTTGTAGCGCCACTCGTCAAACAGGTTGGGGCCGAAGCCGGTGCGCTTGATCGACTTCAGGAACTGCTTCGGGATGATGGCGTCGGTGTCGACGTTCTCGCGGTCGAGCGGCGCGACCAGGCCGCTGTGTACGGTGAACTTTTCCATGGGTTCCTTCCTTGCTTGTTCAGCCCAGCTTGCGGATATCGACGAAATGGCCCTCGATGGCGGCCGCAGCGGCCATCGCCGGGCTCACCAGATGAGTGCGCCCGCCCGCGCCCTGGCGGCCTTCGAAGTTGCGGTTCGAGGTCGACGCGCAGCGCTCGCCCGGATCGAGGCGGTCGGCGTTCATCGCCAGGCACATCGAGCAGCCCGGCTCGCGCCATTCAAAGCCCGCGGCCTTGAAGATCTTGTCCAGGCCTTCGCGCTCGGCTTGCTCCTTGACCAGGCCCGAGCCCGGCACCACCATCGCCAGCTTCACGTTGCCGGCGACCTTGCGCCCCAGCTTCTGCACCACCCACGCAGCGGCGCGCATGTCTTCGATGCGGCTGTTGGTGCACGAGCCGATGAAGACCTTGTCGATATTGATGCTCTCGACCGGCACGTTGGGCTGCAGGCCCATGTATTCCAGCGCGCGCTCCATCGCATTGCGCTTGTTCGGGTCCTTTTCCTTCTCCGGATCCGGCACGCGGTCTTCGATGCTGATCACCATTTCCGGCGAGGTGCCCCAGGTCACCTGCGGGCGCACCTCTTCCGCGCGCAGCTCGACCACCTGGTCGAACTTGGCACCGGCATCCGAATGCAGCGTGCGCCAGTAGGCCACGGCCTGCTCCCACTCCACGCCCTGCGGCGCGTACGGGCGGCCCTTGACGTATTCCAGCGTGACATCGTCCACCGCCACCAGGCCGGCGCGCGCGCCCGCCTCGATCGCCATGTTGCAAACCGTCATGCGGCCTTCCATGGTCAGGTCGCGGATGGCAGAGCCGGCAAACTCGATGGTGAAGCCGGTGCCGCCGGCGGTGCCGATCTTGCCGATGATGGCCAGCACGATGTCCTTGGCGGTGCAGCCGCGCGGCAGCTTGCCTTCCACCCTGACCAGCATGTTCTTGGCCTTCTTGCCCAGCAGCGTCTGCGTGGCCAGCACGTGCTCGACTTCCGAGGTGCCAATGCCATGCGCGAGCGCGCCGAAGGCGCCGTGGGTGCTGGTATGCGAGTCGCCGCACACCACCGTCATGCCCGGCAGCGTTGCGCCCTGCTCCGGCCCGATCACGTGCACGATGCCCTGGCGGTGGTCGTTCATCTTGAACTGGGTGATGCCATAGCTGTCGCAGTTGGCGTCGAGCGTATCGACCTGCAGCTTCGACACCGGATCGGCAATGCCCTGGCTGCGGTCCGTGGTCGGCACGTTGTGGTCCGACACCGCCAGGTTGGCGCTGATGCGCCACACCGGACGCTCCGCCATCTTCAGGCCCTCGAACGCCTGCGGGCTGGTCACTTCATGCAGCAGGTGGCGGTCGATATAGAGCAGCGTGGTGCCGTCTTCCTCGACGTGGACGGTGTGGTCATCCCAGAGTTTGTCGTAGAGCGTCTTGGCCATGATGCGATGGCGGGCCGAATGACCGGTCCCTTGCAGGAGAGGTCCGCGGTAACCGCAGTAGTTTGCAGGGGGTTTTTGTTCGCTTCGGTCGCGGTGGCGTATACGGTGGTCGATTACGACCATCGCGATGATCGCGCCGGAAGCCGCCTGAAGCGAGCGTTATTTCAAGCGTTGCCGCAATGCTTGACTTGGCAATCGATTATGCCACAGGGGGTATGGGGATCAGCGCCTGCCCGGTCGGGACGGCGCGTGGAATGTAATGTGATTGGCGAAAGGGGGCTTTCGCGGATGGCGAAAACGCGGATGGCGCAAGGAAGCGGCCGCCGCGGCAGGCGCGGCGGCCGGCCGGCGTCAGCCGCCGAGGTAGGCGGCCTTGATCCGGTCGTTGGCGAGCAGGTTGGCGCCGGTATCGGCCAGCACTACCTTGCCCGTCTCCAGCACATAGCCCCGGTCCGCCACCTGCAGCGCCTTGTTGGCGTTCTGCTCGACCAGGAACACGGTGACGCCCTCGTCACGAATGGTGCGGATGATGTCGAAGATCTGCGCGATGATCAGCGGCGCCAGGCCGAGCGTGGGCTCGTCCAGCAGCAGCAGGCGCGGCCGGCTCATCAGCGCGCGACCGATCGCCAGCATCTGCTGCTCGCCGCCCGACATGGTGCCGGCGCGCTGGCCGGCACGCTGGTTCAGGCGCGGGAACAGCTTGAACACATGCTCGATGCCCGCCTCGATCTCGTCGCGCTTGGCGAAGAAGGCGCCCATCTTCAGGTTTTCCAGCACCGTCAGGCTGGGGAACACGCGCCGGCCCTCGGGCGAGATCGCCATGCCCAGGCGCATGATCTCGTGGGTCGAGCGATGGGTGATGTCCTGCCCTTCGAACAGCACGCGTCCGCTCGAGGCGCGCGGGGTGCCGCACACGGTCATCATCAGCGTCGTCTTGCCGGCGCCGTTGCTGCCGATCAGGGTGACGATTTCCCCCTTGTTGACTTCGATCGATACGCCCGACAGCGCCTCGACGGCGCCGTAGTGGGTATGGACCTGTTCCAGCTTCAGCATCAGTCCTCTCCCAGGTAGGCCTTGATCACGCGCGGGTCGTTGCGCACTTCCTCGGGCTTGCCAATCACGATCGGCTTGCCGTGCTCCATCACCAGGATGCGATCGGACACGCCCATCACCAGGCTCATGTCGTGCTCGATCAGCAGCACGGCAATGCCGAACTCGCGCCGCAGCTGGTCGATCAGCTGCTGCAGCTCGATCTTCTCCTGCGGGTTCAGGCCGGCGGCGGGTTCGTCCAGCATCAGCAGGCGCGGCTGGGTGATCATGCAGCGCGCGATCTCGAGCCGGCGCTGGTGGCCGTAGGACAGCGTGCCCGCCTCGCGGTTGGCGACGCCGGTCAAACCCATGCGCTCCAGCCATTGCGCGGCGCGCTGCAGCGCCTCGCGCTCGGCGCGGCGGTAGGCCGGGGTTGCGAACAGGCCGCGCAGGATGCCGGACTGCACCTGCAGGTGTTGCGCCACCATCAGGTTCTCGACCACGGTCAGGTTCTTGAACAGGCGGATGTTCTGGAACGTGCGCACCAGGCCCTTGCGCGCCACCATGTGGCTCGGCAGGCCGGCAATGGCATGGCCGTCGAGCGTCACGTTGCCCGCGGTCGGCTTGTAGAAGCCGCCGACGCAGTTGAACACCGTGGTCTTGCCGGCGCCGTTGGGGCCGATGATGGCGAAGACCTCATCCTTGCGCACATCGAAATCGATGCCGTCGACGGCCAGCAGGCCGCCAAAGCGCATCTGCAGGCCCGACACCGTGAGCAGTTCTGCCGTTGTATTCATCGGCGCATTCATCATCGGCGCATTCATCGGGGAAGCTCCACGTGCGGGCGGCTCGCGGGCAACAGGCCCTGCGGACGCCACATCATCATCAGCACCATCACCAGGCCGAAGATCAGCATGCGATATTCGGCGAAGCCGCGCGCCACCTCGGGCAGCACGGTCAGCAGGATCGCCGCCAGGATCACGCCCAGCTGCGAGCCCATGCCCCCCAGCACCACCACGGCCAGCACCAGCGCCGATTCGATGAAGGTGAACGATTCCGGGTTGACCAGGCCCTGGCGCGCGGCGAAGAACGCGCCGCCCAGGCCGGCGAAGGATGCCCCCAGCGTGAACGCCGACAGCTTGATGCGGGTCGGGTTCAGGCCCAGCGAGCGGCACGCGATCTCGTCCTCGCGCAGCGCCTCCCAGGCGCGGCCCATCGGCATGCGGATCAGGCGGCTGGTGACGAACAGCGTGAAGCCGACCAGCAGCAGCGCGATCAGGTAAAGGAAGATCACCATGTGCTGGCTGGCGTAGTCCAGTCCGATCAGCTCGTGGAAAGTGCGCGCGCCCTCGACGCTGGCGCTGCGCGCCATCTCGATGCCGAAAACGCTGGGCTTGGGGATGCCCGAGACGCCGTCGGGGCCGCCGGTCAGGCTGGTCAGGTTGTTCAGCAGCAGGCGGATGATCTCGCCGAAGCCAAGCGTGACGATGGCCAGGTAGTCGCCGCGCAGGCGCAGCACCGGGAAGCCGAGCAGGAAACCGAAGCCCGCCGACATGGCCGCCGCGATCGGCAGGCATTCCCAGAAGGTCAGGCCGAAATACTGGTTCAGCAGTGCGTAGGTGTAGCCGCCCACCGCATAGAAGCCGACATAGCCCAGGTCGAGCAGGCCGGCATAGCCCACCACGATATTCAGGCCCAGGCCCAGGATCACGTAGATTAGCGCCAGCGTGGCCACGTCGACCGCGCCGCGCGAGCCGAAGAACGGCCACACCAGCCCCACCGCCAGCAGCACCCACACCGCCACGCGCTGCCGCTGCGCGCCCAGCTGCGGCAGCGCCGGCAGGCGCACCGCGCTGCCGGCGCGCGACAGCATCGGCTTGAACAACTGGAACAGGAACACCGCCGCCACGGCCAGCCACACCGGCCGCCAGTGCGGTTCCAGCACCACCTTGTAGCCTTCCAGCTTGAGCTGCAGGCCCAGGATGGGGATGGTCAGGATGGCGGTCATCACGGCCGCCGTGATCGCGTTCTTCAGCGACTGGCCCGGCGTGGCGCCGCGCGCGGCGGCCTTGGCCGCCGGCATCGCAGATACGTTATTGGTCATGGTTTCGCCCCCCTCAGACCTTTTCGACATCAGGCTTGCCCAGCAGCCCGGTCGGACGGAACAGCAGCACCAGCACCAGCAGGCTGAATGCGACCACGTCCTTGTATTCGGCCGGCATGTAGCCCGAGGCGAAGGTTTCCGCCAGGCCCAGCAGCACGCCGCCGAGCATCGCGCCCGGGATGCTGCCGATGCCGCCCAGCACCGCCGCGGTAAAGGCCTTGATGCCGGCAATGAAGCCGATGAAGGGATTGAGCTTGCCGATGGTCAGCCCGATCAGCACGCCGCCCACCGCCGCCAGCATCGCGCCCAGCACGAAGGTGAACGAGATCACCTTGTTGGTGTCGATGCCCAGCAGGTTGGCCATGCGCATGTCCTCGGCGCAGGCGCGGCAGGCGCGGCCCATGCGCGAGCGGCCGATGAACAGCGTCAGCGCCACCATCAGCGCCAGCGTCACGCCGACGATCAGCAGGCGCGAGTACGGCACCGTCACGGTGAAGTCGCCGCCCATCTGGAACTCGATGGCGCCCGAGATCAGCACCGGCACCGAGACATCGCGCGCACCCTGCCCGATCTGGACATAGTTCTGCAGGAAAATCGACATGCCGATGGCCGAGATCAGCGGCACCAGCCGCGGCCCGCCGCGCAAGGGGCGGTATGCCACCCGCTCGACCGCATAGCCGTAGACGCCGGTCACCATCACCGACACCAGCAAGGCGGCGCCGAGCACCAGCGGCAGGGGATAGCCTGCCTGGGCGCCGATAGCGGTGAGCGTGACCAGGCCGACATAGGCACCGATCATGTAAATCTCGCCGTGCGCGAAATTGATCATGCCGATGATGCCGTAGACCATTGTGTAGCCGATGGCGATCAGCGCATAGATCGCACCCAGCGTCAGGCCGTTGACCAGCTGCTGGGTGAACTGTGGAAGGAATTCATTCATTGGGGGAAGCCTCGTAGGCGCCGGAACTGGCCTCGGCGGAGATGCGCCAAAACCATTCGAACTTGCCAAAGCAAGGTGTTCTCCCTCTCCCCGCATGGGGAGAGGGCCGGGGTGAGGGGTGGTTTAGCGAGGAGCCACATCAAGCGGGGCCAACGTTTTTACCCACAGCCGTCAGCTTTTGACCCGCCTGCCCTCACCCCCTGCCCCTCTCCCGCAAGCGGGAGAGGGGAGCACCCCGTCGGGATGCGAACGCCTCAGTTGGCGGCCGTCTTGCTGGCGTCCTTGTGCCAGGTGTAGACCACGAACTTGAAGGACTTCAGGTCGCCCTTGGCGTCGTACTCGACCTTGCCGATCGGGGTGGTGAAGGCGTTCTTGTGCATGTACGCCGCGACCTTGGTGGGATCGGTGCTCTTGGCGCCGGCGATGGCGTCGCCGATGATCTTGACGGCGGCATAGGCCGGCATCTGGAACGGGCCGTTGGCGTCACGCTTTTTGTCGGCAAAGGCCTTGACCAGGCCGGAGTTGGCCGGATCGGCCGAGAAGTCGGCCGGCAGCGTCACCAGCATGCCTTCCGACGACGGGCCGGCGATCGCGGTCACGTCCTTGTTGCCCACGCCCTCGGGGCCCATGAAGGTGGCCTTCACGCCCTGCTCGCGTGCCTGGCGCAGCAGCAGGCCCATTTCCGGGTGGTAGCCACCGAAGTAGACGAAGTCCACGCCCTGCGACTTGAGCTTGGTGATCACGGCCGAGTAGTCCGAGTCGCCGGCGTTGATGCCTTCGAACACGGCCACCGGGATCTTGGCGGCTTCCAGGTCCTTCTTCACCGAGCTGGCGATGCCCTGGCCGTACGACTGCTTGTCGTGCAGCACCGCGACCTTCTTCGGCTTGATCTTGCCGATGATGTACTGGGCGGCGGCCGGGCCCTGCTGGTCGTCGCGGCCGATGGTGCGGAAGATGAAGTTGCGCTTCTTGGTCTCGGTCAGCTGCGGCGCGGTGGCCGACGGCGTGACCATCACGATGCCTTCGTTCTCGTAGATGTCCGAGGCCGGGATGGTCGAGCCCGAGCACACGTGGCCGATCACGTACTTGATGTTCTGGCTGACGATCTTGTTGGCCACGGCCACGGCCTGCTTCGGCTCGCAGGCGTCGTCCATCAGCACCACCTCGAACTTGTTGCCGCCGGCGCCGCCGGCTGCGTTGATCTGTTCGACCGCGGTCAGCGCACCGGCCTTGACCATGTCGCCATACTGCGCCACCGAGCCGCTCATCGGGCCGGCAATGGCGATCTTCACGGTTTCGGCGTTGGCGGCGGCGCCGAAGGTAGCCAGCATGGCAGCCAGCGAGATGGTGGAAAGGCGGGACAGCGTCATCAGGAGCTCCTCGATTTATGTTTGGGTCATCCGGGCAGAAACGGTATGACCTGCGCAATCGAACAACACCCGCGGACGACTGGGATCGGGACTTGCGACAAGCGCGGCCCGAGACGCGGAAGTCGGGCCTGCAAGGAAGAGACAGCGTATGCGGGGCCCGGCAAGTGTCAGTCCCGCTGAGGTATGGGGACCAAGGTTCGGAAAGACAACGTTTGATGCGTTCTCTATTGCGCAAGCGATTCGCCTGCCCCGCTTGCCGCACCGCAAGCCGGAAGGGTGGCCCGGCTGCCGTCGGCAAAGCAGCCCGCATTATAGGGTCAAATTTCCTGCCGCACGCGACTATCGCACAATTTATGCGGAATGGATTTGGGAAAACGCGACACAATCATCCACAAATTGCGCTCCGGACCATTCAGGGTGCAATTTCCTGCCCTTCTCCGCGCCGCGCTGCACAACCGCGTCCCGCCCACAAAGACAAACGCCCCGGCGGGCCGGGGCGTCTGGAATTGCTGCACTGCGCAGCGGCGGGCAGCTTAGCGCTTGGCCACGTCCGGCACGTCGCGGGTGGCGGCGCCAACGAACAGCTGGCGCGGACGGCCGATCTTGTATTCCGGATCGGTGATCATCTCTTCCCACTGCGAGATCCAGCCCGGGGTGCGGGCCAGCGCGAAGATGCAGGTGAACAGCGAGGTCGGGATGCCCAGCGCGCGCTGCACGATGCCCGAGTAGAAGTCGACGTTCGGGTACAGCTTGCGGCTGACGAAGTACTCGTCTTCCAGCGCGATCTTTTCCAGCTCCATGGCCAGCTTGAACAGCGGGTCGTTGTGCAGGCCCAGTTCGTTCAGCACTTCATGGCAGGTTTCGCGCATCAGCTTGGCGCGCGGATCGTAGTTCTTGTACACGCGGTGGCCGAAGCCCATCAGGCGCACGCCCGAGTTCTTGTCCTTGACCTGCTTGATGAACTCGGGGATGTTGTCGACGCTGCCGATTTCTTCCAGCATCTTCAGCGCGGCCTCGTTGGCGCCGCCGTGGGCCGGGCCCCACAGGCAGGCCACGCCGGCGGCGATGGCGGCGAACGGGTTGGTGCCCGACGAACCGGCCAGGCGCACGGTCGAGGTCGACGCGTTCTGCTCGTGGTCGGCGTGCAGGATGAAGATGCGGTCCAGCGCGCGCTCCAGCACCGGGTTCACGGTGTACGGGGCGCACGGCGTGGCGAACAGCATGCGCAGGAAGTTGCCCGAGTAGGACAGGTCGTTCTGCGGATAGATGTAGGGCTGGCCGATGTTGTACTTGTACGCCATGGCGACCATGGTCGGCATCTTGGCGATCAGGCGGATGGCCGAGATCTCGCGCTGGTGCGGATCGTCGATATCCATGGCGTCGTGATAGAACGCGCTCATGGCACCCACCAGGCCGGTCAGCACGGCCATCGGATGGGCATCGCGGCGGAAGCCGCGCATGAAGAACTGCAGCTGCTCGTGAACCATGGTGTGGTTCATCACGTGGCCGACGAATTCTTCCTTCTGCTTGGCGTTGGGCAGCTCGCCCTTCAGCAGCAGGTAGCAGGTCTCGAGGTGGTCGCACTTCTGCGCCAGCTGCTCGATCGGGTAGCCGCGGTACAGCAGCTCGCCCTTGTCGCCGTCGATATAGGTGATCTTGGAATTGCACGAAGCCGTCGACATGAAACCGGGGTCGTAGGTGAACTTACCGGTTTGTCCGTACAGCTTGCGAATGTCGATCACGTCCGGGCCAACCGTACCCTTGTAGATCGGCAGCTCAACGCTGGGGGAACCATCGGAGAACGATAGCGTGGCTTTCACATCGGACGGCGTCATGTCGGATCCTTCAAATGCTGTGAATAATAATGTTGACCAAAACTCAGACCGTACGCAGCAGGCCAATGACTCGCTGCATCGGGGGCGTGTCGAGCTCACCGTCCAGTTCCTTGCGCGCAAGGAGCAGGTCCATCAACTCGTTGTCGCTGAGTTCGAACAGCTGGCTCAGCGCAGCCACATCCTCGTCGGACAGGCTCTCCTCGTAACGGTTGAAGAAACGTTCGACGATGATGTCGTTCTCCAGGAGGCCGCGGCGGGCACGCCAGCGCAACCGGGCGCGCTTGTGCGGATCGGCCTGATGGGAGAAGGTGGTGGCAGGACTCTCGGTCATGGCTTCCTACTTTCGGCGCGCCCGCCAGATATAGCCGCTCTGGCTGACGCGCCGCTTACTACTTAGACAGCCGCGGAATCACACCGCGCGGCGGACCATCAGTTCCTTGATCTTGCCGATGGCCTTGGTCGGGTTCAGACCCTTCGGGCACACGTCGACGCAGTTCATGATGCTGTGGCAGCGGAACAGGCGGTACGGGTCGTTCAGGTTGTCCAGGCGTTCATTGGTGGCCTGGTCGCGGCTGTCCGCGATGAAGCGGTAAGCCTGCAGCAGGCCGGCCGGGCCGACGAACTTGTCCGGGTTCCACCAGAACGACGGGCACGAGGTCGAGCAGCTGGCGCAGAGAATGCACTCGTACAGGCCATCCAGCTCGTCACGCTCTTCCGGCGACTGCAGGCGCTCTTTTTCGGGCGGCGGCTCGTCGTTGATCAGGAACGGCTTGATCGAGTTGTACTGCTTGAAGAAGTTCGTCATGTCGACGATCAGGTCGCGCACCACCGGCAGGCCGGGCAGCGGACGCAGCACGATGCGGTCCGGCAGCTCGCGCATGTTGGTCAGGCAGGCCAGGCCGTTCTTGCCGTTGATGTTCATCGCGTCCGAGCCGCACACGCCTTCGCGGCACGAACGGCGGAACGAGATGGTCTCGTCCAGCTTCTTCAGCTTCACCAGCGCGTCCAGCAGCATGCGCTCGTGGCCGTCCAGCTCGACCTCGTAGGTCTGCATGCGCGGCGCCGCGTCCTTGTCCGGATCGTAGCGGTAGACTTCGAAAATACGCTTCATTTCTGTGGGTCCTGTTGTCTCTACGATGCGGTGCTCAGAAGGTACGGGCCTTCGGCGGCACGCTTTCCACCGTCAGCGGTTCCATCTTCACCGGCTTGTAGTCGAGGCGGTTGCCTTCGCTGTAGAACAGCGTGTGCTTGAGCCAGTTCTGGTCGTCGCGGTTGGGGAAGTCGCTGTGCGCATGGGCACCGCGCGATTCCTTGCGGGCCGCCGCCGAGATCATGGTGGCCTTGGCCACTTCCACCAGGTTGGCCACTTCCAGGGCTTCCACCAGCGCGGTGTTGAAGACCTTGGACTTGTCCTTCAGGTGGATGTTGGCGGCACGCTCGGTCACTTCCAGGATGCGCTCGACGCCTTCGTCCATCAGCTTCTGGGTACGGAACACGCCGGCATGCGACTGCATGTTCTTGCGGATGTCGTTGGCGACGTCCTGCGTGTACTCGCCCGACGACGAGGCCTGCAGCTTGGCCAGGCGCGACAGCGCGAGGTCGGCGGCATCGGCCGGCAGCGGCTTGTGTTCCTTCTGCTTCAGGTTCTGCGCAATGATGTGGTTGCCGGCGGCGCGGCCGAACACCACCAGGTCGAGCAGCGAGTTGGTGCCCAGGCGGTTGGCGCCGTGCACCGACACGCACGAGCATTCGCCGATCGCGTAGAAACCGTTCAGGACTTCGTTCGGGTTGCCGTTCTTCGGCACCACGACCTGGCCGTGGTAGTTGGTCGGGATGCCACCCATCTGGTAGTGGATGGTCGGGACCACCGGGATCGGTTCCTTGATCGCGTCGACGTTGGCGAACTTCAGGCCGATCTCGCGGATCGACGGCAGGCGCTTCATGATGGTCTCGGCACCGACGTGGGTCAGGTCGAGCAGCACGTAGTCGCCGTTCGGGCCGCAGCCGCGGCCTTCCTTGATTTCCTGGTCCATCGAGCGCGAGACGAAGTCGCGCGGCGCCAGATCCTTCAGCGTCGGCGCATAGCGCTCCATGAAGCGCTCGCCGTCCTTGTTGCGCAGGATACCGCCTTCGCCGCGCACGCCTTCGGTGATCAGCACGCCCGCGCCGGCCACGCCGGTCGGGTGGAACTGCCAGAACTCCATGTCTTCCAGCGGCACGCCTGCGCGCGCTGCCATGCCCAGGCCGTCACCGGTGTTGATGAAGGCGTTGGTGGAAGCGGCGTAGATGCGGCCGGCACCGCCGGTCGCGAACAGCGTGGTCTTAGCTTCGAGGATGTAGACCTCGCCGGTTTCCATTTCCAGCGCGGTCACGCCCAGCACGTCGCCGTCCTGGTCGCGGATCAGGTCCAGCGCCATCCATTCGACGAAGAAGTGGGTCTTGGCGCGCACATTGCGCTGGTACAGCGTGTGCAGCAGCGCGTGGCCGGTACGGTCGGCCGCGGCGCAGGCGCGCTGCACCGGCTTCTCGCCGTAGTTGGCGGTGTGGCCGCCGAACGGACGCTGGTAGATGGTGCCGTCGGGGTTGCGGTCGAACGGCATGCCGAAGTGTTCGAGCTCGTACACGACCTTCGGGGCTTCACGGCACATGAACTCGATCGCGTCCTGGTCACCCAGCCAGTCCGAGCCCTTGATGGTGTCGTAGAAGTGATAGTGCCAGTTGTCCTCGCTCATGTTGCCGAGCGAGGCACCGATGCCGCCCTGCGCCGCCACGGTGTGCGAGCGGGTCGGGAACACCTTGGACAGCACGGCCACGTTCAGGCCGGCTTCCGCGAGCTGGAGGGATGCGCGCATCCCGGCGCCGCCAGCACCGACGATGACCACGTCAAAGCGGCGACGCGGCAATCCAGTCTTGACTGCGACCATTTATTACACCCTCCAGAGAATCTGAGCAGCGTAGCCCGCGCAACCGACGAGCCACAGAATCGTAAGAACTTGCAGCACGAGGCGCACCGCCATCGGCTTCACATAGTCCATCCAGATATCGCGCACGCCGATCCAGGCGTGATACAGCAGCGACAGGATGGTCAGGAACGTGATGATCTTCATCCACTGGTTGGCGAAGAGCCCTGCCCACGCTTCATACGAAGCGCCGTTCGACAGCAGGAAGGCAATCGCCAGGATCACGGTGAAGACCACCATGACCACGGCGGTGACGCGTTGCGCGAGCCAGTCTTTCAGGCCGTAGTGCGCACCGACGACAAGACGCTTGGGACCGATATTGTTATTTGCCACCTTGATTCTCCTCAGAACAGGCCGAACAGCTTCAGGCCGAAAATCAGGGTAAGCAGCAGGCTCACAACCAGCACGCTGACGGCAGACTTGGCCGAGGCGGGCTTGGAGACACCAACGTGCACGTCCAGCAGCAGGAAGCGGATCCCGGCGCAGAAGTGATGCAGATAACCCCAGATCAGGGCCAGCACAACCAGCTTGACAAAGCCGCCGGACAGAAGGGCCGAGAACTTTGCGAAGCTCAGTTCGGAGGTGATGCTCTGCTCAAACAGATACAGGACGAAGGGAAGGAGGAGGAACATCAGTGCACCGCTCACGCGATGCAGGATGGATACCTTGCCGGCCCAGGGCAACCGATATTTCGCGATCTGCGAAATACCGATATTCCGGAACTCCGGCCTGGCTTGTTTGACGGCTTCAGCCATGCGAGACCCCATTAGCGGTAAACAAAGAAACGAAACTGCCATTGCCTGCATGCAACGGGATGCATTAGGGCAAATCCATGAGATTTTAGCGCCTTTGTTGCGCGCTGCACCAATAATTTTCTGCTATCACGGCCCGACAAGCGCCGCCCGACAATCGCACACTCCGCACATCCGGCGCGCGACTTCACGCGACAAACAGCGCGTCGCGCAAAGCCGGCAATACCATGGCCAAACCCACCATAATCGGCGCGCACGCCCCTGGCGCGACGCCGCCATTTCAGCTCAGGTCGTTCTGGTAATAGTGCCGGGTGGTGACGTAGAGTCCACGGCGCACTTCCACGGGACGGTCGCCATAGGTGTAGGAGACGCGCTCGACCGACAGCAGCGGCGCGCCCACCGGCACCGACAGCAACTCGGCGGCGGTCTCGTCGGCGGGCACGGCGCGGATCTTTTCCGAGGCGCGGATCATGCGCGTACCGAATTCGGCCTCGAACAATGCATACATGGGCCCTTTCCACTCGGTCAGCTTTTCCGCGGTCAGGCCCTTGAAGTTGGCGCCGAGCAGCCAGATTTCGTCCAGCACGGTCGACTCGCCGGAGAACGTCAGCACGCGGCGGATCTGCACCACGCTGTCGCCGGTGCGGATGTCGAGCAGCCGCGCGATTTCGGCGGGGGCGCGCAGGCGCTTGCATTCGAGCACGCGGCTGGCGCCATAATGGGGTTCGCCCTCGTCCGGAACGAGGCGCAGGAATCGGAACTTGACCACGTCTTCATGGTGCGTGGTCACGAAGGTGCCCTTGCCCTGGCGGCGCGCCACCAGGTTTTCGGCGGCGAGTTCGTCGATGGCCTTGCGCACCGTACCCTGACTGACCTTGTAGCGTGACGCCAGCTCCATCTCGCTGGGAATCATCTCGCCCGGCTTCCATTCGCCGGATTGCAGGCTGCGCGTGATCAGCGCCTTGATCTGCTGGTATAGCGGGCTGAACGTGGGCGAAGGCACTGACTGCAGACCAGGAGCGGGACCGGAAGCGGAACCAGTTGGGGTAGCGGCCTGCGGCGCGGCGGCCGGCGCGGGCGCCGGCGGCGAAAGCGGCTGCGTCCCGGCGCCAGGCGTGGCGGCGCCAGTTTCCTGCGCGCCGGGGGCGGCTGCGCCGGTCAGGGACGTAGGCAGGGAGGACATAGCGCGATTTCACCACAAAAGGGCGCGCAACGTCCAGCCTTACGTTAATTGTCTTATGTCTTATATAAGACATATGAATTGACAGACAGAGAGGCCACGCCTACACTCGCGCTGGTCCACGCCCGCGATGGCCCGCCCCCAAGGCTCGCCGGCTGCTGCCCATGGCGCAAATGTACCGCGCCGGCGGCGGTCCGGTATGGAAATGGCGCCTCGCTTCGCAGTAGACTAACGCCTTGTTGCATCACCATGACCCGTTGTGGCTCTCCCCCACCGGCCCCGCCACCTGGCTCCGGCGGACGGCCGCTCCCCGCTGTGGCGACAACCAGCACCCGGTGACACACCGCGCGCCTCTGCATGGCGCCGGCGCGCCACCGACCGGCATTCCCCCTTCTATCGTTTGGAGATTTACTCATGGCTAAAGCCCCAATGCGCGTCGCAGTGACCGGCGCCGCTGGCCAGATCGGCTACTCCCTGCTGTTCCGCATCGCCAACGGCGACATGCTGGGCAAAGACCAGCCGGTCATCCTCCAACTGCTCGACCTGCCGCAAGCCCAGCAAGCCGTCAAGGGCGTGGTGATGGAACTGGAAGACTGCGCGTTCCCGCTGCTGGCCGGCGTGGTCATCACCGATGACCCCAAGGTTGCCTTCAAGGACGCCGACGTGGCCCTGCTGGTGGGCGCCCGTCCGCGCAGCAAGGGCATGGAGCGCAAGGACCTGCTCGAAGCCAACGCCCAGATCTTCACCGTGCAGGGCAAGGCGCTGGACGAAGTCGCCAGCCGCAATGTCAAGGTGCTGGTGGTCGGCAACCCGGCCAACACCAACGCCTACATCGCCATGAAGTCGGCCCCGAACCTGCCGCGCGAGAACTTCACCGCGATGCTGCGCCTGGACCACAACCGCGCGCTGTCGCAGATCGCCGCCAAGACCGGCAAGCCGGTGTCGTCGATCGAGAAGCTGTTCGTGTGGGGCAACCACAGCCCGACCATGTACGCCGACTACCGCTACGCCACCGTCGACGGCCAGAGCGTCAAGGACCTGATCAACGACCCGGTGTGGAACAACGACGTGTTCCTGCCGACCGTCGGCAAGCGCGGCGCCGCCATCATCGAGGCCCGTGGCCTGTCGTCGGCCGCCTCGGCCGCCAATGCCGCGATCGACCACGTGCGCGACTGGGTGCTGGGCAGCAACGGCAAGGTCGTCACCATGGGCATTCCGTCCAACGGTGAATACGGCATCCCGGCCGACACCATGTTCGGCTACCCGGTGACCACCGCCAACGGCAAGTACGAAATCGTCAAGGGTCTGGAGATCGACGCCTACAGCCAGGAAAAGATCAACATCACCCTGAAGGAACTGGAAGAAGAAAAGGCCGGCGTGCAGCATCTGCTGGGCTGATCTTCCCAACGCTCGACGAAAGACCGGGGTTCCGCAACGATTCAAGAATCGGCGCGGACCCCGGTTTTTTCATAGGCAGCGGCCGTGCGGCCCTGCCCTGTCCGCCAACTTCAACTTTCTGAATCCACGTGCATCCTTCCGAGGTCTTGTTCCAGGGCGAAGCCATCCCGGTCCAGTTGCCGGTGTGTGACCATTACGCGGGCAGCGAAAAGCTGATGCGCAAGTCGCTGGCCCTGCAACAAGAGCTTGGCCCCGTCTTCGACATCACCTTCGACTGCGAGGACGGCGCCGCCGTGGGCCATGAGCGCGAGCACGCCGAGTTGTGCGCGCAGCTGGTCAACGGCCCGCTCAATGCCCACAACCGCGTGGGCGTGCGCATCCACGACCCGGCCCACCCCAGCTGGCGCCAGGACGTCGACGTGCTGGTGCGCGCCGCCGGGGCGCGGCTGGCCTATGTGGTGGTGCCCAAGGTCACCGATGTGGTCGAGGTCGCTCGCGTGACCGACCATGTCAACCAGGTCGCGCGCAGTGCCGGCATTGCCCGCCATATCCCGATCCATGTGCTGATCGAAACCCATGCCGCGCTGGAGCAGGCCTTCGATATCGCCGCGCTGGTGCAGGTGGAATGCCTGAGCTTCGGGCTGATGGACTTTGTCTCGGCCCACCATGGCGCGATTCCCGGCGAGGCGATGCGCTCGCCGCAGCAGTTCGAGCACCCGCTGGTGCGCCGCGCCATGCTGGAAATCTCCGCCGCCTGCCACCGCCACGGCAAGGTGCCGTCGCACAACGTCAGCACCGACGTGCAGGCGCCGCAGCGCGCTGGCGATGATGCGCTGCGCGCGCGCTGCGAATTCGGCTACCTGCGGAAGTGGAGCATCCATCCGGGCCAGATCGCCCCGATCGTGGCGGCATTCCGCCCCGGCGCGGAAGAGATCGGCGCGGCCAGCCAGATCCTGTTGTCCGCGCACGAGAACAACTGGGCGCCGATCCGCCATGGAGGGCAGCTGCACGACCGCGCCAGCTACCGCTACTACTGGTCGCTGCTGCAGCGCGCGCAGGCCACCGGCACGCCGCTGCCGGCCAATGTGGAAGCGCTGTTCTTCGGCTGAAGCCGGTCCCCGGACCCATCCACACATCCCATCATCATCCGCAGTGCCCAAGGAGACACGGATGCCTGCCTCGAAGCTTGCCGCAACCGACCCCACACTCGACCCCGCACCCGACTCCGGAGCCAGCGTGCCAGCCGCGCCGCGGGCCAAGAAATCCGTCGCGCTGTCGGGCGTGACCGCCGGCAACACCGCGCTGTGCACCGTCGGCCGCACCGGCAATGAC
>NZ_JAYLVT010000025.1:0-97679 GCF_035818815.1 Cupriavidus sp. SS-3
TCATCGCCAGGCTCTTATTGTGCAAAACCCCTCGACAGCGTGTGCTGCGAGGGGTTTTTGCTTTGGCGCGGCGGAAACGCTGCGCTCGCATTTTCTTGCTGGAGCTAACGACGCCGTACCGTGGCACTTCCGATGGCCCCAGCCAGACAGATCCCGCCCAGCAACGCCGCGGCAGGCGTGACCAGGGACGTGGCCGACGCGCTTGCAGCGACCGGCAACAGCATCAGTACGGCCACGTTATTGACGCTTTCCGACGCCGCCAACACCTTTCCTTTGTTTGCGCCCGCCCGCTGCGCAAGGATGGCGGTGCTGGCAGGTGCCGCGATACCCAGCGCCACTCCCCAGACCAGCAGGCATCCCAGCGCCACCGGCAGCCCGATCGCGGCCGTCAGGAATAATGTCATGGAGCAGGCGACCACCACGGTAGCGAGAACCAGGATGTTTTCTTCGCGCTGGTAACGCCGGCTGCAATGTCCCGCCAGCATATTGCCGACTCCCAGGCCCAGACCGAATACGGAGACGGCAACGCCGACGGCTCCTACCTCGAGCCCATATCGCATCCGCAGCACTTCGCCCGCAAAGACATAGCCCGCCACTGCGCTGCCATTCCAGGCGCCTTTTGCGAGCAGAAGGCAGAAGATACCGGCGCCTGCATTCTTGATGGACGATTCCTTAATCATGCAGGCGCTTGGCCGATCGTGCGGAATCACGCACCAGCCCGCGCCGAAGGCCACAAGGCAGCTCCCGGCGATCAACAGAAACGGCGTGCGCCAGCCCCAGGCTTCTGTCAGCAAACCGGCCACGGCGGGCCCAGCCGCGATCCCCGCGGTCATACCGAGCATGACGCTACCCATGGCGCCTGCCTGCTTTGCTGGCGGTATCCGATCGGCGATCAGGGCGAAGACGGTGGGGATTGTTGCGGCCGCGGCGAGGCCCCCAAGAATTCGCAAGGCCATGGCGGCGTGCAGTGTCGGCACCAGCCTCAGCGCAATGCTATCGGCGGCGAACAGCAGCGTGGCAGCGAGCAGCACCCGGCGCCGTCCGGCGCGATCCGAGAGCCAGCCCATCAGCGGTGCCGCCGCGGCGTACGACAGGGCATAGGCCGAGACCAGTCCCGAGGCATGCGCCGGGGATGTGTGGAAGGTCGATGCGAGCGGGGCCAGCATCGGGGCGAGCATGAACTCCGCCGCCCCGACCATGCAGACGGCAAGGGCCAGGACGGGCAGAAGGAACGGCGATGGCATCGGAAACTCCGGGGTGGGATGACGGACAGCCGAAGCGCGCGTCATGACGGCGCAACGCAACGGCATCGATGGCTAAAGCCAGCTAAATCGGGGAATTGAGCGGCGCCGCAGGAGTCGGGCGCAGACAGAAGCGGTGCGCGGGGGGCACCGGTCAGGCGGGAGGGGCGGACCAGAAAGGTCCGCCCGGAAGATGGAAGATTCTAACGTATCGCGGGGAAAGGAGCGTGGGCTTAGTCTGCCTCTACCTTCATCGACTTCAGCAGTGGCTGCCACTTGTCGCTTTCCGCCTTCAGCAGCGTCCGCAGGCCTTCCGGCGTCTGCTTGTCGACCGGAACAATTTCCGCGCCGAGTCCGTCCAGCTTCTTGATCACGGCCGGATCCTTCAGTCCTTTTTGCAATGCCTTGGTGAGGCGTTCGACGGCAGCCTGCGGCGTGCCCCTGGGCGCGTAGATGCCGTGCCATACCTTGACGTCAAAGCCTTTCAGCCCGCCTTCCTGCAACGTCGGGGCCTGCGGCAGCGCCTTGATCCGTGCCGGCGTGGTAACGCCGAACAGGCGCACGCGATCGGCCTGGATATGCGGCAGGGTGGCCGTGGTCTGGTCGCACAGCAGGTCGACCTGGCCGCCCAGCAGCGCGGTCAGCGCGGGGCCCGCGCCCTGGTAGGGGATGGCGTTCAGCCTGACGTGCACCGATTGTTCGAACAACAGCCCGCAGAGCTGGGAGACGGCACCCAGGCCGGCATTGGCCAGCGACACCTTGTCCTTGTTCTGCGTCACGTACCGGATCAGTTCGGGCACCGTCTTCGCCGGCAGGTCCTTGCGACCCATCAGCGTCATCGGCACGTCCGCCACCTGGCCGACATACTCGAAATCCTTCAGCGGCGCATACGACAGCTTCTTGTACAGCGCTGGCGCGGTCGCCATGCCGTTGTGGTGGATCAGCAGGGTATAGCCGTCGGCCTGCGCGCGGGCGACGAAGGCGGCCGCCACGGTGCCGCCGGCACCGGTGCGGTTTTCCACCACAATGCTCTGGCCAAGGTCTTGCGACATCGCTTGCGCCAGGGTGCGCGCGACGACATCGGTCGGGCCGCCGGCGGAGTAGGGCACGACCAGGGTGATCGGCTTGGCCGGATAGGCATCGGCCGCTGCCGCGCCTGAGGCGCCTGCCATCGCAGAAGCCGTTACCAGCATGCCCGCCAGCCATCGCGGCCCGGCGAGCCGATACTTCGCATCCTTCATTGCTGTCTCCAGATAGGTGCCGCGCCGTGGGTCCGGGGCGGCTCGTCAGGGTTGCGCGGCTAGCATGGCGGCAAGCCGCGGCGACAGCAATCTGGTTCTCGTGAAGGATGCCTAATGCATGGTGAAAGATCAGTCTGGTAAAAGATCAGGCCGCTTCGGCCACGCGCACCTCCACCAGCAGCTTTTTCAGCTCCGGCACGCACGAGCCGCAGTTGCCACCGGCCTTGACGCAGGCCGTGATCTCCGCGGGCGTTTTCAGGTCGTGCTTGCGCACGGCATCGCAGATGGTGTTGCGCCCCACGCCGAAGCACGAGCACACTGTCGGGCCGGTGTCGGCGCCTTTCTCCATCGGCTGTCCGAGCAGCAGCCCGATGCGGTCGGCGTCTTCCAGGCGCTCGCGACCGAAGAGGCCGGCAAGCCAGGCGCGCGACGGCAGCTCGGGGCGTGTCGAGACATAGACGCAGGCCTCGAGCCGGTCGTCGACGACATGGCCCGCGTGGTACACGCCCGCGGCCCGGTCCTCGTATTCCAGCCAGTCGGCGTCCGGATCGGTTACGCCGAGCAGCGCGCGCGCCCAGGCGGTGCGATCGGTCACGGTGTCGCGGCCGGCGAATTCATAGCGCTGGAACTGGCGGCCCTGCACGCGCGTCCAGTAGGTCAGCGCTTCGGCAGGTAGCGCGCGGCGGCTCAGCATGAAGCCATGCCAGTGCACGCCGAACGGCTCGACCCGTACCGGCGTGTGCTTGAATTCGGGCTCGCCCGAAACAGGATCGACCACCGGATTGACCAGCGCGCCGACCCGCGCGTCGGAGCTGAACTGCCCGTTCCAGTGGATCGGCACGAACACGCTGCCGCGCGGAATGCCGCCGCCGTGGCGCACGCGCGCTACCATCGCGCCCCAGCGCGTGCTGACGCGCGCGAGCTTGCCTTCGCCCACGCCGCACAGCAGCGCGTCCTGCGGATGCATGTCGACAAAGGGCTCGGGCAGGTGGTCGGCCAGCTTGGCCGACTTGCCCGTGCGCGTCATGGTGTGCCACTGGTCGCGCACGCGGCCGGTGTTCAGGATCAGCGGGAAGTCGTCGTCGGGCGCGTGGGCCGGCGCGCGCGGCGGCGTGGCGACAAAGCGGGCGCGGCCATCGGCGTGGGCGTAGCGGCCATCGCCGAACAGTCGGCGGGCGTCCTGTGTGCCTTGCGCGGGCACGGGCCACTGCACCGGTTCCAGCGCGTCATAGCGCACCCGGTCCAGGCCGGCCAGCCCGCCGATATCGAACGCGCGTGGGGCGTCATCATTGCGCCATGCGCTCAGGCGCGCGTGTTCGTCGAAGATCTGGTGCGGCCCGGCATAGTCGAAGCCGCTGAAGCCCATGCGGCGTGCCACCTCGCACAGGATGTCCCAGTCCGCGCGCGCTTCGCCCGGTGCCGGCAGGAAGGCGCGCTGGCGCGAAATGCGCCGCTCCGAGTTGGTCACGGTGCCATCCTTCTCGCCCCAGCCCAGCGCGGGCAGCAGCACATGCGCGGCGGCGTTGGTGTCGGTGCGCTCGATGATGTCGCTGCTGACCACCAGCTCGCACCTGGCCAGCGCGCGGCGCACCTGGTCGGCGTCGGGCAGGCTCACCACCGGGTTGGTGGCGATCACCCAGACCGCCTTGACGCGGCCGGCTTCGATGGCCTCGAACAGCTCCACGGCCTTCAGCCCGGGGCGATCGGCCACCGCCGGCGATTGCCAGAAACCTTGCACCACCTCGCGATGCAACGGGTTGGCCAGTTCCATGTGCGCGGCCAGCATGTTGGCCAGGCCGCCGACTTCGCGCCCGCCCATCGCGTTGGGCTGGCCGGTCAGCGAGAACGGGCCCATGCCCGGCTGCCCGATACGGCCGGTGAGCAGGTGGCAATTGATGATGCTGTTGACCTTGTCGGTGCCGGCCGACGACTGGTTGACGCCCTGCGAGAAGGCGGTCACGGCCTTCTCGGTCTGCGCGAACAATGCGTAGAAGTCCAGCACATCCTGCAGGTTCAACTTGCACGCGCGGGCCACGGCAGCCGGATCGGCGCAGGTGGCGTCAGCGGCTTGCAGGGCTTCATCCAGTCCCGCGGTGCTGGCGCCGACGAAGGCGGCGTTGGCGTGCCCTTCACGCGCGAGGTAGCTCAGCAGCCCGTTGAACAGCCACACGTCGGTGCCCGGGCGGAGCGCCAGGTGCAGGTCGGCCAGCTCGCAGGTGGCGGTGCGGCGCGGGTCGATCGCCACGATCTTCATCTCCGGGCGCGCTTCCTTGGCCCGGGACAGGCGCTGGAACAGGATCGGGTGGCACCACGCGGTGTTGGAGCCCACCAGCACCACCAGGTCGGCCAATTCCAGGTCTTCGTAGTTGCCCGGCACCAGGTCTTCGCCGAAGGCGCGCTTGTGGCCGGCCACGGCCGACGACATGCACAGGCGCGAGTTGGTGTCGATATTGGCGCTGCCGATGAAGCCCTTCATCAGCTTGTTGGCGACGTAGTAGTCCTCGGTCAGCAACTGGCCCGAGACGTAGAGCGCGACCGAATCCGGACCATGGCGGCGGATGATGTCGGTGAAGCCCTGCGCCACGGTGTCGAGTGCACGGTCCCATGACACCTGCTGCAAGCGGCCCTCGGCATCGCGCTGCTTGGGATGGAGCAGGCGGCCTTCCAGGTCGACCGTTTCGCCCAGCGCCGAGCCCTTGACGCAGAGCCGACCCTGGTTGGACGGATGTTGCGCGTCGCCCGCGATCTCGACCTGGCCGTCGGCGCGCACCGTGGCACGCACGCCGCAGCCGACGCCGCAGTACGGGCAGGTCGTGGCGGTGGTAGTGGTCAGGGTTGCAGAGACAACCGGGATGTCGGACAGGTTCACGCGTTCTCCGTGCGGGGGCGTTATATGGCTTGGGGTGATGCTAGGCAGCGAGCGCTTCGCACTGCGCCTTGCCGAACAGCAGGCGCTGGCGCAGCGCGGCCACCGGCGTGCGTTGCTGGATCAGCTCGAAATACCAGGCACCGTCCTGCACGTCGCCGTACAGAACGGCGCCGACCAGGCGCCCGTCCTGCAGTACCAGGCGCTTGTAGACGCCGCGGCGCGCGTCGCGCAGCACCAGGTCTTCGCTGCCTTCGCCGCCGATGAAGTCCCCAGCGGAGTACAGGTCGACGCCAGTCACTTTCAGCTTGGTCGCAGTGGCCTGCTGCACGTAGCGGCGATGGCCGGCGCCGGCGAGATGGGCCGCGCAAACGCGCGCCTGGTCCCAGATCGGCGCCACCAGCCCGAAGGTGGCCTGGCGATGCTGGACGCACTCGCCGACGGCATAGATGCGCGGATCGTAGGTCTGCAGCGTGTCGTCGACGACGATGGCGCGCTCGCAATGCAGGCCGGCGCCTGCGGCCAGTTCGATGTTGGGGCGCACGCCGGCGGTCATTACCACCAGGTCGGCGGGGATCTCGCTGCCGTCCTTGAAGCGCACGCCGGTGACGCGCCCGGTGCCGAGAATTTCCGCGGTCTGCGCGCTCAGCAGGAAGCGCAGGCCCTTGCGTTCCAGCGCGCCTTTGAGCAGCGTGGCAGCGGGCTTGTCGAGCTGGCGCTCCATCAGGCAGTCGGCCAGGTGCACCACGGTCACGTCCATGCCCTGGCGCAGCAGGCCGTTGGCCGCCTCCAGCCCGAGCAGGCCGCCGCCGATCACCACCGCATGGCGGTGGTTGCGCGCGGCATCCAGCATGGTCTCGACGTCCTGGATGTCGCGGAATGCGATCACGCCTTCGAGCTGGTGTCCCGGCACCGGAATGATGAACGGCCTGGAGCCGGTGGCCAGCAGCAGGCGGTCATAGCGCACCTCGCGCCCCGAGGCGGAACGCACCATGCGGCGCGGCCGGTCGACCGATACCACCGGATCGCCGGCGAGCAGCTCGATGCCGTTCTCTTCGTACCACTCGCGCGTGTTGAGCATGATGTCCGCCACTGTCTTCTCGCCCGCCAGCACCGGCGACAGCAGGATGCGGTTGTAGTTGCCGTGCGGCTCGGCGCCGAACACCGTGATGTCGTACAGGTCCGGGGCGAGCTTGAGCAGTTCCTCGACGGTGCGCATGCCGGCCATGCCGTTGCCGACCACGACCAGGCGCGGGCGGGCTCGAGGGTTGGCTGAAGGCGTCATGCCGGCATCTCCGTTGGCAGGGCAGATAGACAGGGGCAGCATCGATTGACCGGGGCCTGGGTCAGGCGGCGAGTTCTTCCTCGGCCTCGCGCATGGCCGCGGCGGCGGCGATCCACACCTTGCCGTCATAGACGCGCGCGGGGTAGGCGTTGACCGACTGTTCAGGTGCCTCCAGGCATTCGCCCGTGCGCAGATCGAAGTGGTGCTTGTAGATCGGCGAGGCCACCACCAGCCGCTCGCCCAGGTTGCCGACCAGCCCGCGCGACAGCACCGCGGCCTGCGCGTTGGGATCGAAGTTGTCGATGGCGTAGACCTCGTCGCCGCGGCCGATGCGGAAGACCGCGACCTGCCGGTCGTCGACCAGCGCGCACACACCAGTATTGGGCACGATATCGCGTACGGTGCAGACGGCGGTCCAGGTTTCGGCATGGTGGGGATGGCTCATCACGTTCTCCTTGGTTGCTGGCACGGTCAGGCGGCTTTCGCGGGCATGGAGACCACGGGAATGTGGCTCAGCCGGGAGCGCTGCAATTTCCGTTCCTCCGGCGTGGCCGGGCGAATCTGGCCGCGCTCTTCGATGAAGACCAGGTTGTCGTCGCGGCGGTCGCTGTTGACGAAGTGGCGGAAGCGCTTGCGCGTCTCGGGGTCGGTCACGGCCTTCTTCCACTCGTCTTCATAGGTGTCGACCACGTGCTGCATCTCGGCTTCGAGCTCGGCGGCGATGCCCAGCCTGTCGTCGAGCACCACGGCCTTCAGGTAGTCCAGCCCGCCTTCCAGGTTGTCGCGCCAGACGCTGGTGCGCTGCAGGCGGTCGGCGGTGCGCACATAGAACATCAGGAAGCGGTCGATGTAGCGCACCAGCGTGTCGTGGTCGAGGTCGCTCGCCAGCAGTTCGGCGTGGCGCGGCTTCATGCCGCCGTTGCCGCAGACGTACAGGTTCCAGCCCTTGTCGGTGGCGATCACGCCGACGTCCTTGCCTTGCGCCTCGGCGCATTCGCGCGTGCAGCCCGATACGCCGAACTTGATCTTGTGCGGCGCGCGCAGGCCCTTGTAGCGGTTCTCCAGTTCGATGGCGAGGCCGACCGAATCGCCCACGCCGTAGCGGCACCAGGTGGAACCCACGCACGACTTCACCGTACGCAGCGCCTTGCCGTAGGCATGGCCGGATTCAAAGCCGGCGGCGATCAGCTCTTCCCAGATATAGGGCAGTTCCTCGGCACGCGCACCGAACAGGTCCACGCGCTGGCCGCCGGTGATCTTGGTGTAGAGGCCGTATTTCTTCGCGACCTGGCCCACGGCGATCAGGCCTTCGGGCGTGACCTCGCCGCCCGGCATGCGGGGCACCACCGAGTATGTGCCGTCCTTCTGGATGTTGGCGAGATAGTAGTCGTTGGAGTCCTGCAGGCTCGCGTGCTCTTCCTTCAGCACGAACTCGTTCCAGCACGACGCCAGGATGCTGCCCACGGTGGGCTTGCAGATGTCGCAGCCCATGCCGCTGCCATGCGCTTCCAGCAGCGCGTCGAAGGTCTTGAACTTGCCCACGCGCACCAGGTGGTAGAGCTCCTGGCGCGAGAACGGGAAGTGCTCGCAGAGATGGTTGTTGACCGCCATCCCTTGCTTCTTCATCTCGGCCTTCATGATCTGCGTCACCAGCGGCACGCAGCCGCCGCAGGCCGTGCCGGCCCTGGTGCAGCTCTTGAGCGCGCCGATGCTGGTCGAACCATCGCAGACGGCGGCGCAGATCTCGCCCTTCGATACGTTGTTGCACGAGCAGATCTGCGCGGTGTCGGGCAGGGCGTCGGCACCCAGCGCCGGCCTGGCCTTGCCGCTGCTGTCGGGCAGGATCAGGAACTCGGGCGACTCGGGCAGCTCGATCCTGTTCAGCATCATCTGCAGCAGCGTGCCGTACTCGCTGGCATCGCCGATCAGCACGCCACCCAGCAGGTACTTGCCGCAGTCGGACACCACCAGCTTCTTGTAGACCTCCTTGCGGTCGTCGCTGAACTGGTAGATGCGCGCGCCCGGCACGGTGCCATGCGGGTCGCCGATGCTGGCCACGTCCACGCCCATCAGCTTGAGCTTGGTGCTCATGTCGGCGCCGCCGAACTCGGCCGCCTCGCCGCGCAGGTGGCGCGCGGCCACGCGGGCCATGTCGTAGCCGGGGGCCACCAGGCCGTAGATCTTGCCGTCCCACAGCGCGCATTCACCGATGGCGTAGATGTCCGGGTCGGAGGTGCGGCAGTTGTTGTCGACCGCGATGCCGCCGCGGGCGCCGACTTCCAGGCCGCTGGCGCGCGCCAGTTCGTCGCGCGGGCGGATGCCGGCGGAGAACACGATCATGTCGGTGTCCAGATGGGTGCCGTCGGCGAACACCATGCGATGGGTACCGTCCTCGCCGTCGACGATCTCGACGGTGTTCTTGCCGGTGTGCGCGGTCACGCCCAGGCCCGCGATCTTCTGGCGCAGCATGCGGCCACCGCCTTCGTCGACCTGCACCGCCATCAGGCGCGGCGCGAATTCCACCACATGCGTCTGCAGGCCCATGTCGCGCAGCGCCTTGGCGCATTCGAGGCCAAGCAGGCCGCCGCCGACGACCACGCCGGTCTTCGAGCGCGCGCCGCATTCCTGCATCGCTTCCAGGTCTTCGATGGTGCGATAGACGAAGCAGTCCTTGCGGTCCTTGCCCGGCACCGGCGGCACGAACGGATAGGAGCCGGTGGCGAGGATCAGCTTGTCATAGGACAGGGTCTCGCCGGTGGAGACCCTGACCGTGCGCGCGGCGCGATCGATCTCCACCGCACGGGCGTTCAGGCGCAGCAGCATGTTGTCGTGCTGCTCGAAGAAGCCCGCCGGCACCAGCGACAGGTCTTCCGCCGACTTGCCGGAGAAGAACTCGGACAGGTGCACGCGATCGTAGGCGGGACGCGGTTCTTCGCACAGCACGGTCACTTCCAGGTTTTCCGCACCGGCTTCCGCCAGCGCTTCCAGGAACTTGTGACCCACCATGCCGTGGCCGACGATGATCAGTTTCATGATGCTTTCCTTGTCCGGTAGTCAGTCTTTGCTGCTTGATGTTGCGGTGGGGCGATGCCTGGGAATCAGTTGGCCAGCGCGCTGTCGTAAAGCGCCTGCTCGCGCGCCTTGTGCTCGGCGCTGAAGCGGATGGCGATGGCGCACAGCGCCGCGATGGTGGCCAGCACGCCCAGCACCGTCAGGGTCTGCTGCACGTTGCCCAGGCCCTTGAGCAGGAAGCCCGCGGCCACCGCGCCGACGTTGCCGCCTGCGCCGATGATCCCGGCCACGCCGCCCAGCGCCTTGCGGTCGATAAAGGGCACCAGCGCATAGGTGGCGCCGCAGGCCATGTGGGTGAACAGGCCGAACATCAGCATTGCCACCACCGCAAGCGCCACGTTGCCGGCCTGCGCGAACCACAGCAGGCCCAGGCCTTCGCCCAGGATCAGCACGAACAGCAGCGTGGCGCGTGCATCCAGGCCGCGCCGGCGCGCCGCCTTGTCCGACAGCCAGCCCCCCAGCGCGCGCGCAAACAGCGCCAGCAGGCCAAAGCTCGCGGCGGCCATGCCGGCGGCCTTCAGGCTCAGGCCGAAGCGGTCGACGTAGTACATCGCGGCGATGTTGTGGATGAAGATCTCCACGCCGAAGCAGGCGCCGTAGGTGATGAACAGCAGCCACACGCGGTAGTTGGCGCTGGCGGCGCGGAAGCTGGCCCAGCCGCCACCCTTGCCGCCATCCTTGCCGCTGATCTCGATGCCGCGCGCGCGCAACTCCGAGTAGTTGCCTTCCGGGCAGTCCTGGGTGAAGCGGTAATAGACCACCGCCATCACCAGCATCAGCACGCCCGGCACCAGCAGCGCGATGCGCCAGCCGAAGGCGTGGTCAGCGCCCGTCATCAGCACCGCGGCCAGCACCAGCGGCATCAGCGCCTGCGCGGCGCCACCGCCGGCATTGCCCCAGCCGGCCGTGGTTGCGTTGGCGGTGCCGACCACGTTGGGCGCGAACATCACCGAGGTGTGGTACTGCGTGATCACGAAGCTGGCGCCGACCGCGCCGATCAGCAGGCGGAACACCAGGAAGGTCTCGTAGTTCTGCGCCAGCGCCACGCCCAGCACCGGCAGCGCGCCCAGCGCCAGCAGCCCGGTGTAGGTCTTGCGCGGGCCAAAGCGGTCGCACATCGGGCCGATCACCAGGCGCACCAGGATCGTCACCGCGACCGCGGCGATATTGATGTTGGCGATCTGGCCGGCGCTCAGGCCGAACTCGCCCTTGAGCACCGGCATCAGCGGCGCGCAGGCAAACCACGCGAAGAAACACACGAAGAACGCCATCCAGGTCAGGTGGAAGGCGCGCATCTGCGGAGTGCTCAAGCTCAGCAGCTCGATGCGGGTGGCTTTGCCGGTCATCGTCACTTGCTCCAAAAACAAATGGCGTCCCGCAAACCGGCCGTGAAGCCGGTTCAGGGGACGCCGTTGTCCTGACAGCCGCTACAAGGGATAGGGGCTGTGTGTGTGGGGGTGGGCCGGTCGCCGTTGACGGGCCCGGACCCAATTACGCAAGGGGTGTGCCAGCCCGTTATGTGACGGGCAATGGCGTCTGACGGCCGGTCGGCGGGGGCGCAAGCGCTTTGGATGCGCTGTGGTGGGGCGGGCGGCGGGCGCGCGGCACGCTCATGGTGCAGTGCGGTGGACTGCGCTGGTGCGGTGCGGCACCGGCGGCAAGGAAGGCTTTGGCGTTAGCCGCCGCCGGCGGGCTTTCGCACCGGAATGATCTGCATGTCGCGCGGCGACACCTCGGCGCCGTCCTCGTCGACCAGCGCGGCGCGCACCAGCTTGCCATTCGCGCGCGAGCGGACCTCGACCGGGCCGCCGTCGGGCGCCATGTGGCAGTCGCCCCATTGCATCAGCCCGACCAGCACCGGCAGCAGTTCGACCGCGGCACGGGTGGGGCGGTACTCGAAGCGCTCACGTTCGCCGGGTTCGCGGTAGCCGACCTTGCGCAGCAGGCCGGCATCGGTCAGCGTCTTGAGCCGCGCCGACAGCACCGCGGGCGAGCATTCCAGCCGGCGCAGGAAGTCGTCGAAGCGCGTCACGCCGTGGAAAACGTCGCGCAGGATCAGGATCGTCCACTTTTCGCCAATCAGCGACAGCGTGGAGGCGATCGAGCAATGGCGGAGGTCGGACGCAGTGGTGGTCATGATGCCGTGAAGCATAGCATGCTGACTTCATTTGCAAAAGTCAGGTTATCTCCTATACTCTGGCTACAGATTATGAATCCAGAGGGTGGCAGCATGGATCTCCAGGGCTCGGCGCGCGGCGGCGTGACGGAAAGCTGGACGGCGGGACGGGGCACGCAGGTGACGCTGCGCCGCACCCAGGTTCAGGATGGCGCGGCATTGCGTGCGATGGTGGAAGCGCTGTCGCGGGAAAGCCGCTACTTCCGCTTCCTGACTGGCGGGCGCGTGGTCGATGAAATCGTCGCCGGCCTGGCCGCGCCCGGAGACGGTGGCGTGGCGCTGGTCGTGGTCGCGCCCGGTGAAGACGGCAGCCAGACCATCGTCGCCAGCGCCGAATATGTGGTGTCCGGCCAGATTGCCGAGTTCGCGGTGGTGGTGGCCGACGCCTGGCAGGGGCAGGGGCTGGGCCGGCGCCTGATCGCCAGGCTGTGCGAGCTGGCGCGTGCCGCCGGGCTGCACGGCCTGCGCGGCGACGTGCTCAGCGAGAACCGGCGCATGCTGGCGATCCTGCAGGGGCTGGGCTTTGCCAGCCGCCGCAATCCGCAGGACAGCTTCCTGCATGAAGTCTCGCTGGCGCTGGCGCAGCCGGCGCGCAGCGCGCAACGGCTGCCGGCGGACTGGTTCAGCGCGCGCTGACCGGCAGCGCGCTCAAGCCTCAGCCGGCTTCGCGCTTGCCGCGCGAAGTCATGGTACAGCCGACCGAGGCCGTGATGATGCTCGCGATCGCCAGCCACTGCACCGTGCTCAGTTGCTCATGCAGGAACACCAGCCCGGCCAGCGCGCCCATGGCCGGCTCCATGCTCAGCAGGATGCCGAAGGTGCGCCGGTGCAGGCGCTTGAGCGCCACCATCTCGAGCGAATAGGGAATCGCGCTCGACAGGATGCCGACCGCCAGCCCGAACAGCAGCAGGGTCGGACTGAACATCGCGGTGCCCGCGTGCGCGAGGCCGAACGGCAGCACCACCAGTGCGGCCATGGTCAGCCCCAGCGAGGTCGCCTGCCCGCCGTGGGCGTTGCCGGCCATCTGCCCGAACACGATATACAGCGCCCAGCCCACGCCCGCGGCCAGCGCATAGCCGATCCCGACCGGATCGAGCGTGCCGGCGGCATCGCCGACCGGAAGCAACAGCAGCAGCCCGGTCACCGCGAACGCAATCCACAGGAAATCGATCGCGCGCCGCGACGACAGCACCGCCACCGCCAGCGGCCCGGTGAACTCGATCGCGATCGCCAGCCCCAGCGGAATGGTCCGCAGCGACATGTAGAACAGCAGGTTGGTGGCGCCCAGCGCTGCGCCGTACAGCGCGATCGCGCGCGCGTTGGCGCGCGTCAGCGGCATGCGCCACGGCCGCCAGACGCACAGCAGGATCAGCGCGGAAAAGCTCACCCGCAGCGCCGTGGTGCCCTGCGCGCCCAGCGCCGAGAACAGGCTCTTGGCAAACGAGGTGCCGATGCACAGCGAGGCCATCGAGCCGGTCAGGGCCAGTACGGCGATCAGGGTCGAGTGGCGGTGGGCGGTGGCGTGCTGCAAGGTCGGGTCCTGTATCGAGGTTGGGGGCCGGTGCGAATGCTGCCGCATCATGCGGCATGCGCGGCGCGGGCGCCATATACAGGTGCGCGCAGGCGGCTCAGTACAGTTGCGCCGCGTGCGGCCGCAGACCGGCCCCTGCTGCGGCTCAGTGCTCCCGCGCCGCGGCCTTGCGCCGCTTGCCGGGCTTGCCGGCGCAATCCGGGCAGCGCCCCAGCAGCGTCAGTTCGTGGTGCTCCACCACGAAGCCCGGCGGCGTGATCTCTTCCAGGTGGCCGGGACATCCTTCCAGCGGGAACACGCGGTCGCACGTCAGGCACTGGAAATAGTGGCGGTGCGTCACCGCGCCCGGTTCCTCCGCCAGTTCATAACGGTCGGCCTGGCCGGGCAATTCCACCGCGTGCACCTGCGCATCGTCGAGCAGGGCGCGGAGATTGCGATAGACCGTGGCCAGGCCCAGGGACGGCACCTGGCGCTGCGCCGCGGCCAGGATCTCGGCCGGGCTCAGCGGCCGGCCGGCTTCGCGCAGCGCGTCGATCACGGCGCCGCGTTGACGGGTCATGCGTTCCATGCCTAGAATCTTAGTGAGAATTTATTATCATTAGTGAGTCGCCGCGGTTTGCCAGTCGGATGGCCGCCGCGGCGACTCGTTTTTTTCGGGGTGTTCCTTATGCTGCTTGCGCAGCCCAGCCGTGCCCGGCACCCGGTGCCGCTTTCCTTCCTGCGCGTGGTATTCCGGCCAGTACCCGCGCGGCGGCCACTGGCCGCGCTGATGCTGGCGATGTCCGGCCTGGCCGATGCGGCGGAACCCGCGCAGGCCTCCGATATTACGCTGCCGGCGGTGTCGGTGACCGGTACGGCCACCGCATCATACAACCCGCCCGACGCCTCGGGCGCGACCCGCACCGACACGCCGCTGCGCGAGATCCCGCAGTCGGTGCGCGTGGTGCCGCGCGCCATGCTCGACGACCTTGCCGCGACCCGCTTCGACCAGACCTTCGACTATGTCAGTGGCGTCGCGCGCCAGAACAACTTCGGCGGGCTGTGGGACAACTTTGCCATGCGCGGCTTCACCGGCAACGAGAACACCGGCGCCGGCTACCTGGTCAACGGCTTCGCCGCCAACCGCGGCTATACCGCGCCGATGGACGCGGCCACCATCGAGCGCGTCGAAGTGCTCAAGGGCCCGACCTCATCGCTGTACGGCAGCAGCGAGCCCGGCGGCACCTTCAACGTGGTCACGCGCCAGCCGCAGTTCCGGCCCGCGCAGCGCTACGGCTTCGAGCTGGGCACGCGCGACGGCTACCGCGCCAGCGCCGACGTCACCGGCGCGCTGGGCGAAGACATCGCCGGCCGGCTGATCGCGGTGGCCGACCACCAGGGCAGCACCCGCGACTTCATCCACAGCCAGCGCTACCTGGTCGCGCCGTCGATCACGTGGATGCTCGGCAACGACACCATCGTGCAGTACGCGGCGGAATTCCAGCGCTACACCACGCCGATGGACCGCGGCGTGGTCGCCGTCAACGGCCAGTTGGGCCGCATCCCGCGCTCGCGCTTCCTGGGCGAGCCCGGCGACGGCAGCCTGCGCCTGGACAGCCAGTCGCACCAGCTCAGCGTGGAGCACGAGTTTTCGCCGCAGTGGCAGGGCAGGCTCGGCCTGTCGTACCGCGGCGGCGCGCTGGCGGGGCATTCCAGCGAAGCCGCCGCGCTCGCCGCCGACGGCCGCACGCTCTGGCGCCAGCACCGCTACCGCGACTTCCAGTCCGACGATGTCTCGCTGCAGGCCAGCGTGACCGGCAAGTTCAGCACCGGCCCGGTCGGGCATGAACTGCTGCTGGGCGTCGACGCCTACCGCTTTGGCAACACCATGGCGATCCTGCGCAAAAACCCCAGCGCCGCGGCACCGTACGCGATCGACATCTATGATCCGGTCTATGGCCAGCCGGCGCCGCCGCTGGCCTGGAACATGGACACCTACGAGCGCCAGCACAATGTCGGCGCGTACGCGCAGGACCAGCTGCGCCTGGGCGAGCGCTGGCGCGTGCTGGCCGGCGTGCGCTTCGACAGCTTCAGCCAGTCGCTGGACGACCACCTGCGCGGCACCCGCACCACGCAGCACCACAACGCGGTGTCGCCGCGCGTGGGCGTGAGCTACCTGGCCAGCAACAACCTGTCGCTGTTCGCCAATGCCAGCCAGTCGTTCCGCCCCAATGCCGGCAGCGACGCCGCCGGCCAGCCGTTCGAACCCGAGCGCGGCCGCGCGCTGGAGGCCGGCATCAAGTTAGACAGCGACGACCGCCGCACCGGCGCCACGCTGGCCGTGTTCGAGATCCGCAAGCGCAATGTGCTGGCCGCCGACCCGGCCGATCCGTCGTTCTATCTCGCCGCCGGTGAGGCCCGCAGCCGCGGCGTCGAGCTCGACGTGGCCGGGCAGCTTGGCACGCACTGGCGCGTCTCGGGCAGCTTCGCGCTGACCGATGCCGAGATCACGCAGGACACCCGCCTGGCCCCCGGCACGCCGTTGTCCAACGTGCCGCGTACCAGCGCCAGCCTGCTGGCGATTTACGAGGACGCGGCGCCGGTCGGGCAGCGCTATGGCGCAGGCGCCGGCCTGCGTTATGTCGGACGGCGCCCGGGCGACGTGCAGGACAGCTTCTCCTTGCCCGCCTACGTGCTGGTCGACCTGCACGGCTACTGGCAATACAGCCGGCACGTGCGCGTGTCGCTCAACGTGGGCAACCTGTTCGACAAGACCTATTACGCCAGCTCGTACAGCAGCCTGTGGGTGGCGCCGGGCGCGGGCCGCAGCGTGCGGCTGGGCGTGCAGCTGAGCTACTGACGGGGACCGATGATGCCGACACCACTGGCGATTGCCCGGGGCCCGACCCACCGGCTGCTCTCCATCGATGCGTTGCGCGGGCTGGTGATCCTGATCATGCTGCTGGACCATGTGCGCGATATGTTTTTCCTGCACGTGCCGGTCGCCGATCCGATGGATGTCGCCGCGACCTCGCCGGCGCTGTTCTGTTCGCGGCTGCTGGCCCACCTGTGCGCGCCGGTGTTCATCGCGCTGGCGGGCGTGTCGGCCTGGCTCTACGGCAACGCCGGGCACGACCGGCGCGCGGTCGGCGGCTTCCTGCTCAGGCGCGGCCTGTTCCTGGTGTTGCTGGAGCTGACCCTGGTGGGCTTTGCCTGGACCTGGCGCCTGCCGCCGCAGGTGATCTACCTGCAGGTGATCTGGGCCATTGGCCTCAGCATGATGGCGCTGGCCGCGCTGGCATGGCTGCCGCGCGCGGCGCTGGTCGCCACCGGCGTTGCCCTGGTGGCGGGGCACAACCTGCTGGATCCGCTGCACTTTGCGGCTGACAGTGCCTGGCACGTGCCCTGGGCGATCCTGCACGACCGCACCTGGATCGAGGTGGCCGATGGCCTGCGCGTGCGCACTTCATATCCGGTGCTGCCGTGGATCGGCGTGATCGCGCTGGGCTATGCGGCGGGGCCGTGGTTTGCCGCGACCATGCCTGCCCGCGCGCGCCAGCTGAGGCTGGCCACCTGCGGCCTGGCGGGGATGGCCGGGTTTGCGTGGCTGCGCGCGCTCAACGGCTACGGCCAGGAACAGAAATGGATCCCCGGCGCGGATGCCCTGCATACCGCGATGAGCTTCCTCAACGTGACCAAGTACCCGCCGTCGCTGCTGTTCCTGCTGCTGACGCTGGGCGCCGGCTGCCTGCTGCTGCTGTGGCTGGAGCGCGCGCAGGGCGGCCGGGCGGCGCGTTGCCTGGCCGTGTTCGGCGCAGTGTCGATGTTCTTCTACCTGCTGCACCTGTATGTGCTGCAGGGCCTGTACCAGCTTTGCGTGTACCGCTGGGGCCTGAACCAGGGCCGCGTATTCGGCCTGGACCATGTCTGGCAGCTGTGGCTGGCGGCAGCAGTGCTGGCGCTGCTGCTGTGGCCGGCGGTGCGCTGGTTCGCGGTGCTGAAGGCGACGCGGCGGGACTGGCGCTGGCTGAAGTACTTCTGACCAGCGCCGCGAGCCGCCGCGCGAGCCTTAGCGTGGTGCAGTGGCGGCAGCGGCCGGCTGCACCGTCGCCGGGGCCGGTGCCGGTGCCGGCGCCTGCGCCTGCGCCGCTGGCTGCGGCTGTGCGACGGGCTGTTGCTGTGTGACGGCTTGAGGCTGCGCGACCGGCTGTTGCTGTGCGACGGCTTGCGGCTGCGCGACCGGCTGTTGCTGAGCAACGGCTTGCGGCTGCGCAATGGCTTGTTGCTGCGTGACAGCTTGCGGTTGCGCCACCGCCTGAGGTCGCGCGACGGCTTGGGGTTGCGCCACCGCCTGAGGTCGCGCGACGGCCTGCGGCTGCGCCACCGCCTGGGGCCGCACCGCGGCTTGCGGGCCGGCGGCGGGCGCGCCGTTGGCGACCGGAGCGGCCTCGGTCAGTTCACGCCAGCCGCCGCCCAGCGCCTTGTACAGCGATACGCGGCTGGTCAGCCCGGCCAGCTTGTAGGTGATCAGCGCCTGCTGCGCGGTGTAGAGCTCGCGCTGCGCGTCGAACACGCCGAAGTAGTCGTCCACGCCGTTCTTGAAGCGCATCTCCGACAGCCGCCGGGTTTCGCTGCCTTCGCGCACCAGCGCTTCCTGCGCCTGCACCTGGCGCTCGTAGGTGGCGCGGGCCGCCATGCTGTCGGCCACTTCGCGGAACGCGGTCTGGATGGTCTTCTCGTAGTTGGCGACGTTGATGTCCTTGCGCACGTTGGCCGCGTCGAGGCCGGCGCGGTTGCGTCCCGCATCGAAGATCGGCACTGTCAGCTGCGGCGCGAAGACCCACGCCATGCCGCCCGAGAACAGCCCCGCAAGGCTGCTGCTGGCCACGCCCAGCGCGCCGGTCAGCGAGATGCGCGGGAAGAAGGCCGCACGTGCCGCGCCGATATTGGCGTTGGCGGCCTTGAGCCGGTGCTCGGCGTCGAGGATGTCGGGACGGCGCACCAGCACGCTGGAGGGCAGCCCTTCGGGGAACTCGCGCATCAGCATGCGCGCGTCGAGCGGATCCGGCGCGGGGGCATTCGGATTGGCGGGCGCGGCACCGGCATCGGTGACCGACTTGGGCAGCGGCCCGCCGATCAGCAGCGCCAGCGCGTTCTCGTCCTGCGCGACTTGCCGGGTGTATTGCTCCACGCCCACCTGCGCGGTCTGCACCTGGGTTTGCGCGCGATGCTGGTCCAGCTGCGCCATCGCGCCCACCTGGTGCCCGCGCCGGACCATCTCCGCCGCGTCCTGTTGGGTCTTGAGCGTGTTCTGCGACAGCTGCAGCAGCGCGCGGTCGGCACGCAGCGTCAGGTAGGCGCTGGCCACCTCCGCCACCAGGCTGATCTGCGCGCTGCGGCGCGCCTCTTCGGTGGCCATGTATTCCTCCAGCGCGGCATGCTTGAGGCTGCGCACGCGGCCGAAGAAGTCCAGTTCGAATGCGGTCAGGCCGATGCCGGCGTTGTAGGTGGTGATCTGCGGCGACTGTCCCGCCGCGCGCAGCCGTTGCGGCAGCCGCTGCGACACCATGCCGGCATTGCCCTCCACGGTGGGGAACTGCGCCGCGCGCTGGATCTGGTACAGCGCGCGCGCCTCGTCGATGGCCAGCGTGGCCATGCGCAGGTCGCGGTTGTTGGCCAGCGCCAGCTCGATCAGCTGGCGCAGCTGCGGGTCGACGAAGACATCGCGCCAGCCCAGGTCGGCGGCCGAGGGGCCGGGGGGCTGCGCCGGCTGGCCCGGCTGCGCCGCGCCGTTGGCCGGTTTGGCCTGCGCGGTGCGGTAGGCCGCGCCGTCGGGCCATGCCGACGGGATCGGGGCTTCGGGGCGCTGGTATTGCGGCTCCAGCGTGCACGCGGCAAGCGCCAGTACCAGCGCGCCAGGCAGCAGCAGGCGTGGCGGGAGGGGGGCACGGCGGCGGGGACGGGGCAGGCTTCGCATGGATGGTTCCGGAGAGAGAGAAACGGGAGCAGCAGGGGTCAGCCCATCAGCGCACGGCGCATGAAGCGCGAGATCGCCAGCTTGGGCTGCCCCTGTCGGGCAATGTTGTGGGCGGGATCGGTGAACAGCAGCCGGATCAGCGCGTGGCGCGCGGCCATGCTGGTATGCAGCGCGATCCCCAGCAGCTGGCCGTCGCGGCGTACCACCCGGCACGGGATCCAGCCGGTCTGCGCCAGCCACAGCGCGCCTTCCATGCCGGGGCGGAAGGCCGGTGCCAGCGGCGTGATCACGGCCACGCCGTTGCAGGACAGGTCCCGGGTGGCGACGCGGTACTCGCGCCCGTCGACGCGCAGCAGCGCGGCGGCATGGTGCGGAAAGCGCTCTTCCTTGCGCGGCCGCGGCAGTTCCACGCACACCAGCAGCGAGGCCAGGTACAGCATCAGCGCCACGCCGGTCCAGATCGTGTTGAAGGCCAGGCCCTGCGCATCGGGGTCCACCACCAGTGCGCGGCCGAGGCCGAGCGCGGAGAACCCCAGCAGGCCGGCGTACAGCGCGGCGAACTTGCCGTGGATCACCAGCTTGGAGCGGTCCAGCCCTTTGTTGGTGACCTTGAACGGCCGACCGAACGGCTTGAACATCGCGCTGACCAGCGACGCGGTCACCGCCAGCGCCGCGACGATCTGGGTCACCTCGGTAAAGATCGGCAGCGCGCGCTGCCCGGTGATCCAGATGCTGTACGCCCAGTACGCCACCAGCGCGGGCAGTCCGTAGGCCAGGAATTGCAGCGGCTCGCCGTACAGCGTGGAGACGCCGAAGTACCAGTACAGCAGCGGCCCCGCCAGCAGCATCAGCGTGAACGGGCGCGACAGCCAGTGCAGCAGCCCGTGCACATAGTGCAGGCGCTGCATGAAGGTGTAGCCGCGCCCGCGCAGCGGACCGTCGGCGGTCAGCGCCACCTGGATCGTGCCCAGCCCCCAGCGGCTGCGCTGGCTGATGTATTCGGGCAGGCCCTCGGCCGACAGGCCCACGCTCAGGCGCTCGTTGAGCCAGCGCGTGATATAGCCGTGCGGCAGAAGCCGGTAGGTCAGGTGGATGTCTTCGGTCACGGTGCCGGTGGGGAAGCCGCCGATCAGCTCGATCAGGTCGCGCCGCACCACGAACGAGGTGCCGATGCAGAACGCCGCGCCCCACGCGTCCTTGGCCGGCTGCATCACGTCGAAGAAGGCGCGCTGCTCGTCGACCCAGCATTCGGTGGCGCGCAGGTTGTACTGGATCGGATCGGCGTTGTAGTAGAACTGGGGCGTCTGCACCACGCCCACGCGCGGGTCGCCGAACAGGCCCACCGTGCGCAGCAGGATGTTGCGATGGGGCGCGAAGTCCGCGTCCAGCACCAGGATGTAGGGCGCACCGCCGGCCGCGGCGCTGTGGCGCAGGCCGTTGTTGAGGTTGCCCGCCTTGGCGTGGGCGTTATCGGGACGCGTCACGTAGTTGGCGCCGACGCGCTCGCAGAACTCGCGCAGCCAGTCGCGGCGGGTGTCGTCGAGCACCCAGACGCGGAAGTCCGGATAGTCGATCGCCAGCGCGGAGACGATGGTCTTCTCCAGGATCTCCAGGCCTTCGTTGTAGGTAGCGATGAAGATGTCCACCGGCGGCACCCGCTGCGCGCGGCGCAGCGCCGCTTCGCCGGCGTCGGCATCGGGCGTGTGGTTGCTCGTGCGCGACAGCACCACGATCGACAGCAGCGTGTAGGCCAGCGTCATGCATTCGAAGATGAAGAACACATGGGCCCACACGCTGGCGAAGGTCATCTGCCAGTCGGGCAGGGTTTCGCGGATGCGCCAGGTCAGGTACACGCCCAGCAGCAGCGCGGTGACGCCGCCGAACAGGATGCGGTCCGCCGGCCGTTCGTGCCGGCACAGCAGCGACAGCAGCACCGTGGCCAGCAGCACGCCGCCGTTGATGATCAGCAGCGTCTGGTTTTCCAGGAAGAGGGCGAACATCGTCAGTCCTTGTCGGGGGTGGGGCTGGCGGCGGCAATCGCCGGCGGCGGGCAGGATGGCTCCAGGCAGCCGCCCGGGCGGAACGGGTTCCAGCGCGCGGCGGCCAGCACCGCCCACGCGGTGGCGCCCAGGTGCGGCAGGTGGAAGTAGTGGAAGTCCTCGGTGGTGGAGGTGGGGCCGATCGACAGCCCGGTGCTGACGCGCGCCTGCGGCGTGGCGTAGAGCATGCCGGACGGCGCGCGCTGCGCCCGCAGCAGCGGCCACAGCGGCGCGGCCTGCTGCGCCTGGCCGGCGGCCTGCAGTACCAGCGCGGCCTGTCCGGTGCCTTCGGTCCAGATGCCGTCGGGGCTGCCCTTGAAGCCGTAGCCGGCGCCGGCGCGATGCCTGGCTTCGACCCAGGCCAGGTTGCGGCGCCAGTCCTGCGGCGGATCGGGGAAGGCGATCAGCGGCCACAGCACGGCGTCCAGCGCCGAAGGCCCGGCATTGGGCGAGCGCCCGTCGTCGTGCGTGCCGATGATGAAGCGGCCCTCGCGCGGCTGCCACATGGCGCTGACAAAGCCGCGCGAGCGCGCCGCGCCGTCGCGCCAGCGCGGCTCGTTGCGCAGGCTGGCCAGCCAGCTGAAGGCCGCATAGGTGTCGACGTTGTGCTCGGTCGATTTCCAGCCCTGGCGGATCTGCTTGGGCTCATGGCCGAAGAAGCCGCCGATATAGCCGGCCGGCGCGGCGGGGTCAGGCACGGTGGCATGCACCCAGCCCATCAGCGCCGCGGCGCCGTCGAGATAGCGTGCATCGCGCGTGGCGTCATGCACCGCCAGCAGCAGCAGCGCGGCCCAGGCCACGTTGCCGGTGGCGGTGCCGGCCTGGTAGGCGTCTTCGAACCAGCGCTTGCTGGGTTCGTCCCACCAGCCCGGCAGCGGCGCCGGGCCCGCTGGCAGCGGCCCGGCGCGGTAGGCGTTGCGCAAGCGCGCGTCGCGGAAGTGGCGGTCCTGGCGGGTGGCCTGCAGCACCGCGTCGGCAATGCGGCGCGCTTCCGCGGGCCGCTTGCAGGCGACCAGCGCGATGCCGGCCAGCGCGTTGTCGTAGACGAAGGCGGCATTGCGCAGCGCCGGCGACAGCGGTTCGCCGCCGGGCGCGGGCTCGTAGCTGGGCAGGAACAGCGGGCCATTGCCGCCGGCGCGGGCGACCTGGTCGGCCAGCGCCTTGCAGCCTTCTGACAGCAGCGCCTGCTGCGCGGGATCGGCGGCGCGCGCCGCGCTCGGCGCCAGCGCCAGCAGGACGGGAAGCAGCGCGCCGGCGATCATGCGGGGCAGACGCGCGGTCGGGATCGGCAATCGCATCCGGCTCTCCTTGGCGCGGGCGCTTACAGCGAGGCCCGCAACTGGCCCAGCCAGCTCTGGTTCAGCGTGACGCGGGCCCAGCGGCCCATGCCGCAGTGTCCGGACTGCGCCGGCGCTGCCGCCGCTGCCGTGCCTGCGGTAGCGGGCGCGGCCGCGCTGCCCGATGCCGCGCCGGCCTTGGCCGGCAGGTTGCCGAGCGGGCGGTCGAGCTTGGCGATGACGTAGATCTCGTTCTTCTCGATCGGCGGGAACGGCACGAAATAGCGCGCCTGGTCGCCGTCCGGCGCGCGCGGCAGCACTTCGGCCACCGAGGCCGGCAGCGCCGTGGGCACGCCGTCGACCTGCACGTTCAGGCGCGCACCGGGTAGCAGGTTGTCGCTGAGGCTGCGCGGGAACACCGCCACCACGCGCGTCTGCGCGCAGTTGCTGGCGCGCGCCAGCGTGGCGCCGGCGGCGACGCGCATGCCCGGCTGCGCGATCAGGTCTTCGATGGTGCCAGGCTCGGGCGAGCGGATCTCAAGGTTGGAGAGGCGGTCGATGCGTTCCTGCTCGGTCGCGATCATTGCGTCGACCGACTTGCCGTAGGCTTCCAGCTGCTCCAGCTCCGCCGTCAGCTGTGCCGCTTCCGCGCCCAGCACCTGGCGGCGCTGCGCGAGCGTGGCGCTGGGGCCGTCGGTGGACGACGCATAGACTTTGTTGCGCGACGCCTGGCTTTCGCCGATGGCATTGTCGAGCTCGGCCTTGGCCGCGGCCTTGGCGTTGGACAGCATCGACAGCTGGTAGCGCGAGGCATTGGTATAGGCCTCGCTGACCGCGCCGGCCCACTGCATGCCCTGGTTGCGGTTGACCACTTCCTGCTGCTGGTCCTCCTGCGCCTTGGCCGAAGCCAGCCGCGCTTCCAGCGCGCGCACGCGCGCGGCATGCTCGCGCTGCGCGGCGCTGTTGTAGCGCTGCAGGTCCTGGTCGGTGGCAGCCATCAGCCGTCGGTTGCTTTCCAGCCGCGCCTTGGCCGAGTCATAGCGCTGCTGGTTGTCGAGCTTCTTGCCGGTCAGGTCGACCAGCAGCGAACGGTCGATGTTGGGGTTCTGCACCACCATCAGCGCCTGGTTGGCCGTAAACGGCTGGCCCGCGGCCACCATCTGCTTCATCACCACGCCCTCCACCGGCGACGTCACCAGGCTGACGGGGCTGTTCACCACCGCGCGTTCCGACGAGCGCGTAAACACATTTGGAAACATGATCGTCAGCACGGCCCAGATGATGAACAGCACCACGCCGTAGCCCGCCATGCGCGGCACGATATGCCACAGCGGCACGGCGACCGGCTGCGGGCGCTGCACCAGCCCGTCGCCCTGGGGTTGGCGCAGCGGGGCAGGGGTCAGCGAGTGGGGGCGCGGCGGTGGGTTGTTGCGCTGGTCGGCCATGGTGTTGTTCTCCGGCAAGCAAAGTCAAAAAAACATCCCCGCCGGCATCCGGCGCATGGATGCCGGGCGAGCGTATCCGTCAGGCAAGCGTGTGGCGTCGCGCAAGGGCTGTCGCGCGTGGCCCGGCTTGCAAGTCCCCAATTCAGCTTGTTGTCTGCAGCACGCGCGATGTGGCTGGGCCGTATCGGCGCACTTTGCAATCGGACCGACATACCGCATGCAGCGGCGTGCGGTCCGTGGAGTTGCCCGGCTTCATCCAGGCAGAGTTGAACAATGGCCAGTTGATTGGCCAAGACATGGCGGCCCGCTGAAGCAAAGATTCACGCACTCAGGCCGCCGCAGGTGAGTTAAGGCTAGTCAGTTGCCCCTTTGCTTGCTGTAAGAATGTGTAAGAGGAGGCTGTAGCACTGCTTAACACGGCATGGAGAAGTGGCGCAGAATTGCGCCGCGCAGCGTCTCTATTCGTCGCTGCCGAGCGGCGGCGCGATATGCTCCAGCGGGCGCCGTTCGGCATCGATGCCGAAGCGCAACGCCAGCAGCCCGGCGACGATCACCAGCGCCGCGCCGAAGCCGTAGCCCGCCGCCACTGCTTCGCGGCTGCCGCTCTCGATCAACGCGCCCAGCAGCAGCGGCGCGATGAAGCCGCCGGTGCCGGTGCCCACGGCGTAGAACACCGAGATCGCCAGCGCGCGCATTTCCAGCGGGAATACCTCGCTCGCGGTCAGGTAGGCGGAACTGGCCGCGGCGGAGGCCAGGAAGAACACGGCGGACCAGCACAGCGCCTGCGTGCGCGCGTCGAGCCAGCCCTGCACGAAGGCCCAGCCGGTCAAGGCCAGGCCAACGCCGGACAGCACGTAGGTGGCGGCGATCATGCGCCGGCGCCCGACGTGGTCGAACAACGGCCCCAGCAGCAGCGGGCCCAGCGCGTTGCCGAGCGCGAACGGAAAGATATACAGCGCCACGCGCGCTTCCGGCACGCCGTAGAAGCGCGACAGCACCAGCGCATAGGTGAAGAAGATCGCGTTGTAGAAGAAGGCCTGCGCCACCATCAGCGCCAGCGTGATCAGGCTGCGCTGGCGAAAGCGCCGCAGCAGCAGGCGCATGACCTCGCCCACGCCGGGCGCGGCGCGGCGGCGCATCGCCACCGCCGCGCAATCGGGCGACACCGGCGGCAGCGGCCCATGGCTGGCGCGCACTTCGGCCTCGATCGCGGCGATGATGCGCTCGGCCTCGTCCAGCCGCCCGTGCGTGGCAAGCCAGCGCGGGCTCTCCGGCACATGCCGGCGCACCAGCACGATCGCCACCGCCAGCACCGCGCCGAGCGCGAAGCAGGCGCGCCAGCCCCACACCGGACCGAATACGCGCGCATCCAGCAGCACCAGGCTGAGCCCCGCGCCCAGCGCCGCGCCCAGCCAGAAACTGCCGTTGATGGCCAGGTTCACGCGTCCCCTGACGCGCGCGGGAATCAGTTCGTCGATGGCCGAATTGATAGCGGCATATTCGCCGCCGATGCCCAGGCCGGTGCAGAAGCGGCAGGCCGCAAAGAAGGCAAAGTCGGGTGCGAACGCGGTCGCCAGCGTGGCCACCATGTAGACCGCGAGCGTGGCCAGGAACAGCCGCTTGCGGCCGAGCCGGTCGGCCATGCGCCCGAACACCAGCGCCCCCAGCACCGCGCCGGCGATGTAGAGCGAGCCCGACCAGCCCACCTCGGTCGCGCTCAGCCCGAGCGTATCGGGACGCTCCAGCACCGCGCCGACCGAGCCCACCAGCGTGACCTCCAGGCCATCGAGCACCCACGCGACGCCCAGCGCGATCGCCACGCGCCAGTGCCAGCGCGACCACGGCAGGCGGTCAAGCCGCCCCGGAATGTCGGTGTGGAAGGTGGTGCCGGGAGGCGGGCTGGCGAGGGCGGTATCGGTTGGCATTGCCAACCAGTATAGGAAACGGGCGCCGCGGCAACGATGCGGCGCTCAGCGGTACAGCACGGTCGGCAGCCAGAGGCCGATTTCAGGGAAGACGTAGAGCAGCACCAGCGCAATCAGCTGGATGCCCATGAACGGCAGCATGCCGAGGAAAATCTGGTTCAGCGTGACATGGGGCGGCGCCACGCCTTTCAGGTAGAACGCGGCCATCGCCACCGGCGGCGACAGGAAGGCGGTCTGCAGGTTCAGCGCCACCAGCAGCCCGAAGAACAGCGGATCGATGCCGAAGTTGTCCAGCAGCGGGATAAAGATCGGCATGAAGATGATGATGATCTCGGTCCACTCCAGCGGCCACCCCAGCAGGAAGATGATCAGCTGCGCCAGGATCATGAACTGCACCGGCGACAGGTTCATCGACAGCACCCATTGCTCGACCAGCGCCTGCCCGCCCAGCAGCGCGAACGCGGCCGAGAAGATCGACGAGCCCACGAACAGCCAGCACACCATGGCGCTGGTCTTGGCGGTCAGCAGCACCGATTCCTTGAGCACGCCGAAGGTCAGCTGGCGGTAGGCGGCGGCCAGCAGCGCGCCGCCGAGCGAGCCGACCGCGGCGGCCTCGGTGGGCGTGGCCAGCCCGAACACGATCGAGCCCAGCACGGCGAGGATCAGCAGCGCCAGCGGGAAGAACGACGTCAGCAGCATCTTGAAGATTTCCACCCGCGCAAAGCTGAATCGCCAGTAGAAGTACACCAGTGCCAGCCCCACCACCGCCAGCGTGATCCAGAACCAGCGCGGTGCCGCGACGGCCGCGGCGGCAGGCGTCGATGACGCCCGGGCGTCGGTTTCGGTGGCGGCGGGCGTGGCGGACGTGGCCGGCGCGGCAGGCGTGGCCGGTGCCGCGGCGGCCGGAGCCGCCGGTTCCTCCGACGGCGGTGCCGCCAGGTCGTCCACCGCCGCGCTGCTTTCCTCTGCGCCACCCAGCGACAATGGCGCCTCGACCGCGATGCTCGCGGCCGGCGCGGTGACCGCGCTGTAGATCGTCCCCATCACCAGCGCCGTTGCCAGCGCGGGCAGCAGCACGATGCCAAGCTGGCGCGCGAACACGGCACTCGGCACCTCGGCGTTGCGCGGGCCCTTGAGCGCGCGCATCAGGCCCGCGCCCAGCGCCGGCAGGGCATGGGTGGCACCGCGTGCTTCCAGCGCGCGCGCCACCGCCGGCAGCGGCACCACGCGTTCGGAAGCTGGCAGCGGCGGCGCCAGTGCGGGCTTGACCTTGGCCAGCAGCACGATGTAGACGATATAGAGTCCGGTCAGCATCAGGCCGGGGAAGAAGGCCCCGGCATAGAGCTGCACCACCGACACGCCCGCGGTGGCACCGTAGACGATCAGCAGCACCGAAGGCGGTATCAGGATCCCCAGGCAGCCGCCGGCGGTCACCGCGCCGGCCGACATCGACGTGCTGTAGCCCGCGCGCAGCATGGCCGGGAAGGCCAGCAGGCCCATCAGCGTGACCACCGCGCCGACAATGCCGGTGGCGGTGGCGAAGATCGCGCAGGTCACCAGCGTGGCCACCGCGAGCGAGCCCGGAATCCACGCCAGCGCCAGGTGCAGGCTACGGAACAGCTTCTCGATCAGGTTCGAGCGCTCGACCAGGTAACCCATGAACACGAACAGGGGGATCGAGATCAGGACATCGTTGGTCATGACCGCATAGGCCCGCTGCACCATCAGGTCCAGCGTCTGCTGTACCGCGATCTCGGGGTTGGCGTTGCGGTAAGCCAGCCAGGAAAACAGCACGCCCATGCCCATCAGCGTGAACGCGGTGGGAAAGCCCAGCATGATCGCCACCACGATCAGCGCCAGCATCAGCAGGCCCAGGTGCCCGCTGGTCCAGTCCCCCGGAGCCGGCATGAACCAGGCCACGGCACCGACGATCAGCACCATCAGCGACATGCCAAACCACAGTTCCTTCCTCATCGGCCGGCTCCCGGCGGGTTGTCGCGAGGCGGCGGAGCGTCGACCAGCTCGGCCGTGGGCGTGCCTTGCACCATCTCCTTGAGCTTGTCGACGTCGACTTCCTCGACATCGCCTTCGCGCAGCGGCCAGCTGCCACTGCGCAGGCACATGACGCAGCGGATGGTCTCGGCCACGCCCTGCAGCAGCAGCAGCGCGCCGGCCACCGGGATGACCGCCTTGAACGGATAGATCGGCGGGCCGTCGGCGGCGATGGAAGAGTGTTCGTTCTGCGCCAGCGAGACCTCGAAGAAGTCGATGCCGGCCCAGGCCAGCGCGATCACGCCGGGGAAGAAGAAGGCCAGGTACAGCACCAGGTCGATGCTGGCCTGCATCTGCGGCGACAGGAAGCCGTAGAGGATGTCGCCGCGCACGTGGCCGCGCTTGGCCAGCGTGTACGCGCCCGCCAGCATGAACAGCGCGCCGTACAGCATGTTGCTGGCGTCGAATACCCACGCGTGCGGCGTCCCCAGCGCATAGCGCGAGAACACCTCATAGCTGATCATCAGCGTGAGCCCGATGATCAGCCACGAGGCGGCCTGGCCGACGAAGGTGCTGAGCCAGTCGATGCGCAGCAGCAGGCGTTGCACGGCGCGCGTCCCGGGGGTCAGCCGCGCTTGGAGAAGTAATGGCTGGTGGCCAGCCGGTAGTCGACGTTGGTATCGTTCTGCCAGCGCGTGGAGCGCTGCGCGAAGGCCTTCATCGAATCATTGACCTTCTTGAACATGGGGTTCTCTTTTTCCTTGCGCGCCACGATCTCGTCCCAGATCTTCAGCTGCGCCTGCAGCACCGAGTTGGGGGTGGCGTAGAACTTCACGCCCTGCTGCTGCAGCGCCTGGTAGTCCTTGGAATAGCGGTCGATGGCCTTCATCGACATGTCGGCCGAGGCCGCGTCCACCGCGTTGGCGATCAGCGCCTTGAGCTTGGCCGGCAGCGCGTCGTAGCGCTTCTTGTTGAACAGGATCTCGAACTGCTCCGAGCACTGGTGGAAGCTGCGCAGCATGCAGATCTTGGACACGTCCTGGAAGCCCAGCGCACGGTCGGAGCTGGCGTTGTTGAACTCCGCCGCGTCGAGCAGGCCGCGGTCCAGCGCCGGCACGATCTCGGCGCCCGGCAGCGCGTTCACCGCGGCGCCCAGGCCGGTGAAGATATCGATCGACAACCCGACGGTGCGGAACTTCAGCCCCTTGAAGTCTTCCGGCTTGGTGATGGGCTTCTTGAACCAGCCCAGCGGCTGGGTCGGCATCGGCCCGTACAGGAACGACACCACGTCCAGGTTCAGGCTGCGGTAGATCTCCTGCTGCAGTTCCTTGCCGCCGCCGTACTTGTGCCAGGCCAGCAGCATGTTCGGATCCATGCCCCAGGCCGGGCCCGAACCCCACAGCGCCAGCGCCGAGTTCTTGCCGTACCAGTACGCGATCACGCCATGGCCGCCGTCCAGCGTGCCCTTGCTGACTGCGTCGATCAGATCGAAGGCCTTGACCACCGCGCCGGCGGGCAGCAGCTCGATCTTGAGGTCGCCGCCCGACATGTCGTTCACCTTGGTGACGAAGTCGCCGGCAAACTCGTGAAAAATATCCTTGGTCGGCCAGGTGCTCTGCCAGCGCATCGTGACCGGCCCCTGCGCCTTGACGATGGCCGGGAAGCCCATGGCGGCCGCCCCCGCGGCCGCGCCGGCGGCGCCGCCCAGGAAGCCGCGGCGGGACACGCTGCTGCCATGGCCGCTACCCTGACCGCTGCTCCGCTCCTCTGATTTCCTCGCCCTGGATGCCATGACCGTCTCCCTCTGATGAGTGTGGGACTACCCGCGAGCGTGCCGGCCATGGAGGACCGAGGCCGCTCGCCACTGACGCGAACACCGGAAAAGTCGGGAAAAACTGGAGCATGCGGGGCCAGCGGACGCGCGGCAGGCCTGCCGACGGGCAGGGGTGCCGGGCAGGTGGCCCGTGATTCCCTTCATGGTAGGAAAGGCACAGGGAACCACAATCTAGGGATTACCCGCGCGGTGTGCGCCGACGCACTTCGTGGCCGCGGACGAGCGACGTGCGGCCGGCTCAGGCGCGCGCGATGCCGACCGTGAAGCCGGCTTCGAGCAACCCCGGCGCTCCGGCGGCCTCGCGCACTGCCATCAGGTTGGGGCGTGGACCCGCGATCGGATCCTGCACGGTGGCGCGCGCCGGCACGCCGTGCGCACGGTAGGCCGGATGGCTGCCCAGGACCTGGCGGTTGAGCGCGTCGCTGAAATACAGCTGGCTGGTCAGCGCCTCCGCGCGCCCGAGCAGGACCTTGAAGTGGATATGGATGGCGCGCGGCGCGTACCAGCCGGGATAGATCGAGGTGAAGGTGGCGATCCCGTCGCTGTCCGCCGGCTGGACCCCTCGAAGGAAGCGCGCCTGCCGGTCGCCGCCGCCTTCGCCGCTGTAGTGGCCTTGCGCATCGCAGTGCCAGATGCTGACCAAGGCACCCGGCACCGGCGCGCAGCCATGCCCGGCATCGACCACCCGTATGCGCAGCCGCAAGGGCTGGCCGGGACGGCCATCGCGGATATCGGCGCGCACCAGGGCATCGTCCAGGTAGAACGGGCCTTCGGTGGCGGCCGGCGTCAGCAGGCAGGCCGCGGGCGTCGCCGCCGCGGCCGTGCCCGGCGCTATGCCGGCCGCCGCCAGCAGGCCGAGGTCGCGCAGGAAGCGGCGGCGCGCCGCGTCGGGGTCTGCGGGGACGCCGGCATCAGGCGCCGGGCCCGTTGTCATGGAGGCCTCCGTGGGGTTGCGGGTGGGCTGGACGGCGCTTGCCGCGAATCGGCCAACGCGGCCTCAGCGTCCCATGGCCTTGAGCATGGAATAACCGTGGCTGGTGATGCGCGGCGCCTGGCGGCGACCGTGCAGGACTTCGAGGTGAACCAATCGCTTGTCGACCAGGGCCTTGAGGTCGGTGGGATCGATCTGGCGGGAATCGGTGGAATCGAGGGAATCGGGGCCGTCGCTCAGCAACAGCAGCGTGGCAAGTTCATGCGGGCTCAGCACGTTCGTCTCCTTGGCTAGAGGGGGGCGTTTGCTGGGAGTCTGCGCGGCGACATCGCGCCGGCGGGAAGGCGTAATACGATCGTCGGGACGACGCGGCCACATGCGTTGCACATGTTGCGCCGCAATGCGCAGCGCTGCCGCCGTCTCGCAATCCATTGGTTTGACGGGAGGCTCCGCGCGCGGTTCCTTGCTGCCGCCGGCCGTTACATGTGACCCACTGTCGCAGCGCCGTCATCTCCATACTAGCCGGCCCCGGTGACAAAGCGATGGCCATGCCGGCATCGTGGGCAAAGGGAGCGGCAGCCGTCCGCTCCCGGGCTTGCCCCTCGCCCTTATTGCGCTTGCCGCGCGCGCCAGGCTTCGTACAGGTCGACGCCCTCGTCGCGCGCCGGCACGTAGGCCAGCCTCATCTCGCGCTGCTCGAGCGGACGGGCCAGCTCGACGTAGCCGCGCTCGGCGGACAGGTCGTAAGGGGCGCCATCCTCGTTGGAATACGCGTAGTAGACCGCCTCGACCCCGGCCAGGTACATCGCCGTCAGGCACATCGGGCAGGGATGGCCGCTGGCGTATACAGTGCAGCCGCTCAGGTCGGGCTTGCCGAGCGCGCGGCTGGCGGCGCGCACCGCCTGCATCTCGGCATGCGCGCTGGGGTCGCAGGTGGCATCGACCTCGTTGACCGCGCGCGCCAGCACCGTGCCGTCCTTGACCACCACGGCGCCAAAGGGCCAGGTATTGCGCTCGCGCACGTTCTCCATGGCGAGGCGGATGGAATCCAGCAGATAGGCTTCGGTTGTCGACACGCGTTGTCTCCGTTCAGGCCTGGCCCGCGCAGGCGGACATGATGCGGGCCTCGCGACTATAGGACAGCTTGCGCGGGCACGGTGGCGCGGGTTGTTATAGAGCGTATTCGGGCGCCGGCGGGCTATTGCGGCTGGCACTGGCGCGCATTCGAATCCTTAACTTCGCGTGGCGCGGGCGGCGTGCCAGAATGCGCCCGATGTATTCCTGAAGGATTCCACATGCTGGTGGCGCGCCTGTTCGTTTCCCTGTCCCTGTTCATTGCCATGCTGACATCCGTTCCCGCCGCTGCGAGTGCAACGCCCGAGCAACAACTGCGCGGCGCCGCGGCGCGCGGCGACGTCGCGCAGGTCAGCGCGCTGCTGGCCCAGGGCGCCAGCATCGACGCGCGCGACGCGCAGGGACGCACCGCGCTGCTGCTGGCCACGCACCACAACCGCGTGCAGGCGGCGCGGGTGCTGATCGATGCCGGCGCCGACGTGAACGCGCAGGACGCGATCCACGACAGCCCCTACCTGTATGCCGGCGCGCGCGGCCACAACGAGATCCTGCGCATGACGCTGGCGCACGGCGCCGACCTGCGCAGCACCAACCGCTACGGCGGCACCGCGCTGATCCCCGCCGCCGAGCGCGGCCATGTCGAGACCGTGCGCCTGCTGATCGCGGCCGGGGTGGCGGTGGACCATGTGAACCGGCTCAAGTGGACGGCCTTGCTCGAGGCCATCATCCTCGGCAACGGCGGCGCCGCCCATACCGAGATCGTGCGCCTGCTGGTCAACGCGGGGGCCGACGTGAACCTGGCCGATGGCGACGGGGTCACGCCGCTGCAGCATGCGCGCCAGCGCGGCTATACGCAAATCGAGCGCCTTCTCCGCGACGCCGGCGCGCGTTGAGACCGCTGCGCCCTGTGGCCTGCGTGCCATCGGCTGCGACCCGTTTTCGGGGGCGCCGTGACCGAGCCTCATATATACTGTCAGTGTGCATACAAAATGGTGAAGGCGATGGCTTCGAGAGCAAAGCGCAGTGCAACGACTGAAAGCGGCAGCCTGGCTACTGCAGTGTCGGAAGCGGATCCGGCCAAGGAACTGCTCTGGGCACGTCCCGGGTTTCTGGTGCGGCGGCTTCACCAGATCCACGTGGCGATGTTCTTCGAGGAGTGCAAGGCGCCCAATATCACGCCGGTGCAGTACGCCATCCTGACCGTGCTGTCGGTGCTGCCAGGGCTGGACCAGACCTCGCTGGGACAGGAGGTGGGCCTGGACCGAACCACGACGATGGACGTGGTGCGCCGGCTCGAAGAGCGAGGCCTGGTCGAGCGCCGCGAGAATCCCGCGGACCGGCGCACGCGCCACGTCCACCTGACGCGCGAAGGCAAGAGCGTGGTCACGTCGCTGCGTGCCGACATGGCGCGCGCGCAGGAGCGCATGCTGGCGCCGCTGAAGCCGGCGCAGCGGGAGGTATTCATGGAATTGCTGGCCACACTGGTGGAGGCCAACAACCAGTACAGCCGCACCGTTTTGCGGAGCATGTAAGCACCACGGCGGGCCCAAGGCCCGCCGTTTTTCATTGCGATGTGGCTCAGACCGGATAGACCAGGTCGTTCGCGATGATGGTGGTGTCGTACACCACCTGGCGCTCGCGCAGCAGCAGCCTGCCGCCCTGGCGGCGGAAGCGGTCATGGTAGGTCCCGGCGAGGTGGATCGTGGTGGGGCCTTCGACCAGCGTCTGCAACAGCATGAAGTTGGCCTGCGCCACGATATCGCCGTCGGCGGTCTCGTCGCTGACCCGCGTGTTTGTCACCAGGTGCAGGTTGTAGCGCGGGGCGAACATCTGCGTATTGGCAATCGCCGCGGCGCGGTCGCGCAGCATGCCGATGCCTTCGGCATACACCAGCCCGACCGGCAGGTTGCGTTCGGCGTTCTCGCGCGCGGTGATGCGGTAGAGCGCATCGTCGGTGAAGAAGCCCGGCCAGCGCTCGACCATGCCGGCGTCCAGCGCCGCGCAATAGTCGGCGTGAAAGGCATCGATCTCCAGCCGCAGTTCGGCCGCGCGCGCGGTGCCGAGGGTGCTCTCGCGATAGAGGGAGTAGTTCATCGGTTTCATATGCTTTTGGATTCCCGTCAGGCCGCGTTCAGAATCCCATCACGCCGCGGTAGTACTGGTACATCGCGCGGATCGCGGATTCGGAGATCAGGGAACTGGAAGTGCCGATCTGCTGGGCGTCCAGCTTGAGCACGTTGAGGTCGCTGCTGGAGCGGCGCACGCCTTCCTGCACGAACTTCATCGCCTCATTGTCTTCCAGCCCGAGAAAGCCGGCGGGGCCCATCAGGTTGCCCTGGCGCAGGCGGTGCTGCGTCATTTCCTCGGTATCGTCCTCGTAGCCGAACATGGTCCACAGCATCAGCATGCTGTCGGGGCCGTTGGGCACGATCTGGCGCACGCCCAGCGTGTTCATCTCGCGCTGCACGATCAGGTTGGGCCAGATCGTCTGCATCGTCACCGACCACGGTGAGTCGAACTCGCGCACGTACTCCAGGAAGCGCTCGTCCTCCAGCCGCATGCCTTCGTGGTACGAGCGCATCTCCATTTTGTTCTCGTCGCTGACGGCCGCATACTTGTCTTCCTTCTTGGCCGATGCCATGGTGCCGTGGCGGCCGTGCGCGGGGTCGGCGATCATTGCCGACTCGTTGCCCGCCACCAGCAGGCCGAACACCACCAGGAAGGAGTGCAGCAGCGTGGCGTGGTAGGGGTCCTTCAGGTTCTCGTGGTACATCTTCCAGTTGCACGGCAGTTCGTTCTTGTAATAGCCGAGCACCTTGAGCGGCTTGCCGTTGAAGACCACGTCGAAGTCCTTCAGGATCTCCGGCGTCATGTAGTCTTCCAGGCTTTCCATGTCCGGCGCGTAGGAGGCAAAGATCACGCCGTTGCGCGTTGCCACGTGCAGCTTCACCAGTCCGTGGTCTTCGTTGCGGAAGTCTTTGGGCATGCCGCCGGCGCGGTTGACGCCGCGCTTGAACGGAACGCCCTGCAGGTTACCCTTGAGATCGTAGGACCACTGATGGTAAGGGCAGACGAATTCCTTGGCGTTGCCCTGGCTGTGGCGGCAGAACTCGGCGCCGCGGTGCGCGCACCGGTTCTCGAACACGTTGATCGAGCCGTCCTCGGCGCGCGACACGACCACCGGCGTCGCGCCGACATACGAGCGCTTGAAGTCGCCTGCATGCGGGATTTCGGCTTCGAGCGCGACATAGTTCCACGAGCGGCCGCGGAAGATCTTCTGCAGTTCCAGGTCATGCACGGCCTGGCTGGTATAGACCCAGTCGGGGATATAGTGCAGCCCGTCCTCGGGCCAGCGGCATTCATCCAGCGACGGGTTCTTCTTGCCCAGCGTGTGCTGGATCACCGCTTGTGTCTGGTACATGTGGGGGTCCTCTCAGAGTGTGATAGAGCTGTCTGCTTCGGCCTGGCGTTCGCGGACGACCTGGCGCAGCGGCAATCTGTCGTCGCACAGGCGTGCCAGATGGGATGAGACGTCGCGTCCAACCAGTGCCCGCAACTGGCGCAGGTCGCCGCCTGCATTCACGGCAATGGCGTGGCTCAGGCGGCCCTGGCGGGTGCCCAGCAGCATGAACTTCGGCGCGGCGTCATCGTGGGCGGCGCTGCCGCGCCAGGCATAACGGAGTTCCGGATGCGCGGCGCCGAGCATCTGTACGTTGCAGCCGAACTGGTCAGTCCAGAACCACGGCAGGGCTGCGGGTTCGGCATCCACGGCCATCATGGATGCTGCCGCGATGCGCGCCTGCTCATTGGCGCTTTGCCACGACTCGAGCCGCACCTCGGTGCCGAACAGCGGCTGGTACTGGCTGCAGCAGTCGCCAGCGGCGTAGACGCTTTCGGCGCTGGTGCGGCACCGGGCGTCGACCTGGATGCCGCCGTTCTGCGGATGCAGAGCCAGCCCGGCGCCCGCCGCCAGCGTGACTTCCGGGGTGAGGCCGATGGCAATCACCACCAGGGGAGCGCGCAGCGAAGCGCCGTCGTCGAGTTGCATCCGCACGGCGCCGCCCTGGACATCGCAATGAACGATGCCGCAGCCGAGGCGCAGGGTCACGCCTTGAGCCTGCACCCGGTCGGCCAGCCACGTGGAAAGCTCAGCGGGCAGCGCGCGGGCCAGCAGGCGGTGTGCATGCTCGACCAGCGTAACCTTCAGGCCCATGGCCGCGGCCGTCGAAGCGGTCTCCAGGCCAAGGAAGCCACCGCCGATCACCACCAGTTCACCGGCGCGCGGCATGGCGTCGCGCAGGCGCGCCGCGTCATCCAGCGAGCGCAGGTAATGCACATGGGGCGTGCCCGGCGGCAGCGCCGGCAGCACGCGGGCATTGCCGCCGGTGGCGAGCAGGCAGGCGTCGTAGCCGATGGCGCTGCCGTCTGCCAGGTGCGCGACATGGCGGGCTGCATCGAGCGAGGTGACGCTGGCGCCCAGCCGCAGTTCGATGTCCTGGTCGGCATAGAAGCTGGCGGGGTGCACGCCGATCTTGCCGTCCTGTCCGACGTCGGCGAGCACGGACTTGGACAGCGGGGGGCGTTCGTACGGCGCGTGCCGTTCGCCGCCTGCCATGACCAGGCGGCCGCCGTAGCCCAGGCCACGCAGCGTGGCCGCGGCCATGGCGCCGGCCTGGCCGGCACCGACGATCAGGATGGGCGTGTGCTGTGTCATGACCGCCTCCTTACAGCTCGACCCACACCCGGCTGTCTTCGATCTTGACCGGATAGGTGCGGATATCGCCGGTTGCGGGCGCGCACATCGCCTTGCCGGTGCGGATGTCGAAGCGGGCCTGGTGCAGAGGGCATTCGATGCAGCCGTCTTCCAGATAGCCGTCGGACAGCAGGGCGTACTGGTGCGTGCAGACGTTGTCGGTGACAAAGAACGCGTCATCGCTGCGATAGACGGCAAGCTGGCGATCGCCCAGCGTCAGCGGCATCACCTCGTCGTTCTGCAGCGTGTCGGCCGCATCGATGTGAATCCATGCCATGGTCATCTCCGTAAATCTAATTTGTCAGTATGCTGAGTATATAAGGTCAGTGTACTGATGTTTTGGGCGCGAAATATCCTTGTTAACCCTGACTAGTGCGGGCCGTCCCGGTCGTCGCCGCGGCGCCGTGCTGCAGCGTGGGACGTGCCTGCCACCGCGCCAGGATCTCGCCCATGATGCCGCGGCGGAACGTCAGCACGCAGACCACGAAGATCAGCCCGGTCACCATGCTGACCGACTCGCCCAGCGTATCGAACCAGCCGATCCCAGTCATCGCCGCCAGCGCGTTGCCCGCATCCCCCAGCTTGTTCTCCAGCGCGACAATGACCAGCGCGCCGACCAGCGGGCCGGACAGGGTGCCCATGCCGCCGACCAGTGTCATCAGGATCACCGAGCCCGACATCATCCAGTGGACGTCGGTCAGCGTGGCGAAGCCCAGCACCAGAGTCTTGAGCGCGCCCGCAAGCCCGGCCAGCGCCGACGACAGCACGAACGCCAGCAGCTTGAACCGGTCCGCGTCATAGCCCAGCGAGACCGCGCGCGGCTCGTTTTCCTTGATCGCCCGCAGGATCTGCCCGAAGGGCGAGTTGACGATACGCATGATGCCGAGGAAGGCAGCGACCGTGATCGCCAGCACCACGTAGTACATGGTGTGGTCGGACGCCAGCGGCAGCAAGCCGAACAGCTCGCCGCGCGGCACCGCCTGCATGCCGTCTTCGCCGCCGGTGATTGGCGCCTGCAGGCAGAAGAAGTAGAACATCTGCGCCAGCGCCAGCGTGATCATGGCGAAGTAGATCCCCTGGCGGCGGATCGCCAGCGCGCCGAACACCAGTCCCAGCAGCGCACCGAAGGCGGTGCCGCCGAGCAGCGCCAGTTCCGGCGCGAGCTGCAGCGACTTCATTGCATAGCCGCAGGCGTAGGCAGCGCCGCCGAAGAACGCGGCATGGCCGAACGACACCAGCCCGGTATAGCCCAGCAGCAGGTTGAAGGCGCAGGCAAACAGCGCGAAGCACAGCAGCTTCATCACCAGCACCGGGTAGGCGCCCAGCCAGGGCGCGAGCAGCAGCGCCGCCAGCAGCAGTCCGTATGCGAGCCGCGGCCGCGTTGCGTAAGTGGGGCTTGCCATCATTTCTCCTTTCCAAACAAACCGGCCGGCCGCACCAGCAGCACGCAGACCATGGCGACGAAGACAACGGTCGCGGACGCTTCGGGGTAGTAGACCTTGGTAATGCCTTCAAACACACCCAGTCCCAGGCCGGTAAAGATCGAGCCGAGGATCGAGCCCATGCCGCCGATCACCACCACCGCGAACACCGTGATGATCAGGTTCTGACCCATCAGCGGGGACACCTGCATCACCGGCGCGGCCAGCACGCCGGCGAGCGCCGCCAGCCCGACGCCGAAGGCATAGGTCAGCGTCACCAGCAGCGGCACATTGACGCCGAAGGCTTCGACCATGCGCGGATTCTCGGTGCCGGCGCGCAGGTAAGCGCCCAGCCGGGTCTTCTCGATCATGAACCAGGTAGCGAAGCACACCGTCAGCGATGCCACTACCACCCAGGCACGGTAGTTGGGCAGCACCATGAAGCCCAGCTGGCTGACACCGGTCAGCGCTTCAGGGGTGGGGTAGGGCAGCCCGGAGACCCCGTAGACCGAGCGCAGCAAGCCTTCGATCAGCAGGCAGATGCCGAGCGTCAGCAGCAGCCCGTACAGGTGGTCGAAGCGGTACAGGTGGCGCAGCATGGTGCGCTCCAGTACAACGCCCAGCGCACCGGCCACCAGCGGCGCCAGCAGCAGCATCAGCCAGTAGCTGATCCCAAGGTAGTTCAGGCCCATCCACGCCAGCACCGCGCCCAGCATGAACAACGCGCCGTGCGCGAAGTTGATCACGTTGAGCAGGCCGAAGATCACGGCCAGCCCCAGGCTCAGGATCGCGTAGAACGACCCGTTGACCAGCCCCAGCAGCAGCTGGCTCAGCAGCGCGGGCAGGGGCACTCCAAACAATTCCATGACAAGGTCTCCTTACACGCCCAGCAGGGCGTTGAGCGTGGACATCTTCCGTTCCAGCTCGCTGGCAGCGAAGGCCTCCACGATGCGGCCGTGCTCCATCACGAAGAAGCGGTCCGCCAGCGGCGCCGCGAAGCGGAAGTTCTGCTCCACCATGACGATGGTGTAGCCGCGCCGGCGCAGCGTGGCGATCATCTTTGCGAGCTTCTGCACGATCACCGGTGCCAGCCCTTCCGAGATCTCGTCGAGCAGCAGCACGCTGGCGCCGGTGCGCAGGATGCGCGCCACTGCCAGCATCTGCTGCTCGCCGCCCGACATGCGCGTGCCCTGGCTCTTGCGCCGCTCATGCAGGTTGGGGAACATCTCGTAGATCTCGGCGACCGACATGGGCTCGCGCAGACCCGTCGCGCCCGGCGCTGCCTCGAAGGCCGGCGGCAGCAGCAGGTTCTCTTCGCACGACAGGCTGGCGAAAATGGCGCGCTCCTCCGGGCAGTAGCCAAGCCCCAGCGGCGCAATGCGGTGCGTCTTCATGCCGATCGTTTCCCGGCCGAATACGCGCACCGAGCCCTTGCGCGTGCCGGTCAGTCCCATGATGGCGCGCAGCGTGGTGGTGCGCCCGGCGCCGTTGCGGCCCAGCAGCGTGATCACTTCACCCGGATGGACTGCCAGGTCGACACCGTGCAGGATGTGCGATTCGCCGTACCAGGCATGCAGGCCCCGCAATTCGAGGGCCGGGGTGGCGGTTGCGGTCATGCGGCCTCCTGCTGGTCTTCGGTGGTTCCCATATAGGCTTCCTTCACCTGCGGATTGCGCGAGATTTCGTCGTACGTGCCCTCGGCCAGCACGGCGCCGCGCTGCAGCACCGTGATGCGATCGACGATCGACGACACCACGCTCATGTTGTGCTCCACCATCAGCACGGTCCGTCCCGCGGACACGCGCTTGATCAGCGCGGTCACGGTCTCGACGTCCTCGTGGCCCATACCCTGCGTGGGCTCGTCCAGCAGCATCAGTTCCGGATCGGTGGCTAGCGTGGTGGCCAGCTCGAGTGCGCGCTTGCGGCCATAGGCCAGCTCCGCCGTGCCAAGGTGCGCGAAGCCGGCCAGGCCCACCTCGTCCAGCAGTTCCATGGCGTGCGCATCCAGCCGTGACAGCGAGCGCTTGCCGCGCCAGAAATGCCACGACGTTCCCAGCTTGCGCTGCAGCGCGATGCGCACGTTCTCCAGCACGGTCAGCTGCGGGAACACCGCGGAAATCTGGAACGAGCGGATCACGCCCATGCGGGCGATCTGCGCCGGGCGCAGCGCGGTGATGTCGGCCCCGTTGAAATGAATGGAGCCGGACGACGGCGCGTGGAACTTGGTCAGCAGGTTGAAACAGGTGGTCTTGCCGGCGCCGTTGGGGCCGATCAGCGCATGGATCGAGCCCCGCCGCACCGACAGGCTGACATCGCTGACGGCGGTAAAGCCCTTGAACGCTTTGGTCAGCCGCTGCGTGCGCAGGATCACGTCTTGCTCAGGCATTGGCGCGCTCACTTCTTGACCAGCGGGCATTCACTGGCGGAGAGGGGGCGGAAGGCCTCGTCGCCGGGAATGGTGCCGATGTACTTGACCAGGTCCCACGGGCCTTTCGACTCCGCCGGCGTCTTGGCCTGGGCCAGGTACATGTCGTGCACCATGCGGCCATCGATCCGGACCTTGCCATTGCGCACGAAGGCGTCGTTGACGGGCAGCGCGCGCATCTTGTCCGCCACCGCGGGGCCCTCGACGGTCCTGGCGGCTTCCACGGCCTTCAGGTAGTGCAGCACGCCGGAATAGACGCCGATCTGCCCGTGCGTGGGATACGCCTTGTGGCGCTTGTGGTAGCGCTCGACGAAGTCCTTCGACTTCGCGTCGAGGTCGAGCCTGAACGGATCGACATAGGTCAGGCCCTGCGCGGCGGGCAGACCCAGACTTTTGATATCGGTGATGAAGGTGGACGGCGTGATGACCGTCTGCCCCGCCTTGATCAGGCCGAACTCGCCGGCGGCCTTGACGCCATTAATCATGTCGTTGCCGGCGTTGGCCAGCACCACCACCTTGGCCTTGGAGGCCGACGCCGCGACCACCGGGCTGCTGAAGTCGCTGGCATTGAGCGGATGGCGCGTGCTGCCCACGTTCTTGCCGCCACCGGCATCCACGGCCTTGCGGAAATCGGCTTCCAGCGACTGGCCAAAGGCATAGTCCACGGTGATGTAGTACCAGCTGTTGCGGCCCTGGTCGATCAGGCGGCGGACCAGCGGATACGACACCGAGTAGGTGTCCCAGGCCCAATGGAAGCCTGTGGGCGAACAGTTCTGGTTGGTCAGCGCCATGGCGCCGCCGGTGGAGACGATGTCGATCTTCTGCTTCTGGCGCGCCACTTCCTGCACCGCGAGCGCGGTCGACGAGTTGGGGAAGTCGATCACCATGTCGACGCCGTCGGTATCGAACCATCGGCGCGCCAGCGACGAAGCGATATCGGCCTTGTTCTGGTGATCGGCGGACAGCACCGTGACGGGCTTGCCCAGCGCCTTGCCGCCGAACTCATCGACGGCCATCTGGGCGGCGACGACCGAGCCTTTGCCGGACAGATCGGCATAGGAGCCGGACATATCGGTGATGACGCCGATCTTCACGCCGCTGGCGTCGGCCAGGGCGGGCGTGGCCTGCGCCAGGCCGAGCAGGGCGGACGACGCGGCTAGGGTGCGTAGGATGCGAGAGGTGGACATGGGGGCTCCAGGTTGTCTGCGCGAAGGGATGGAAGTTGGCGATGGCTGCATGCGCCCGACGCGGGCGCCATCGCTGCGCGCGCTCGGGACGAAAATCAGTATGCTGAATATATGCCGATGAAAAGGGGCGGAATTCTCCGCCCTGCTAGTGCGCCGGGTAGCAGCGCTCAGGTGGACAGGTCGCGCCCGCGCGTCTCCGGCACGAACACCATGCCGATGACGAAGGCGAGGCCGGCGATAACCACCGGGTACCAGAGGCCAAAGTACACGTCGCCGCTGGAGACGTTCATCGCCGTCACCACGAATGACAGCATGCCTCCGACCCAGCCCGCACCAAGGTGGAAGGGCAGCGACAGCGAGGTGTAGCGCACCCGGGCCGGGAACAGCTCGACCATGAAGGCGGCCATCGGCCCATAGACCATGGCCAGGAACAGGATCGGCACCAGCAGCAGCATGAACACCATCGGCGTATTCATCCTGGCGGGATCGGCGCGCTCCGGCCAGCCGGCCTCGACCAGTGCCGTCTTGATGGCGGTGCGGTCGAAGCCCTGTAGCGTGCGCGCGCCGATCTGGATTTCCGCCCGGGCCGGGTCGCTGGCCGGCACGAAGGTGTAGCCCACGCCCAGGTCGGTCAGGTAGCCGCGGATCTTGTCGCAGGCCGACACCGGTTCGCCGAACAGGCGCGCCTTGCAGTCGCCCGCGGTCACCTGCACCGTGCCTTGCCGCTGGAACTGCTCCAGGGCGGGATTGGCGTAGTGGGTCAGCCCCTTGAACACCGGCTGGGTGCAGAGCGCAGCCAGCAGGCAGGCGGCCATCATGATGTACTTGCGGCCGATGCGGTCCGACAGCCAGCCGAAGAACAGGTAGCAAGGCGTCGCCACCACCAGGGCGATCGCAATCAGCTTGTGCACGGTTTCGATCGGCACGTGCAGCGTCTTGTTGAGGAAGAACATGCTGTAGAAGTGGCCGGTGCCGAAGATCGCGCCCAGCCCGGCGGCCACCACGAACAGCAGCAGCACCGACTTCAGGTTCTGCCACTGGGTGAAGCTCTCGCGGATGGGGGACTTCGAGGTGGCATTGCCAGCCTTCATGCGCGCGAACACCGGCGATTCATGCAGCTTGCCGCGGATATAGACCGAGATCACCAGCATCACCAGCGACACGATGAACGGGATGCGCCAGCCCCACGCGCGGAATTCCGCTTCGGTCAGGAAGGTCTTGAGCAGGTAGACCACGAACAGCGAGGACAGCAGCCCCAGCGTGGCGGTGGTCTGCAGCGAGCTGGTGTAGAGGCCGCGCTTGCCTGCCGGCGAATGCTCGGCGACATACGTGACCGCGCCGCCCACTTCGCCGCCCAGCGCGAGGCCTTGCAGCAGTCGCAGCAGCACCAGCAGCACCGTGGCGGTGATGCCGATCTGCTCGTATGTCGGCAGCACGCCGACGCCCACCGTGGCCACGCCCATCAGCAGGATGGTGACCAGGAAGGTGTACTTGCGGCCGATCCGGTCGCCCAGGCGCCCGAACACCAGCGCGCCCACCGGCCGGATCAGGAAGCCGGCGCCGAAGGTGGCGAGGCTGGCCAGGAAGGCGGCCGTTTCATTGCCCGGCGGAAAGAACAGTGCGCCGAAATACACCGCCAGCGCCGCGTAGATGTAAAAGTCGTACCACTCCATCAGGGCGCCGAAGGATGAGGCAAGGATGACCTTGCGTTCTTCGGCGGTCATGCCGGAGGCCGGGGCACTCGTCTCGGCGCGCGTCTTGGCGCGGGTCAGGCTGATCGTCATGGCGGGGGCTCCTTTTGGTCAGGCCGTATGTCTCTATTGTTTGTTTGCTTCCCGGTGGTGCCGGCCCCGATGGCGCGGGTCATTCCTGACCCGGCACTGTGCGGTGCCGCATCCTGCCGGTGCATCAGTCAGTATGCTGATGAGAAGCGCAGTATGCTGAGCAAAATGCGGGCCAGAGCCGGCACCTGGGATATTGCGAAGGCGCCGGAAAGCCCGATTTAAATGGTTGTTTCATATCATCAGCATACTGATCATCTGGGGCCAGTGTAATGAGCGGTTCCGGCCATCGTTATAGGTGTTAACCCTCCGCGCTCCTTCTGGACTTTTGAAAATCCGCTCACTAGAATCCGAAAACTAATCAGTGTACTGAGTAATCGGCTAGGCGACGCATCAGCGCACGCGGAACAAAGCTCGGCACGCACCGATTCCATCCATCAGGAGCCCCCACCAGCATGACTTACGTGAAGAAGATCGCCCTGGAAGAGCATTTCATGACCCCCGGCTTCCAGGCTTATTCCAAAGGGTTCACGCAGCATATCGATCCGGCGGTGTTCGCCGAGCTTGGTCGCCGTCTTGCCGACTTCGACGAAGAGCGGCTAGCCGAGATGGACCGGTGCGGCATCGACATTACCGTGCTGTCGCAAACCGGACCCGGCGTGCAGGGCGAAGCCGATCCCGGACTGGCGCTGACCCGGGCGCGCCAGAGCAATGACTTCCTGGCGGCGCAGATCGCCCGCCATCCGACGCGCTATGCCGGCTTTGCCGCGCTGCCGATGCACGATCCCGGGCAGGCTGCCGCCGAACTGGAGCGTGCCGTGCTGCAGCTCGGCCTCAAGGGCTCGCTGGTGAACGGCCATACACATGGTCGCTATTACGACGCCCCGGCGTATGACGCGCTCTGGGAACGCATGCAGGCGCTGGACGTGCCGATGTACCTGCATCCGACCGATGCCTTCGTGTCGCCGCAAGTGCTCGCCGGCCATCCGGAGCTGGCCGGAGCCGCGTGGGGGTGGGGCGTGGAAACCGCCTCGCACGCGCTGCGGCTGTTGTTCAGCGGCGTGTTCGACCGCTTCCCGCGCCTGAAGCTGATCCTCGGCCATATGGGCGAAGGCCTGCCTTACCAGCGCTGGCGCTTCGACAGCCGTTTTGCGGTCTATTCGCATGGCGTCAGGCTGGAGCGCGCGCCGTCCGAGTACATCGGCAGCAATATCGTCATCACCACCTCGGGCGTGTGTTCGCACGGCGCGCTGATGGGCGCCCTTGCCGAACTGGGACCGGAGGCGGTGATGTTCTCCGTCGACTACCCCTATGAGTCCACCGAAGTGGCCGCGCGGTTCATCGACAGCGCGCCGCTTGACGACACCACGCGCGCGCTGGTCTGCCGCGGCAACGCGCAACGCCTGCTCAAGCTCTGATTGCCCAACCTGGAAACTCCATGCAAAAAGTCTTTCGTATCGGCCAGATCGTCCCCAGCTCGAACACGACGATGGAAACCGAAATCCCCGCCATGCTGATGGCGCGCCAGCAGATCCGCCCGGAACGCTTCACCTTCCATTCAAGCCGCATGCGGATGAAGAAGGTGGTCAAGGAAGAACTGGCGGCAATGGATGCCGAGTCCGACCGCTGCGCGGTGGAGCTGAGCGATGCCCGCGTCGACGTGCTTGGCTATGCCTGCCTCGTCGCGATCATGGCGATGGGCCATGGCTACCACCGGCAATCCGAACAGCGCCTGAAGGCACATACCACAGCGAACGGCGGCGACGCGCCAGTCATCACCAGTGCCGGGGCGCTGGTGGATGCGCTCAAGGTGATGGGCGCGAAGCGCATTGCAGTGGTCGCGCCCTACATGAAGCCGCTGACCGAACTGGTGGTGGACTACATCCGCAACGAGGGCTACGAAGTCGTGGACTACCGCGCGCTGGAAATCCCCGACAACCTCGACGTCGGCCGCCATGATCCGTCGCGCCTGCCGGAGATCGTTGCGCAGATGGACACGCGGGACGCCGACGTGATCGTGCTGTCTGCCTGCGTGCAGATGCCATCGCTGCCAGCGGTGGCCAAGGTCGAGGCGATGACCGGCAAGCCGGTGCTCACCGCCGCCATTGCCACCACCTACGCCATGCTGCGCGCGCTGGACCTGGAACCGGTCGTGCCGGGCGCGGGTGCGCTGCTGTCCGGCGCTTACTGAGGGGGGGCCATGAGTACCTTCCAATACGGAGGCCAGGTTCATGCCAATGGCATCCGCCAGCATTACCTGCGCTACGGGGGCAATGAGGGCGAGCGTGGCGGGCGTGACGCCGTCGTTATCGTGCCCGGCATCACCAGCCCCGCGATCACATGGGGTTTTGTCGGCGAGCAGCTCGGCGTGCACTTTGACACCTACATCCTCGACGTGCGCGGCCGCGGGCTGTCGTCGGCGGAGCCGGGGCTCGACTATGGCCTCGATGCGCAGGCGCGAGACGTCGTCGCCTTTGCCGAAGCGCTGGGCCTGCGGCGCTACAGCGTGGTCGGCCATTCGATGGGCGCACGGATCGGCCTGCGTGCCGCGGCGGCAAGGCCGCACGGGCTGGCGCGGCTGGTGATGGTCGACCCGCCTGTCTCGGGCCCCGGGCGTCGCCCATATCCGGCGCAACTGCCGTGGTACGTCGATTCGATCCGGCTGTCCCGGGAAGGCACCGGCCTGGAAGGCATGCGCCGCTTTTGCACGACCTGGACCGACGAGCAACTGCGCCTGCGCGCCGAATGGCTGCACACCTGCAATGAAGACGCGGTGGTGCGCAGTTTCGAGGACTTCCACCGTGACGACATCCACGCCGACATGCCGCGGGTAAGGGTGCCCACGCTGCTGATGACCGCAGGCCGTGGCGACGTCGTCCGGCCCGAAGACGTCGCCGAGATCCGCACGCTGCTGCCCGGCGTGCTGGTCAGCCACGTCGCCAATGCCGGCCACATGATCCCGTGGGACGACGAAGCGGGTTTTTACTCGGCGCTGGGGGACTTCCTCGGCGCGCCGCTGGCGCAAGCGCTGGGACAATCAGCGAGCAAGGAGCCGACATGCCGGTAAGTGACCACCAGATGATCGAGGCCTGGCGCAAGGTGCTGCGGCTGTCCCGGCTGGAGCCGGGACAGACCGTCACCATCCTCACCAGTGCCGCCACCCACCCGCAGACGCTGTCCACCGCGCTCACCGCCACGCAATCGATGGGCGCCATCGTCAACCGGCTCGACCTGCCGCCCGTCAACGGCGAGAAGGCACTGAGCCGCGATGCGCTCGCCTACCTCGGTACCACGCCGCTGACCGGTAATCCGGCGGCCATCGCCGCACTGAAGGCGAGCGACCTGGTGCTGGATCTGATGACGCTGCTGTTCTCGCCGGAGCAGCACGAGATCCTGCAGGGCGGCACCAAAATCCTGCTCGCCGTCGAGCCGCCCGAGGTGCTGGCCCGGTTGGTGCCCTGCGAGGCCGATCGCGAACGCGTGAAGGCGGCGTCGCAGCGGCTGGCAAGCGCGAAGGAAATGCACGTCGTCTCGCCCGCCGGCACCGACCTGCGCTGCCCGCTGGGCGAATTCCCCGCCATCGGCGAGTACGGCTTTGTCGACGAGCCCGGGCGCTGGGACCACTGGCCCAGCGGCTTCGCGCTCACCTGGCCGAACGAAGGCGCTGCGCACGGCACCATCGTGCTCGATAAGGGCGACATCCTGCTGCCGCAGAAGAGCTACGTCACCGAGCCGATCCGCCTGACGGTCGAAGCGGGCTTTGCGACGCGCATCGAAGGTGGGCTCCATGCCGAACTGCTGAGCGAATACATGGCGTCATTCAACGATCCCGAAGCGTATGCGATCTCGCATATCGGCTGGGGGCTCCAGCCTCGTGCACATTGGTCGACGCTGGGCCTGTACGACCGCGAGGCCACCATTGGCATGGATGCGCGCGCGTTCGAGGGCAACTTCCTGTTCTCGCTCGGCCCGAACAACGAGGCCGGCGGCCATCGCACCACGGCCTGCCATATCGACATCCCGGTGCGCCGCTGCACCGTGCGCCTGGACGGCGTCGACGTGGTGACTGCGGGCAAGGTGACCGACGGCTTCCGCTACCCGGAGGACAAGTCGTGATGCACAGGGAAATCGGCGCGTACCAGCGCCAGGGCTTCGGCAATGCGCTGGAGCTGGATGGGCCCTTCGGGCTGCTGCTCGTGGACTTCGTCAACGGCTTTGCCGATCCGGCGGTGTTCGGCGGCGGCAATATCCGCGAGGCCATTGCCAGTACCGTGCCGCTGCTCGCGGTGGCGCGGCGCGAAGGCTGGCCGGTCGCGCACAGCCGCATCGTCTATGCCGATGACGGCGCCGACCACAACGTCTTCTCTATGAAGGTGCCGAACATGCTGACGCTGAAGGAGCATGCCTTCAACAGCGCCATCGTGGAAGAACTGGCGCCGCGCCCGGGCGAACTGGTGGTGCGCAAGACGGTGCCGTCGGCGTTCTTCGGCACGTCGCTGGCGGCATGGCTGACGCAGCGCGGCGTGCGCACGCTGGTGGTGGCCGGCGCCGTCACCAGCGGGTGCGTGCGGGCCAGCGTGGTCGATGCGATGCAGTACGGCTTCCGCCCGCTGGTGCTGTCCGACTGCGTGGGCGACCGCGCGCTGGGGCCGCATGAGGCCAACCTGTTCGACATGGCGCAGAAGTATGCAACCGTCGCCACGCGGGCAGACGGGCTTGCGGCCATTGGCGTGCGGGAATAGGCGCCTGAAGGGCCGGCATGCGGTAAAGCCGCAATTGACAGGCACTCCGGCATTTCCATAGGATTTTGGTCAGTATGCTGAATAAACCACGCTTATCATCGGAACGGACAGGGCAATGACATCGTCGATGGAACCGGATTACCCGGATAGCGCGCGCGGCCAGGGCGTCGGCGCTCGCGTGGCGCGCAAGGAGGACGCGCGGCACCTTCACGGCAAAGGCCGCTTCGTCGCGGACATCGCCATGCCGGACCTGCAGGAAGTGGCGTTCCTGCGCAGCCCGGTCGCGCACGCGCGGCTGCTGTCGGTGACCAAGCCGTCCAGTCACGCCGCCGCGGTGGTCGTGCGTGAAGACATGACGGCGGCTGCCGACATCATCGCCGACTCGGCCTTCCCGTCCTACCAGCCTTCGGCGCAGCCTCCGCTGGCCAGCGGCAAGGTGCGCTTCGTCGGCGAACCGATGGCGATGGCTTTTGCACCCACGCGCGCCGAGGCCGAGGACATCGCCGAGCAGGTCGCCGTGTCGTTCGACGAACTGCCCGCGCTTGCCGACGTAACCCAGGCCCGCCAGCTTGCCGGCGAGGTGCGCGTGCACGAGCACTGGCGCGACAACACCTTCCTGACGCTGACCGCCGACAAGAACTTCGAGGCGCGCCAGCGCGAGGCGACGGTGGTGGTGCGCCGCCAGATCGACCTCGCTCGGCAGTGCATGGTGCCGATGGAAGGCAAGGCGGTGCTGGCCTATTGGGACCACCAGTTCGACCAGTTGGTGGTCTACAGCGCGACGCAGGTGCCGCACATGATCCGCACGATCCTGGCGCACTGCCTGGGGCTGGAGCAGGAGCGCGTGCGTGTGATCTCGCCCGACGTGGGCGGCGCCTTCGGCTATAAATGCGTGCTGCAGCAGGAAGAACTATGCATCGCGTGGCTGGCGATGACGTACAAGCGCCCGTTCCGCTTTATAGAGGACCGGCGCGAGCACCTGACCGCCGGCGCGAACTCGCGCGAGCACCACTACGACCTGACTGCGTATGCCGATGCGCGCGGCCGCCTGCTGGCGCTCGATGCAAAGGTCGTGATCGATGGCGGTGCCTATTCGGTATGGCCTTTTACCATCGGGTTGGAACCGGGGCAGGCGATCGGCAACCTGCCGGGGCCGTACGCCTTTGACGGCTACCGCTGCGAAACCACTTGCGTGGCGACGAACAAGCCGGGCTTCGTACCCTATCGCGGCGTGGCGCGCACCGGCGTCTGCTTTGCGATGGAACTGATGATCGACGCCATCGCCCGCGAGGTGGGACGCGAACCGTGGGAGGTGCGCTGTGAAAACCTCGTGCCGCCCGAGGCCATGCCTTATGTCAACGTCACCAACAAGCATTTCGACGGCGGCGATTACCCGGCCAGCGTACGCAAGGCCATGGAGATGATCGGCCTGCCCGCGATCCGCGCGCGCCAGAAGGCGGGCCCGCAGGGCAACATCTATGTCGGCGTGGGTTTCGGCACCTACACCGAGCAATCGGCGCACGGCACCTCGGTGTTCGCCGCGTGGGGCACTCCGGTGATTCCGGGCTTCGATTCGGCGACGGTACGCATCACGCCGGACGGCGGGCTGGAGGTGCGCGTGGGCGTGCATTCGCACGGGCAGGGCATGGAGACCACCTTCGCGCAGATCGCCAACGAGATCCTTGGCATCGACATCGCGCGGATCAAGGTCGTGCACGGCGATACCGGCCTGACGCCGTTCTCGACGGGCACGTATGCGTCGCGCTCGCTGGTGATGTCCGGCGGCGCGGTGTCGCGCGCGTGCAAGGCGCTGCTGCCGCGCCTGCTGAGGATCGGTGCGCACATGCTGGGCCTGCCGCAGGATGCCGTGGTGTTCCGCGACGGGGCCGTGGCGGCCGGGGATGCGGGCACCGCCGACATCGCGCGCATCGCCAACGCCTGGTACATCAACCCGCACCTGTTGCCACCGGACGTCGATGCGCAGGGGCTGGAAGTCACGATGGGCTTCAAGCCCGCCGTCGATACCGGCAGCTTTACCTATGCCACGCATGCGGTGGCGGTGGAAGTCGACATCGATTCCGGCCACGTCGAGATTCTTGACTACGTCGTGGTGGAGGACTGCGGCACCATGATCAACCCGATGGTGGTCGAAGGGCAGACCTACGGCGGCGTGGCGCAGGGTATCGGCACCGCGATGTTCGAAGCGATGCATTACGACGGCAACGGCCAGCCACTGGCGTCGACGCTGGCGGACTACATGCTGCCGGGGCCGACCGAGATCCCGTCGATCCGCATCCATCATTTCGAGACGCCGTCGCCGCATACGGAGTTCGGCGCCAAGGGCATGGGCGAGGGCGGGGCGATCGCGCCGCCGGCGGCGATCTTCAATGCCGTCAACGACGCGTTGCGCGATTTCGGCGTCGAGCTGAAGGAGACGCCGCTGACACCGCGCAAGATCCTGGAAGCGCTGGATGCGGCCGAGGCCGATGCGCATAACCGGAAGGCAGCCTGACCGATGAAAGCCGTTGCATTCTCCTACCACGCACCCGGCTCGCTGCCGGACGCATTGAGCCGCCTGGGCGCGGGCACTGATGTATCCAAGGCCATGGGCGGCGGTCAATCGCTCGGGCCGATGCTGAACCTGCGCCTGACGCGGCCCGATACGGTGGTCGACGTGTCGGCGCTGCGCGAATTGCGCGACGTGACCGCAGGCGCCGACGGCATCCGCATCGGCGCCTGCGTGACCCATGCGCAGATCGAAGACGGCGTATTCGAGCCGCTGCGCGGCACCATGCTGCAGGCCGTTGCCGGCGGCATCGCCTATCGGGCGATCCGCAACCGCGGCACCGTAGGCGGCAGCCTAGCGCATGCGGACCCCGCGGCCGACTGGGTCGTGGCCATGACCGCGCTGGGCGCGCGCATCGAGATCGCATCCGCTGCCGGCACGCGCGAAGTGCGGATGGAGTCGTTCATGCTCGGCGCCTACACCACGGTGCTGGCTGACGGCGAGCTGATTGCCGCGGTGCGGGTGCCGCCGCAGACCGCGCACAGCCGCTGGGGCTACCAGAAGCTGTGCCGCAAGACCGGCGAGTTCGCCGAGGCCAGCTGCGCCGCGTACTTCGACGCCAGCCGCAGCTTCGCCCGCATCGTGCTCGGCGCGCTGGACGGCCCGCCCGTGGTGCTGCCCGGCCTGACTCGCGCCGTCGCGGCGCAGGGTGCGGCGGCGCTGACGGCCGACGCCGTCGCCGAAGCCGTCGTGCAAGCCGCGCCGGGCAAGGACGCCATCGACCGCAAGCTGTACCGAACCGTCGTGATGCGCTGCGTCACGCAACTGCTGAATTGAGGAGCGCCCCGTGCAGACCATCGAATTCACCGTCAACGGCCGCCGGGTATCCGGCGCGTGCGCGGACCGGACTCACCTGGGCGACTACCTGCGCGAAACGCATCGCCTGACCGGCACCCACCTCGGTTGCGAGCACGGCGTGTGCGGCGCCTGCACCGTGCTGGTGGACGGCAAGCCGGTGCGCTCGTGCATCACCTTTGCCGCCGCCTGCCAGGGCGCCGACATCGTCACGGTGGAGGGCTACGAGGACGACGCGGTCATGGCCGACCTGCGCGCCGCCTTCAACCGGCACCACGCGCTGCAGTGCGGCTATTGCACGCCCGGGATGCTGGCCACCGCGCGCGATATCGTGCTGCGCCTGCCCGATGCCGACGAAGCCACCATCCGGCATGAGCTGTCGGGCAACCTGTGCCGCTGTACCGGCTATATGGGCATCGTCGCCGCGATCCGTTCGGTGCTGGACGCGCGCCGCGCGGCCACCGGCGTGATCGCGCGGCATGCCCGCGCGGCAGCCGCGCCGCTGCCATTCGCGGGCTTCACGGTTGCCGACGAGGCGCTCGGCACGCAGCCGCACCTGGCTGCAGCAGGCAGCGCCGAGCCGGAGCGCTCGGCCGACCGCAAGGGCTGGTCGCGCATCGAGGGCGGCTTTACCGTGCCCTATGCGCTGGACGAGGTATGGGCCTTCATGGCGGACCTGCCGGCCGTGGCGGGCTGCCTGCCCGGTGCGGTGCTGACGGAAGTGGCCGGCGAGAAGGTCAAGGGCCATATCGCCATCAAGTTCGGCCCCATGTCGGCAAGGTTCGAAGGCGCCGCCCGCCTTCAGCGCGATGACGCGAACAAGCGTGGCGTGCTGAAGGGTGCGGGACAGGACTCGCTCAGCAATTCCAAGGCGGCGGGCGATATCGCCTACCAGCTCAGGGCCTTGTCCGCCGGCGAGACCGAAGTTGCGGTCGACCTGCAGTATTCGCTGCAGGGGCCGCTCGCGCAGTTCTCGCGCTCGGGGCTGGTGCGAGACTTCGTGCGGCGGATGATCGCCGACTTCGGCAGGTCGGTATCGCGCAGGATGGATCCGACGCTGAGCGAGGCCGAACGCAACCAGGTCGCGCGGCTGAATCCGGTGGCGATGTTCTTCGGCGTGCTGTGGGAGCGCGTGCGGCGCCTGTTCGGCCCGCGCTGAACTACCTTGGCCGGGAAGGCGGGGAGCGCGGCCTCCTTGCCCGCCTTACCCAGGATGCACTACAACCAGTAGTGCGGTGGCCGTGGTCTTGCCACCATTGGAGATCGCATGTGCGACATCGGCCGCATAGCGCGCGGTCTCGCCGTGCCGCAGCTTCTTCTCGTCGGCGCCCGCGCGCACCGTCATCGATCCGCTCAGCACCGACAGGTGCTCCTGGGTGCCGGCCTCGTGGGGCTCGGAGGCCAGCACGCCGCCGGCCTGGATCGTCAGCTCATACCACTCGAAGCGCCCGGCCAGATCGATCGGGCCCAGGATGCGCAGGTCGCAGCGCGTGTCCGGGCTCTTCAGCGAAGGGATCGCGTGCGGCTGGACCACGGTGATGCCGCCGCCGGGACGCTCCGCGGCGCCGCCGGCGAGGAAGTCGGTCAGGCTTACGCCGAGCGCATTGGCCAGCCGCCACAGCACCGCCACGGTCGGATTGGCCAGGTTGCGTTCGATCTGCGACAGCATCGACTTGGACACACCGGCGCGGCGCGACAGTTCGTCGAGCGACAGCCGCTGCTGCTGGCGCAGCGCCTGCAGCGCCATGCCGACGGCGGGCGGCCCGTCGGCCGGCGGGGTCTGGAGCAGGGCTTGCGTCATGGAATGATGTTCGTTATATTGCGCAAAATGTTCGATATACAGAACGTGTTCGATTTATCGATCGGATCGTAGCACATCCGCCTGCACACCAATCGACCGATCCACCATTCAGACCCAGGAGCCAAGCCATGCCGAATGCCCAGGCGTTCTATGCGTCCATCCGCGACGAGCTGCAATCCATCCGCGACGCCGGGCTGTACAAGAACGAGCGCGTGATCGCGACGCCGCAAGGCGCGCGCGTGCGCACCAGCGACGGCCGCGAGGTCATCAACCTGTGCGCCAACAACTATCTGGGCCTGTCGTCGCACCCGCGCGTGATCGAGGCCGCGCACGAAGCGCTGCGCACGCACGGCTTCGGCCTCAGCTCGGTGCGCTTCATCTGCGGCACGCAGGACCTGCACAAGACGCTCGAGGCCCGGCTGTCGAGCTTCCTCGGCACCGAGGACACCATCCTCTACGGCTCGGCCTTCGACGCCAATGGCGGCCTGTTCGAAACGCTGCTGGGGGCGGAAGACGCGGTCATCAGCGATGCGCTCAACCACGCCTCGATCATCGATGGCATCCGCCTGTCCAAGGCGCGGCGCTACCGCTACCAGCACAACGACATGGACGACCTGCGCGCGCAGCTGGAGCAGGCCCGCGCCGACGGCGCGCGCTACACGCTGGTGTTCTCCGACGGCGTGTTCTCGATGGACGGCACCGTGGCACGCCTGGACCAGATGCGTGCGCTGTGCGACGAGTACGGGGCGCTGCTGGGCATCGACGAATGCCATGCCACCGGCTTCATGGGCCAGCGCGGCCGCGGCACGCACGAGGCGCGCGGCGTGTTCGGCAAGATCGACATCATCACCGGCACGCTGGGCAAGGCGCTGGGCGGCGCGTCCGGCGGCTTCACCAGTGCGCGCAAGGAAGTGGTGGCGCTGCTGCGCCAGCGCTCGCGGCCGTATCTGTTCTCGAACACGGTGGCGCCGGCCATCGTGGGCGCGTCGATCGCGGTGCTCGATATCCTTGAAGGCAGCACCGAGCTGCGCGACCGGCTCGAGCGCAACACCAGGTTCTTCCGCGCCGGGCTGGACCAGCTGGGCTACGACGTCAAGGCCGGCGACCACCCCATCATCCCGATCATGGTCTACGACGCCGACAAGGCGCAGCAGCTGGCGCAGCGGCTGCTGGAGCTGGGCGTGTACGTGGTGGGCTTCTTCTACCCGGTGGTGCCCAAGGGCCAGGCCCGCATCCGCGTGCAGATGAGCGCGCTGCATGACGAGGCCACGCTGCAGGCGGCGCTGGACGCCTTCGGCCAGGCCGGCCGCGAACTGGGGCTGATCCGATGACCGACGGCACTCCCAGGATCCTGATCGTCGGCGCCAACGGCCAGATCGGCTCCGAGCTGGCACTGGCGCTGGCCGAGCGCTACGGCCGCGGCAGCGTCATTACCTCCGACGTGGTGCCGACCGGCCGCCACGTGCACATCACGCACGAGATGCTCAACGCCACCGACCGCGGCGAACTCGCCACCGTGGTCGAGCGCCATGGCATCACGCAGGTCTACCTGCTGGCGGCGGCGCTGTCGGCCACCGGCGAAAAGGCGCCGCAGTGGGCCTGGAACCTGAACATGACGAGCCTGCTCAACGTGCTGGAACTGGCGCGGCAGACCGGGCTGGAGCGCGTGTTCTGGCCCAGCTCGATCGCGGCGTTCGGCCCGACCACGCCATCGGTGGATACGCCGCAGAAGACCGTGATGGAGCCGACCACCGTCTATGGCATCTCCAAGCAGGCGGGCGAGGGCTGGTGCCGCTGGTACCACGCCAACCACGGCGTCGATGTGCGCAGCGTGCGCTATCCGGGGCTGATCTCGCACAAGACGCCGCCTGGCGGCGGCACCACCGACTATGCGGTCGATATCTTCCATGCTGCCGTGAAGGGCGAGCCCTACACGTGCTTCCTGAAGGAAGACGAGGCCCTGCCGATGATGTACATGCCCGACGCGCTGCGCGCGACCATCGAACTGATGGAGGCACCTGCGGAACGGCTGGGCGAACGCGGCAGCTACAACATCGCCGGCACCACCTTCACGCCCGCGCAGATCGCCGCGGCGATCCGCAAGCATGTGCCGGACTTCGAGATCCGCTACGAACCCGACTACCGCCAGGCGATCGCGCAAGGCTGGCCGGATTCGATCGACGATTCGGTGGCGCGCGCGGACTGGGGGTGGAAGGCGCAGTACGGCCTGGAGGAAATGGTCGCGGACATGCTGGCCAACCTGAGGGCGACGCTGGCCGCCTGAACGCTATGGCACGGCAGCGTCGATCGCGATCCGCACGCCTTCGCTGCCGACTGCCAGCGGACCGCTGCGCCCGACCAGGTCGCCCGACTGCGGCATGGCATTGCCGCTTGCTGAAACGCGCGCCTCCACCACCACCTGCGTGTGCGCCGACAGCTTGCGGTCGGGCCGCATCGCCATTGCGTCGTCCAGCGTGAACGTCAGCGGCAGGTCGCGCGCCTGCCGGCGCACCACCGCCAGCGGCATGCGCGAGCCGTCGGCGGGCAGGGCGTAGACGAACAGGGTGTCGCCCGGCTGCGGCGTGCGCCCGGCCCTTTCGCTAAGGGTGACCATGCCGGTGATCTTCGCCGGCGGCGCGGCGGAATCGCCGCGCGCCGCGACAAGGCTTGCGGCCACGCGCGCCGCGGTCTGCGAATCCGGGGGCAGCAGCCGGTGCAGGTGTTCCCAGTAGCCGATCGCCGCCTGTTTGTCGCCGCGCTCCACCGCCGCGCTGGCCGCCAGCGCCAGGGCCTTGGGGTCATCCGGGTCCAGCGCCAGCGCCCGGCCGATCTCCGCCATTGGCAGGCCTTGCAGTGAGCCATGGTTGAGACTGGCCAGCACATCGGCGTAATCGGCGCGCAGCGATGCCACCTCTGGCGCCAGCTCGACGGCGCGGGCGTAGGCCGCCGCAGCGTCGGCATGCCGCTCCAGCACGCTGTAGGAGCGCGCCAGCATGGCCCAGCCTTCGGGATCGGCCGGCGCTTCGCGCAGCCGCTGCGCCAGCTGGTTGACCATGCCTTCGACCTGCCCGCCGCTGAGCTGGTGCTGGCTGCCGCCAACGTCCGGCATGTCGCCGGCGCGCCAGAGCGCGACGGGGTTGCCCAGGTGCAGGTAGAGCAGGATGGCGGCGCTCGGCAACGCCGCCAGCAATGCCGCGGCGAGCAGGGGGGAAGTGCTGGCGCGGTGCGTGCCGGTGGCGGTGTCCGCGGCTTCATCCAGCAGCCGGCGGCCGAGTTCGTCGCGGGCTTCGGCATGCCGGGTCGCGCTCAGCGTGCCGGTGCGCAGGTCGGCGTCGAGCTCGCGCAACTGGTCGCGGTACAGGTCGACCAGCAGCGTGCGCTCCGGTGTGCCAGGGTCAGGAGTGGCGAGGCGGCGCAGCAGCGGCCACAACAGCCCGGCCATGGCGGCGGCGATCAGCGCGGCGGCGAGCAGCCAGAAGGTCGTCATGGTTGTCGGGGGCTGGCAGGATCGGCGGCGTCGTTGAGCAGGCTTTCAAGGTGGCGCCGGGCGCTGTCGTCGAGTGCAGCGCCCGTGCCGCGGTGACTTGCGCGAGCCCGCACGACTGCCCATGCGACGCCGGCAACCAGCAGCAGCGGGCCAAACCACAACAGCCACGTCAGCGGCCGCAGCGGCGGCTTGTACAGCACGAAGTCGCCATAGCGCTGTACCAGGTAGTCCTTGACCGACTGCTCGCTGGCGCCGCCGCGCAGCTGTTCGCGGATCTGGCGGCGCAGGTCGACGGCCAGGTCGGCGTTGGAGTCGGCCAGCGTCTGGTTCTGGCACACCAGGCAGCGCAGTTCATTGGACAGCGCATGCACGCGCGCATCGAGCTCGGCCTCGGTCGGCGCGGCAGCCGCCAGCACTGGCAGCCAGCATAGCCACAGGGCAAGCGCAGCGCGAAGCCTATGCATGGCCACCTCCCTGGCGTTGCAGGCGCTCGATCAGCGGGATCAGCTTCTGCTCCAGCACCTCGCGCGTGACGGGGCCGACCTGGCGGTAGCGCACCACGCCGTGCTGGTCGATGACAAAGGTCTCGGGCACCCCATAGACGCCGTAGTCGATCCCCACGCGCCCGTCGGCGTCGACCAGCGATGCGGTGTAGGGGTCGCCGAGCCGCTGCAGCCAGTCGCGCGCGGCGCCGGCCTCGTCCTTGTAATTCAGGCCGTACAGCGGCACCGGCGCGCGCGCGGCGAAGTCGACCAGTACCGGATGCTCGGTGCGGCAGGCCGCGCACCACGAGGCCCACACATTCAGCAGCCACACCTTGCCGCGCATGTCGGCGGACGCCAGCGTGCGGCCTTCCGGTTCCAGCAGCGGCAGCGTGAAGGCGGGCGCGGCCTTGCCTACCAGCGGCGAGGGCAGTTCGCGCGGATCGTGGCGTAGGCCCGCGGCCAGCGCGACAGCGAGCGCGAGGAAGGCGGCGAGCGGCAGCAGGAAACGCGTCATGCCGGCGTCTCCTCGCGCGTGGAGGCCAGTGCGGGCGCGGCAGGGGCACTCGTTGGCGCGGGAGCGGCTTCGGCCGCGGCGCGGCGGCGCAGCCGGTAGCGCTTGTCGCATGCGGCCAGCAGGCCGCCCAGCGCCATCAGCACGCAGCCCGCCCAGATCCAGTCGACGAAGGGCTTGACGTGGATGCGCACGGCCCAGGCGCTGCCGTCGGCGCCGTTGGACACGTTCTCGCCCAGCGCCACGTACAGGTCGCGCGTCAGGCCGCTGTCGATCGCGGCCTCGGTGGTCGGCATGTCCTGGCTGCGGTAGATGCGGCGCTCGGGATGGAGCACCGCCACGCGCTTGCCGTCGCGCGAGGCGGTCAGCGTGCCGCGCAGCGCGTCGTAATTGGGACCGGCGGCCTGCCTCACGCCGGCGAAGCGGAAGTCGTAGCCGCCGACACTGACGGTATCGCCCGCGCGCATCGGCAGTTCGCGCAGGCTTTCCTGTCCGGTGACCAGCGTCACGCCCGCGATGAAGATGCCGACGCCGGCGTGCGCCAGCAGCATGCCCCAGTAGCTGGGCGCGAGCTGGCGCAGCGCGCTGAACCTGCGCCCCTGCTGATGGCGCAGCCTGCCCGCCAGGCTCGCCACCGCGCTCAGCACGCACCATGCCGCCAGCAGCAGCCCCAGCCCGGTCATGGCGGAGGTGTTGCGCAGCACCAGCAGCAGTCCCAGGCCGATGGCCACGCTGGCGATGCCGGCCCAGCGCAGCCGCCGCGCCATGTCGGGCAGGCTGCCATGGCGCCAGCGCGCCAGCGGCGCCGCGCCCATCAGCAGCACCGCGGGAGCCATCAGCGGCACGAACACCTGCTCGAAGTAGGCAGGCCCGACCGAGATCTTGCCCAGTCCCAGCACATCGACCAGCAGCGGGTAGAGCGTGCCGAGCAGCACCGTTGCCGCCGCCACCGCCAGCAGCACGTTGTTGGCCAGCAGCAGCGACTCGCGCGAGACCGCGGCAAACTCGACCCGCCGCGACACGCCCGACAAGCGCGGCGCGCGCCATGCGTACAGCGCCAGCGCAATGCCGGTGACCAGGCCCAGCAGGGCCAGGATGAAGATGCCGCGCCTGGGATCGACCGCGAACGCATGCACCGAGGTCAGCACGCCGGAGCGGACCAGGAAGGTGCCGAGCAGGCTCAGCGAGAACGTGAAGATCGCCAGCAGCACGGTCCACGCGCGGAACGCCCCGCGCTTCTCCGTGACCGCCAGCGAATGCATCAGCGCGGTCCCCGCCAGCCACGGCATGAACGAGGCGTTCTCGACCGGATCCCAGAACCACCAGCCGCCCCAGCCCAGTTCGTAATACGCCCAGGCGCTGCCCAGCATGATGCCCAGCGTCAGGAAGGCCCACGCCACCGTGGTCCACGGCCGCGACCAGCGCGCCCAGGCGGCGTCGACGCGCCCGGCCAGCAGTGCCGCCACGGCGAAGGCGAAGGTCACCGAGAAGCCGACATAGCCCATGTAGAGCAGCGGGGGGTGGAAGACCATGCCGGGGTCCTGCAGCAACGGATTGAGGTCGCGCCCCGCCATCGCCGGCGGCAGCAGCCGCACGAAGGGGTTGGAGGCAAACAGCAGGAACAGCACGAAACCAGCGCTGATCGCTCCCATCACGCCCAGCACGCGCGCCACCGTGGCCAGCGGCAGCTGGCGGCTGTAGCGCGCCACCGCCAGCGACCACAGCGCCAGCATCAGCGTCCACAGCAGCATCGAACCTTCATGCCCGCCCCATACCGCCGCAATGCGGTAGGCAAGCGGCAGCGCGCTGTTGGAATTGGCGGCGACATAGCGCACGCTGAAGTCGTTGGCGACGAAGCCCCATGCCAGCGCCGCGAACGACAATGCCACCAGCGCGCATTGCACGCGCGCAGCCGGCCGCGCCACCGCCATCCACGCCAGCCTGCCGCGCGCCACGCCCGCCAGCGGCACTGCCGCCTGCACCAGCGCTACCAGCAGCGCGACGATCAGCGCGAAGTGCCCCAGTTCGGCGATCATTGGCGCGCTCCCTGCGCGGGGGCCCCGGCCATGCGGCGGTTCACCTGTTCAGCCTGCTTGAGCGCGTCGGCGGCTTCGGGCGGCATGTAGTTCTCGTCGTGCTTGGCCAGCACCTCGCTGGCAATGAATGTGCCGTCGGGTTCCAGCTTGCCGCGCGCGACCACGCCCTTGCCCTCGCGGAACAGGTCGGGCAGCAGGCCGCGGTAGAGCACCGGCACCTGCCGCGCGGTGTCGGTGACGACGAAGCGCACGGTCATGCCGTCGCCCTCGCGCCGGATCGAGCCGGGCTCGACCAGTCCGCCAAGCCGGAAGCTGCGCGCCACCGGCGCTTCCTGCGCCGCCACCTGGCTCGGGCTGAAGAAGAACACCAGGTTGGAGCGGAAGGCATTAAGTACCAGCGCCAGCGCGATGCCGCCGCAGGCCAGGGCCGCGGCGAGCATGCCGAAGCGGCGCTGGCGCGGCGTCATCGGCGCGTGCCGGCCTGTTTCGCACCGGCGCGGCAGCGGCGCGCCAGCAGCGCCAGTTCCAGCGCCAGCAGCAGCGCGCTCATGCCGAACGCGCCGGCGATGAAGATGCCATGGCCTCCATAGGGGAGCAGCGACGACAGGGTCATGATGTCTCTCCGGTGGGCGGCACCTCGCCGCGTTCGCGCAGGATGCAGCGCACGCGCACCAGCGCTACGGCGATGGTGTACATCCAGCATGCCAGCGTCATCAGCAGCATGCCGGCCAGCATCGTGGCCGCCATCGACGGCGCCGCCGTCAGGCTGACCGAAGCGCCCTGGTGCAGCGTGTTCCACCACTGCACCGAGAAGTAGATCACCGGGATATTGGCCACGCCCACCAGCGCCAGCACCGCGCAGGCACGCTCGGCGCGGCGCGGCTCGTCGATGGCGGATTCCAGCGCGATAAAGCCGAGGTACAGGAACAGCAGGATCAGCTCGGAGGTCAGCCGCGCATCCCAGACCCACCAAGTGCCCCACGTCGGCTGGCCCCACAGCGCACCGGTCCAGAGCGCCAGCGCCGTGAACAGCGCGCCGGTGGGCGCCAGCGCCGAGGCCATCATCGACGACAGCCGCGTGCGCAGCACCAGCGCCAGCGCGCAGTAGCAGGCCATGACCAGGTAGATGAACATCGACATCCATGCCGCCGGCACGTGGATGAAGATGATGCGGTAGACCTCGCCCTGCTGCGCATCGGTGGGCGCCACGGCAAAGCCGACATACAGGCCGGCGAGGGCAAGCACCGCCGCCGCGGCGAAGAACCACGGTGCCATGCGCCCGGCCAGCGGATAGAACCGCACCGGCGCCGCGTATGCCATCCAGGCAAAGCGCGCCCGCGGCGCTCCGGCGGTATGCAGCGAGGGCAGCGGCTGGCTCATGCCGGCGTCTCCATGGCGATGCGTAGCCCCGCGGCGGCGGCCAGCGGGCACAGGAACAGCGACAACGCCAGGCACGCGCCCAGCAACGAGAACTGCGGCACCACGTCGAGCCCGGCGTCGGCCGCCGCCGCGGCGCTGGCGCCGAACACCAGCACCGGCACGCACAGCGGCAGCACCAGGATGCACAGCAGCACCGCGCCGCCGCGCACGCCCAGCGTCAGCGCCGCGCCCACGGCGCCGATCAGGGAGAGCGTCGGCGTGCCGACCAGCAGCGAGGCCGACAGCAGCAGCGAGGCACCCCACGGCAGCCCGTACTGCTGCGCCAGCAACGGTGTCAGCAGCAACAGCGGCAGCCCGCTGGTCAGCCAGTGCGCCGCGATCTTGGCCAGCACCAGCAGCGCCAGCGGATGCGGTGACAGCAGCAACTGGTCGAGGCTGCCATCCGCGTGCTCCTGCGCGAACAGCCGCGACAGCGACAGCATCGACGCCAGCAGCGCCGTGACCCACAGGATCCCGGGCGCCAGCGCGCGCAACTGCTGCGGCTCGGGACCGATCGCCAGCGGGAACAGGCTCACGGCGATGACAAAGAACACCACGCTGCCGAGCAGGCTGCCACGCCGGCGCCAGGACAGCGACACGTCGTGCGCGACGATGGCGGCCAGGGTGCGGGTCATGCCGCCGCCTCCAGCCGCAGCACCGCGCCGCCGTTGCGCAGCAACTGGTGGGTGGCGATCACCGCCATGCCGCCCGCTGCCAGGTGCGCGTCGAGCTGTGCGTCGAAGCGCGCGCAGGCGTCGGCATCCAGCGCCGCCACCGGTTCGTCGAGCAGCCACAGCGCGCGCCGCGCCAGCGACAGGCGTGCCAGCGCCACGCGCCGCCGCTGCCCTTGCGACAGCGCGCGCACCGGCGTGTGCGCGAGACGCTCCAGTGCCTGCGCGGCCAGTGCATTCGCGACCGCGCCGGCCGCGTCGCTGCCGGCCATGCGCGCGGCAAAGCGCAGGTTTTCAGTCGGGCTCAAATCCGGGTCGATGCCATTGGCATGGCCGACATAGGCCAGCGCCTGCAGGTAGGCAGGATCGCCGGCGCGCAGTGGCCGGCCGTGCCAGTGCAGCGTGCCTTCGTCCGGCACGGCGAGGCCGCACAGCACGCGCAGCAGGCTGGTCTTGCCGCTACCGTTGGCCCCCAGTACCTGCAGCAGGCAGCCCGGCGACAGCGCCAGGTCGATGCCGCGCAGCACCGGGCGGGCGGCGCGCGACAGGCCGAGCCCTTCAACGCTCAGCGCGGGCGCATGATCTGGCCGGGCGGCGGGTAGCAGCACGCGTCATTTCTCCTCGGCCTTGGATACGTCCGGAAGATGATGGGCGATGCCCTTGTGGCAGTCGATGCAGGTCTTCTCCTTGTTGGCCAGGTAGGTCGAATGCATGGCCTGCGCGCGCGGGCTCTGCCGGGTGAAGTCCATCGACTGGTAATCGTGGCAGTTGCGGCATTCCAGCGAATCGTTGGCCTTGAAGCGGGCCCACTCGTGCTGCGCCAGCGTCAGCCGGTGCGCCTGGAATTTCTCGCGCGTGTCGACGGTGCCGAAGATCTTGGCCCAGACTTCCTTGGACGCCTGCATCTTGCGCGCCATCTTGTCGGTCCAGTTGTGCGGCACGTGGCAGTCCGAGCATTTGGCGCGCACGCCGCTGCGGTTGGTGAAGTGGATGGTGCCCTGCAGCTCCTGGTAGACGTTGTCGCGCATCTCGTGGCAGCCGGTGCAGAATTGCTCGGTGTTGGTCAGTTCCAGCGCGGTGTTGAACGCGCCCCAGAACACCACGCCGGCGATAAAGCCGCCCAGTGTCAGGAAGCCCAGGCTGAAGTAGGCGCTGGGCCGGTTGATGGTCCGCCAGTAGCGCTTGAGCAGGTCGAGCATGGCGCGCATCCGCAATGAGGTTGAGGTCGGGGCCGGGCGCTGCTATCTGGTCGCGCCCTTATTTGGCCGCTCCCTTGGTGTCGGCCGCTCCTTTGGCGCCGGGCTTGCGCTTGAGCATCTGCTCGACATCGATGAAGGTATTGCCCACCAGCGGCTTGGCGTCCGCCTGCGGCACGTGGCACTGCGTGCAGAAATAGCGGCGCGGCGACACCTCGGCCAGCACGTTGTTGTCGCGGTCCATGTAGTGCGTGATGCTGACCGGGATCGCCTGGGTCTCTTCGGTGCGGGTGCGCGCGTGGCAGAACATGCAGCGGTTGAAGTCCTTGTCGACCTGGTAGCCGTCGATCTTGTGCGGGATCGTCGGCGGCTGCATGGTGTAGTTGCGGTTGCGGCGGATGTCCTTGTTCTCGGTCGGGTATATGATCGGGGCCTTGGTCTCGTTGCCGATGGGCGTGCTGCCGCGCATGGCATCGACCAGGCCTTGCTGCTGCTGCTGCTGCTGCTGAGCACGCGCCGGCAGCGGCAATGCCGCCAGCACCGGCAGCAGCAGCGTGAGCACGGCCAGCAGTGGCGCCCAGGATCGACTCGGTTTCATGGCGTCTCCTGTTGTATCGGCCGCGCTAGACCTTGACGATCTTGACCGCGCACTTCTTGAAGTCGGTCTGCAGCGAGATCGGGCAGGTGGCGTCGAGCGTGACCTTGTTGATCAGCTGGCTGGCGTCGAACCACGGCACGAACACCAGCCCGCGCGGCGGCGCATCGCGCCCGCGGGTCTCAAGGCGCGAGCGCATGCTCCCGCGCCGCGACAACACTTCCACTTCCACGCCGCGGCGCAGTCCCATGGCCCTGGCATCTTCCGGATGCATGAACACCACGGCGTTGGGGAAGGCGCGGTACAGCTCGGGCACGCGGCGCGTCATCGAGCCGGAATGCCAGTGCTCCAGCACGCGGCCCGTGACCAGCCAGTACGGGTACTCCTTGTCGGGCGATTCGGCCGGCGGCTCGTAGGGCAGGGCGAAGATCACCGCCTTGCCGTCGGGGTTGCCGTAGAACTGGTAGCCGGTGCCGGCCTTCACGTAGGGATCGCTGCCTTCGCGGTAGCGCCAGCGGGTTTCCTTGCCGTTGACCACCGGCCAGCGCAGGCCGCGCGCCTCATGGTAGGCGTCGAACGGCGCCAGGTCGTGGCCATGGCCGCGGCCGAAGGTGGCGTATTCCTCGAACAGCCCCTTCTGCACGTAGAAGCCGAAGGCCTTGGCCTCGGCGTTGTGGTACTCGGTGCTGACTTCCTTGAGCGGGAACTTGTCGACCTGCCCGTTGCGGTAGAGCACGTCGAACAGGGTCTTGCCGCGGTATTCCGGCTTCTTCGCGATCAGGTCGGCGGGCCAGACGTCCTCGACCTTGAAGCGCTTGGAAAACTCCATCAGCTGCCACAGGTCGGAGCGCGCCTCGCCCGGCGCATCGACCAGCTGGTGCCAGAACTGCGTGCGGCGCTCGGCATTGCCGTAGGCGCCTTCCTTCTCGACCCACATCGCGCTCGGCAGGATCAGGTCGGCCGCCAGCGCGGTGACGGTGGGGTAGGCGTCAGACACCACGATGAAGTTGGCGGGATTGCGGTAGCCCGGCAAGCCCTCTTCCATCAGGTTGGCCGCCGCCTGCATGTTGTTGTTGACCTGCACCCAGTACGCATTGAGCTTGCCGTCCTTGAGCATGCGGTTCTGCAGCACGGCGTGGTAGCCCGGCTTGTCGGGAATGGTGCCCGCCGGCAGCTTCCAGATGCGCTCGGCTTCTTCGCGGTGCTTGGGATTGGTCACCACCATGTCCGCCGGCAGCCGGTGCGAGAAGGTGCCGACCTCGCGCGCGGTGCCGCAGGCGGACGGCTGCCCGGTCAGCGAAAACGGGCTGTTGCCCGGCGTGGCGATCTTGCCGGTCAGCAGGTGCAGGTTGTAGATCATGTTGTTGGCCCAGCTGCCGCGCGTATGCTGGTTGAAGCCCATGGTCCACAGCGACATCACCTTGATGTTGGGATCGGCATAGAGCTCGGCCAGCTGGTCGAGCTTGTCCTTGGGCACGCCCGACAGCTTGCTGACGGTATCGGCATCGTACTTGGCCACAAAGCGCGCGAAGTCGTCGAACGTGATCGGGCGCGAGGCGCCGGGATCGGCCGCGTTCTTGGCCGCCTTCTGCAGCGGATGCTCGGGACGCAGCCCATAGCCGATGTTGGTCACGCCTTCCTTGAACACCGTGTGCTTGTTGACGAAGTCCTTGTTGACCTTGTTGTTCTTGATGATGTAGTGGGCGATGTAGTTCATCATCGCCAGGTCGGTCTGCGGCTTGAAGATGACCGGGATGTCGGCCAGGTCGAACGAGCGGTGGGTGAAGGTCGACAGCACCGCCACGCGGGTCTTGGGATGGCTCAGGCGCCGGTCGGTGATGCGGGTCCACAGGATGGGATGCATCTCGGCCATGTTCGAGCCCCACAGCACGAAGGCATCGGCGGCCTCGAAATCGTCATAGCAGCCCATCGGCTCGTCCATGCCGAAGGTGCGCATGAAGCCCTGTACCGCGGACGCCATGCAGTGGCGTGCATTGGGATCGATATTGTTGGAGCGGAAGCCGGCCTTGTACAGCTTGGACGCGGCATAGCCTTCCCACACGGTCCACTGGCCCGAGCCGAACATGCCCACCGCGGTCGGGCCTTTCTCTTTCAGCACGCGCTTGAACTGGCGCTCCATCTCGTCGAAGGCGCGCTCCCACGTGACCGGCGCGAATTCGCCGTTCTTGTCGTACTGGCCGTTCTTCATGCGCAGCAGCGGCCTGGTCAACCGGTCCTGGCCGTACATGATCTTCGACAGGAAGTAGCCCTTGACGCAGTTCAGCCCCTTGTTGACCTCGGCCTGCGGGTCGCCGTTGGTGGCAACCACCTTGTTGTCCTTGACCGCCACCGTGACGCCGCAGCCGGTGCCGCAGAAGCGGCACGGCGCCTTGGACCATTTCAGCTTTGTCACCTCGCTGTCCGTGACAAAGTTGGCGGCTCCGGCGGGCAGCGTGACGCCGGCTACCGATGCCGTTGCGGCGACGGCGGTCTGCTTGATGAAATCGCGGCGGGAGAGGGTCATATGCCAGCCTCCTCGTTCATTGCGGGATTCACGGCCTCGTGCATGGCCTCGGCATCTTCGTTGTGCTGGTAGACCAGCGCGGCCGACAGCACGCCGTCGAGCTGGTGCAGAAAGGTCAGATGCGCGGCGATGGCGCGCGAGGTGGGCGCTTCGATGGTGACTACCAGCTTGCCACTGTCGCTGGCGGCATGGATCTCGGCGCCGGCGATGGCGTCGATCGCCGCGCGCACCTGCGGCAGCCTGGCGGGAAGTGCATGGACCACGATGCCGGCTATATGCCACTCTGCGCCCGTCGGCAGTGGCTGGATGGGGATGGCACGTCTTGCAGCGGGCATGCGCAAGCTCCGGTTCGATGCCGTTTCAGTCTGTGCTGCAGCTTGTTTTTATCAATTCAATGCCCCGGTGGCGCCGCTTGGCAACACCGGCCTGCGTGGGCCGCCTAGTGGGACGGCGGTCCGCTGATCAACTGGGTCATCCAGACAATGAACCCATAGCCCGCGACGATGATGACGGACAGCACCGGCACCATGACCGCGGTCAGGAAAAGGAAGCTGCGCAGTTCTTCTTGCTTGCGTTGGGGATCGTGGGTTTCACCGGTATCCATCGTCGTTGACGTCCTCGGCAAAAGGGATCAGGCGCGGCCCGATGCGTTACACCATTAAAGGAAGCGCAGGGCAAGGTGTCAAGACTGCACTTGCCCGCGCCAGCGCGAGATGCGGCATAGGCCGCGGCGCCGGCTGTGCGGTGACCCGATTGCGGTAGCGCGGGCCGGGCGCAATGCCGGCCGGATATGTCATCTAGTGATAGGTCACCACAACCAGGTAGGCGGGCGCCGCCCCGCGCCGGGCGGCGCGGGCGGGTTCCACGTTCAGCCTGGCGATGCCGATGCGCGCGGGTCCTGCCTGTCGCGGCGGAGTCACGGCGAATGGTGCCGAGAGCATCTGCCCGGACGGCTGCTGGCAACTGGCCTGCACCATGCCGGCGGAGGGGCGCAGTGCACAGGAGGGATTCGTGATCGCCCCCAGGAACGTAATGGTGCCGGTCTGCGCTGCGGCGCTGCCAATCCCGGCGCTCCCCAGCAGCGCGACCCCGGCCAGCCGGCCGACCAGGGCGGCGGCCTTCCTGCTCCGTTCAAGCGACATAGCTGAACCTCACGATTGTTGGTGCGGCGCCGACGCGGGCCGCCATTGACATCGCTAGCGTGCAGGCCCACTAATGCGCTTGTGGGCTGCATTCAGCATAGTCCCTGGTTCAGAGCAGTTTTGGAGTTTCAGACAGTTTGGTGGAGATTGAAGAGAGCGCAGCCGCGACCATGGCGGGGCGCCCATGATCCGCGATCCTGGCCAATGCTAAGCCGCCCCGCGCAGGATCAGCCGCGAGCGCGCGAAGCCGGCATGCGTCTGCAACGCCTGCATCAACTGCCCGGACGGCGCGCGGTCCAGGTCGGTCACCACATAGCCGGTGTGGCCACGCGTCTGCAGGTGCTGGCCGGTAATGTTCACGCCTTCCTGCGCCAGCAGCGTGTTCAGCGCGGCCAGCGCGCCGGGCGCGTTGCCGTGCACGTTGAGCAGGCGTGCCGGTGCATGCAGCGGACCGGGGTCGACCTCGGGGAAGTTGACCGCGCCGATGGTGCCGCCGGTGGCGAGGAAGTGCGCGAGCTTGGCCGCGACCTCGGTGCCGATGTTCTCCTGCGCTTCCTCGGTGCTGCCGCCGACGTGCGGGGTCAGCAGTACGTTGGGCAGGTTCTGCAGTTCGCTGGTGAAGGGGTCCTGGTTGGTCTTGGGCTCTTCGGGGAACACGTCGATGGCCGCGCCGCCCAGCCGCTTCTCGCGCAGCGCCGCGGCCAGCGCGGCGATGTCGACCACGCTGCCGCGCGAGGCATTGATCAGGATCGCGCCGGGCTTGAATGCGGCGAGGATGTTGGCATCGATCATGTTGCGCGTGCGCGGCGTGGCCGGCACGTGCAGAGTCACCACCTCTGCCTGCGACACCGCTTCTTCCAGCGACCCCGCGGCGCGGGCCGAACCGTGCGAGAGCCGCGCGAGCACATCGTAGTAGACCACGCGCATGCCCATCGATTCGGCCAGCACGCCTACCTGCGAGCCGATATTGCCGTAGCCGACGATGGCGATGGTCTTGCCGCGCGTCTCGAACGCGCCGGCTGCGCCCTTGGCCCATTTGCCGGCATGCGCGAGCGTGTTCTTCTCGGGGATCCGGCGCAGCAGCATCACCGCTTCGGCAACGACCAGCTCGGCCACCGAACGGGTGTTGGAAAAGGGCGCGTTGAAGACCGGGATGCCGGCGGCGGTGGCCGCGTCGAGGTCGACCTGCGAGGTGCCGATGCAGAAGCAGCCGATCGAAAGCAGCCCGGGCGCGCTGCGGATATCGTCCGCGCGCAGGTGGGTGGCGGAGCGGATGCCGATCACCTCATGGTCGGCCAGCACCTGGCGCAGTTCGGCACCGGCCAGCGCGCCGGTGCGGCGCTCGACCTGCAGGCCGGCTTCGGCCAGCCGGGCGTTGGCGCTCTGGTGGATGTTCTCGAGCAGGATGGCTGTGGTCACGTTGGTTTTCCGCATGGAGGGTTGGCGGGCATTGCCGCATCGTCTCCATTCTGCGCGCAAAACGGTGGCGGGGCCGGGGAGCCCCTGCTGCCGGCATTGGCACCGGACGCGGCTTCAGCGTCAGCCGTCAGCGCGCGCGGCGCGCGTCGCCGCCAAGCGGATCGACGATGATCATGGTCTGGCGCAGCACGCCGGCGTTGTCGAAATAGCAGCTGAAGTGCGCCGTCTGCAGGCCGTCCTTGTACATGCGCCAGGACCAGGCTTCGCGCTGCATCAGCGGGTAATACTGCACCGGCTCGCGCGGCAGGCCGAAGTGCTGCTGCACGTCCTGCTTGGTCCAGACCCCGACCTGGGCGCGATAGATTTCGGCCTCGGTCAGCATCTGGCGGTAGCGGGTCAGCTTGCCCGCGGCGTCGAAATCGGCGGCATAGACCTCATGGCCGAAAGGCTGCCGCGACCACAGCCAGCGGCTGGTGCCGTCGGCCAGGCGGTGGGTCTCGGTGGGAGGCCCGAAAGTCTGTCGCACCGCACTTTCGGGGCTGCCGATCATCTGCTGGCCAGTCTGCTCGGGCTGCAGCGTGGCACAGGCGCCGAGCAGGGCGGCGGCTATGCAAAAGAAGACGAGGTGACGGCGGGGCAGGGACCGGGTTGGCATGGCGCGCTCCTGCGAAAAGGATGTCCGCAGCCGCCATTGTCCGGCTGCCGGCCCGCCTGGCGCAAGCGGCCGGCGAGGCGGGCGCCGGCCCGTGCCGGTTTAGCAGCGGCCCTTCTTGGCCTGGCCCGGCGGGCAGAACGACTCGTTGCCGTACGCGTCGATGCGGCAGTTGCCCTTTTTGGCCTGGCCCGGCGGGCAGCCCTGCGGGCCTGCGCCGTAGGTGTCATAGGGGGCGACCACGCAGCCGCCGAGCAGCGCGCTGCACGCAACCAGAAGGGCCAGGACGGATTTCATTGCATTCTCCTTGTTGTGGGGGATTCCATTTGCGACAGGAGAATAGATTGTGCCGGCGCCGTTGTCTGTAAGGAATCGTGAAGATCGCGGCGCTACATCCGGAACACCACACCCAGCCAGAAACTGCGCGGCGCCCCCGGCGCCACAAACAGCGCGCTGGCGGCGTCGCCCGGCGCCACGTGCGGCCGCACCAGGCTGCCGCCGGGAAAGACGTCGTTGGCGATCTGGCCATAGGTCTCGTAGCGCCGGTCCAGCAGGTTGGCCACGCGCGCGTAGATCTCGAAGCGCTTGCTGACCTGATACGCCGCGCGCAGGTTGATGGTGGCGTAGCCGGGCGTGCTCCAGTCGGCCGCCTGCGGGGCTGCGCCCGCCTGCGGGTCGCTGCGCAGGCCGTCCTCGTTGCCGCTGGAAGCCGAGCCCGATACCGCCACCAGGTCGGCGCCCAGCACCAGGCCGGCCAGCGCCTGCCAGTCCGCACCCAGCTTGAGCGTATGGCGCGGCAGCCCGGCCATGCGCATGCCCGGGCGGATGTCGATGGTGCGTTCGCCGGCGGCCAGCGCGCCGGCGGACTGGTAGGTGGCCTGCAGGTAGCTGTAGGCCAGCCGCAGCGTGACCGGGCCGAGGCGGTGGCGCGCGCTCAGGTCGAGCCCCTGATTGCGGGTGCGGTCGAAGTTGGCGAAGTAGCCGAGCTGCGTGTTCGGCGCGCGCACGAACAGGATGTCGTCGTGGTTGTCGATGCGGTAGAGCGACGCCGTGAGCTCGGTGTGCGGGCGCGGGTGCCAGCGCACGCCGGCCTCGAACGAATGCGACACCACCTGCTTCAGGTAGGGATCGGCCTGCAGGCCGGCCGGCAGCCGGCACGGCCGTTCCGGATCGGCGCAGCCGAGTTCGAGCACGGTCGGCACGCGGTTGTTCTGCGCATAGCCGCCGAACACCGTGACGCCGCCGCCCAGCTTCTGCGCCAGCCCCAGCGCCGGGTTCAGGCGGCGATAGGTGAAGCTTTCGCGCGGCTGCTCGCTGCCGTCGCTGTTGCGCAGCGTATTGCTGACGGTGACATGGTTCCAGCGCGCCGACGCGGTCAGGAAGGTGGTGGGCGTCAGCGACCAGGTATCGGACAGGTACAGGCCCAGCGTGCGCGCGTTGCCGCTGACGCCGGAGAACAGGGCGTTGGCCGCGGCAGGGTCGGCGACCACGCCGCGGTCGTCGGTGAAGCTGCCGGGCTGGGCGTATTGCGAATAGGTGAGGCGGCTGCGGTCGAGCGTCAGGCCGGCATTGGTCACGTGGTGCTCGCTCTCCCGCGCCAGGCTCAGCGCCATGCCGACGGTCTGCTGCCGCATATGGCTGGTGTTGAGCACCGCCGGGTGCAGCGCCGCGCCTTCGGCGCGGGTCATGCCGCAGTCGTCGCCGAGCGGGCTGCCGTCGGCGTCGAAGCCGTCCTCGCAGTCTTCGGCGTAGGCCTCGTAGTCCGGGTTCACGTCGCCGTTGGCGGTGTCGCGGCGGCTGTTGCGCACATAGGCCAGCGCCGCGGCGCTGGTCTTGTCGTCGAACCAGTGGCGGCCGTTGAGCGCGGCCTGCGTGACCTGGTTGCGGGTCTGGTCGGGATAGGTGTAGACCGCGCGCCGGTTGGACTGGTACAGCTCGGGCAGCGTGCCGCCGTCAGCCGCGCGATAGCTGGGCACCAGGCCGTTGCCGGTCAGCGTGCTGCGCCCGTGCAGCACGGACACGTCCCAGCTGCTGCTGGCGCCGGCGTAGCCCGCCTTGGCAAAGACATTGCCGAGCCGGCCCTCGGAATGGTCGCGCCAGCCATGCTCGTGGAACAGCGTGCCGGCGGCGAACGCATGCCAGCCGCCGTCGCTGCGTATGCCGCCGGACAGGTCGGCGCGCTTGCGGGCATGGCTGCCGTAGGACAGGTCGGCGGTGAAGCCGGGCGAGTCCAGCCCGGATCGCGTGGTCATGGCGAGCGCGCCGCCGAGCGTGTTGAGACCGTAGGCGGGGTTGGCGCTGGACACCAGCGACGCGCTCGCCAGCGCCGCCTCCGGGATCATGTCCCAGCTGACCACGTCGCCAAAGGGCTCGTTGACGCGGATGCCGTCAAGGTAAACCGACAGTCCCTGCGGCACGCCTGGGATCGATGACGCGCGGAAACCGCGGTAGGTGATGTCGGTCTGGAACGGGCTGCCCTGGATGTCATTGACGTTGACGCCGGCGAGGTGGCGGTTCATGTAGTCGGCCAGGTTGCCGGCGCGCGCGCCGCCGAGCTCGCTGCCGCGCACGGTCTGCACGGTGTAGGGCACCAGGTCGCTGGCCACGCCGATGCCGGGCAGCGGCGCGGCGGCCACCACCAGCACTTCGGGCAGCAGCGTACTGTCCTGGTTTGGCGCAACAGTGTCCTGTTGCGCCACAGCGGCACGCTGGCACAGCAGCGTGATCAGCGCGGACAGCACCGCGGCGCGGCGGCACGGGCGGGCTGCGACGGCGCGCGGAAGTCGGGATGGCCGCTGGCCTGGCGGTGCAGGGCGCGGGATGGCTGGCATGGTCGGTCTCCTCGGGATAGCGGCGCATGCCTGCATCGGGCCGCGCCTGTGGGCAGGGCTTCAGCAGTTTTCGTACCGGGCGGCAGCATGGGCCTGCGCCCTGTCACAAAACAGGACAAGGGGGCGTTGCCATCAGCGGGACAGTGTTCCATCACGGCACAGTGCCGCGCGGCGCATCGCAGCACGCGTCGCTGCGAGCCGGCGGCCGGCAGCGGTGCAGCGCCGGCCAGGCAAGGTCCGCGGGGATGCGGCATGCCGTGTTGCATCGCACATGGTATCGGCCTTGCTCTGTCACACCGCATCCCAACCCGGTCCGGTGCTTCGCCATGTTCCGTTGCCTTGCCTGCCTGCTGTCGATGTGCCTCGGCCTGTTGCCGGCGGGCTTCGCGCGGGCCGAGGGCGCACACGCCTATCCGTCGCGTCCGGTCACGCTGGTGGTGCCGTGGCCAGCCGGCGGCGCCACCGATATCTCGATGCGCATCCTGGCCGAACTGGCCGGGCGTGAGCTGGGGCAGCCGATCGTGGTGGAGAACCGGCCCGGCGCCGGCGGCACGCTGGTGGGCGGCCTGCTTGCCGCCGCGCGGCCGGACGGCTACACCATCGGCCAGCTGCCGCTGACGGTGTACCGCTTCCCGCATCAGCAGAAGACCGCGTGGCAGCCGCTGCGCGACATCCAGCCGGTGCTGATGATCTCGGGCTATACCTTCGGCGTCGTGGTGCCCGCCGACAGCCCGTGGCGCTCGCTGCGCGAGCTGATTGCCTGGGGCCGCGCGCATCCGGGCCGGCTGACCGTGGGCTCGACCGGCATCGGCACCACCGCGCACCTGGCGATGGAGGACGTGCTGGGCCGCAGCGGCGTGCGCTACCTGCACGTGCCGTACCACGGCACCGCCGACCAGATGCTGGCGGTGGCCAACGGCTCGCTGATGGCGGGGGTCAATTCCACCGGCTTCGCGCCGTTCGTCGAAGCCGGCAAGCTGCGCCTGCTGGCGGTGTTCAGCGCGCAGCGCTCGGCGCGCTGGCCCGAGGTGCCGACCGTGGCCGAGCTGGGCTTCGCCGATGCGGTCCACAACTCGCCCTATGGCATCGGCGTGCCGCGCGGCACCGATGCGGCCATCGTCAGGCGCCTGCACGACGCGTTCCGCGCCGCCATGCAGCACCCGCGCCATCTCGCCGAGCTGGCCCGCTACGACCAGGAGCTGACCTACCTGGGCACCGCGCAATACGAAGCCTTCCTGCGCCAGGCCTGGGACACCGAACGCAGCTTTGCCCAGCGTGCGGGCACGGCCCGGGCGAAGGAGCAGTTATGAACGCACTGCCAATCCAGGAAGCGCCGGCGCTTGCTTGCGACGCGGTGCGCAAGGCGTTCGGCGGGCGCGTCGCGCTCGACGGGGTCTCGCTGTGCGTGCGGCGCGGCGAGTTCGTGGCGCTGCTGGGGCCCAACGGCGCGGGCAAGACCACGCTGTTCCAGATCCTCGGCGGCCTGTTCGTCGCCGATGCCGGGCAGGTCATGGTGATGGGCTGCGACATGCGGCGCGACCCGGTGCGCGCGCTGGCGCAGCTGGGCATCGTATTCCAGCAGCCCGCCATCGACCTGGACCTGCCGGTGCTGGCCAACCTGCGCTTCCATGCCGACCTGCATGGCCTGCCGCGGCGCGAGGCGGCGCAGCGGATCGCGCGCCTGCTGCAGGCCTTCGGCCTGGCGCCGCGCGCGCAAGCGCCGGTGCGCGAGCTGTCGGGCGGCAGCCGGCGCAAGGTCGAACTGGCGCGCGCCTTGCTGCATGAGCCGGCCATGCTGCTGCTCGACGAGCCGACGGTGGGACTCGACCCGGCCTCGCGCGTGCAGCTGCTGGCCGAGACCCGGCGGCTGGCGCGGCACGCAGGCGCCGGCGTGCTGTGGGCGACCCACCTGGTGCAGGAGGTGGAGCAGGCCGACCGCGTGATCGTGCTGGACCGTGGCGCGGTGCGCTTCGACGGCACCCCGGCCGCGCTGCTGGGCGTCACCGCGGCCGCGACGCTGGAAGCCGCTTTCCTCGCCATGACGCCGTCGATCAGCCGCGCGGCGCAAACGGAGCTGACCGCATGAAGCCGATGCCATCCCCCGCCTGGCTTGCCGGCGCCTGGCTGCTGGCCACGGCGCTGCTGGTTGCCGCCGGCCTGGCCGAGGGCGCGCAGGGCGCCCAGGGCGGCCCCGCGCGCGCCGCCACCGGCCAGGTCTTTGTCTCCAGCGAAAAGGACGACGCGCTGACCGCCTACGCTGCCGCCAGCGGCCAGCAGCTGGCGTCGTGGCGCCAGTGCCGGCGGCCGCGCCACCTGCAGCTGTCGCCGGATCGCGCGCGGCTGTACGTGGCCTGCAGCGACGACCACCGCGTCGACGTGGTCGACGTGGCCACCCGCAAGACCGTGGCAACCCTGCCGGTGGGCGACGACCCGGAGCTGTTCGATCTCAGCCAGGACGGCCGCACGCTCTACGTGTCGAATGAAGAGGACGCGCTGCTGTCGGCCTACGACACCGGCTCCGGCAAGCGCGTGTTCGCGGTCGCGGTGGGGGAGGAACCGGAGGGCGTCAGGGTCAGCGCGGACGGACGGCAGGTGTACGTGGCTTCCGAGGTGGCTAACCTGGTCCACGTGGTCGACGTCGCCACGCGCAAGGTGGTGCGCAATATCCGCGTCGGCAACCGGCCGCGCCGGCTGCTGCTGGTGCGCGGCGGCAAGGAGCTGTGGGTCTCCAACGAGCTGTCGGCCAGCGTCAGCGTGATCCGCACCGATACGCTGGAGGTGGTGCAGACCATTGCCTTCGCGCCGCGCGGCATGCGCGCCGAAGACGTGACCCCGGTCGGGATGGCGGCGCGCAGCGACGGCAGCCACGCCTATATCGGGCTGGGCCGCGCCAACCATGTCGCGGTGGTGGAGGTGGCGTCGCGCCGCGTGCAGGACTACGTGCTGGTGGGACGGCGCGCATGGGGGCTGGCGCTGAGCCGCGACAACGCCCGGCTCTACGTTGCCAACGGGCTGTCCGACGATGTCAGCGTGGTCGACACCGCCAGCCGCAAGGCGGTGGCCACGCTCAAGGCGGGCCGCGTGCCGCATTCGGTGGCGATCGATGACTGAGCGGGCCCTGGCCGTGCTGGCCTTTACGCTTGCGGCGGCGCTGGCGTCGCCGCTGCATGGCGCGGAGGTGCGCGTGGCGGTGGTGTCGCTGGCCGACGATGCCCGCCACGCGCCGCGGCGGCTGGCGCAGCGCTATCCCGACCAGCCGCAGGGCAGCGCGCTCGACGCCGCCCAGGTGGCCGCGGCGGAAGCGCGCTTTGCGCTGGAGGCCGCGGGCCAGTCGCTCCGGCTCGAGGCGCAGCAGGCCCGCACCGAAGCCGAGGTGGCCACGCTGGTCGCGGCGCTGGCGCGACAGGGCACGCGCTACATCGTGCTCGACCTGCCGGCGGCCGCGGTCCGGGCCGCGGTGGGCGCGGTCAGGCCGGGCGAGGCGCTGCTGTTCAATGTCTCGGCCGACGACGATGCGCTGCGCGGCGCCGGCTGCGCGCCGGTGCTGCTGCATACGCTGCCGAGCCTGCGCATGCGCGCCGACGCGCTGATGCAATACCTGGCCGCGCGCAAGTGGCGCCGCGCGCTGCTGCTGAGCGGGCCGTCCCCGGCCGACGCCGCGCAGCGCGACGCGCTGACGGGCGCGGCGCGGCGCTTCGGCATTGCCTGGAGCGCGCAGCGCGCATTCCGGCTGTCCAACGATCCGCGCGAGCGCGACCAGGCCAATGTCAGGCTGCTGACCGGTGGCGCGGACTACGACGTGGTGGTGGTGGCCGACGCCGACGGCGAATTCGCGCGCGGCCTGCCCTATGCCACGCAGCTGCCGCGCCCGGTGGTTGGCGCCAGCGGGCTGGGTGCGCAGGCCTGGCACTGGACCTGGGAGCGCAACGGCGGGCCGCAGCTCAACCGGCGCTTCGCCCGCGCCGCGGGCCGGCCGATGACCGGCTACGACTGGGCCGCGTGGGTCGCGGTCAAGGCCATTGCCGAAAGCGTGGTGCGGCAGCCCGGGGGCTTTGCCGCGCAGGCGCAGGCGCTGGCCGCGGGGCAGGTGGTGGTGGACGGCTTCAAGGGCCCGCCGCTGTCGTTCCGGCGCTGGGACCGCCAGCTGCGCCAGCCGCTGATGCTGGCGCACCCGGACGGCTTGGTCGGCACGGCGCCGGTCGAAGGCGTGCTGCATCCGAAGAACAACCTCGACACCCTGGGCGCCGACGAAGCCGACACCGCGTGCCGCGCCCCGACCTGACCCCATGACCATGCCCGCCACCCTGCCACCGTCGATGCGCCATCGCTGGCGCGCACTGCGCGCGGTCTGCGGCCGCGAACTGCACAAATACCTGCGCCAGCCCGGGCGGCTGCTGTCGTCGCTGGTGCGGCCGCTGCTGTGGCTGCTGGTGTTCGCCGCAGGCTTCCAGAATGCGCTGGGGGTCGCGATCGCGCCGCCGTACGACAGCTACATCGAATACCAGGTCTATGTCGCACCCGGGCTGCTGGGCATGATCGCGCTGTTCAACGGCATGCAGTCGTCGCTGGCGATGGTGTACGACCGCGAGATGGGCGTGATGCGGCTGCTGCTGACCGCGCCGCTGCCGCGCGGCTGGCTGCTGGGCTGCAAGCTGGCGGCGGGAACGCTGCTGTCGTTGCTGCAGATGGCGGCGTTCCTGCTGGTGGCGGCGGCGTTCGGCATCCGCTTCGCGCCGCTGCACCTGCTGGCCGGCCTGGGCGCGATGACGCTGGCGGCGCTGATGCTGGGCGCGCTCGGCCTGCTGCTGTCGGTCCATGTGCGCCAGCTGGAGAATTTTGCCGGCACCATGAACTTCGTCATCTTCCCGATGTTCTTCATCAGCTCGGCGCTGTATCCGCTGTGGCGCCTGCAGGAGTCGGGCGCCGAGGCGGTGTACCAGCTGGCGCGGCTGAACCCGTTCACGCATGCGGTCGAGGCGATCCGCTTTGCGCTGTACGGGCAGCTGGCGCCGCACAGCCTGGCCATCGTCGCGGCCAGCGCGGTGGTGTTTTTCGCGCTGGCGCTGCGCGGCTACGACCCGCAGCGCGGCATGGCGCGTCGCGGGCAACCGGCATGACCGGCCACCGGCAGGGCCTGGCGTTGCTGGCGCTGGCATGGCTGGCGCTGTCTGTCCCGACGGTGTCGGCTGCACCGGGCGCCGGTGCCGGCATCGTGCACAGCGATCCGATGCAGTCGCCGCAATGGGCCTGGATCCACAAGGAGCTGCTGCAGCAGGGCCCGGTAGTGTTCGACAGCCGCGTGCGCGTGACCGGGCCCGCCTTCGCGGAAGACCCCATGCGCGTGCCGATTGCCTTCGACGCGTCGGCGCTGGGCGAGGTCGAGCGCATCGTGGTGGCGGTGGACCGCAACCCGATCCGCCCGGTGCTGGCGTTCGAGCCGCTGCGGGTGCGGCCGTCGCTGTCGTTCCGCTTCAAGCTGGAGCAGGCCTCGCCGGTGCGGGTGGCGGCGCGCACGCGCGACGGCACCTGGCATGTCGGCAGCGCGTGGGTCGACGCCGGCGGCGGTGGCTGCACCGTGCCCGGGGCGACCCGCCGCGACGGCAGCTGGAGCCGCACCCTCAACCGGGTCGAGGCGCGCGTGTACCCTGGCCTGGGTCACGGCCAGGACCAGGCCGGCGCGCGCGTGCGCCTGCGCGTGATGCACCCGATGGACACCGGCCTGGTCGCCGGCATCCCGGCGTTCTATCTCGAGACGCTGGTGCTGGCCGACGCGACGCGGCAGCCGCTGTTGCGGCTGACCCTGCACGAGCCCGTGGCGGAGAACCCGATCTTCTCGTTCGACCTGCGCGAGGCGGTGGTGCCCGGCATGACCGTGTCCGGCCACGACAACAACGGCAACCGCATTGCGGCGCGGGTGTCGCCATGAAGCGCGTATTGCCGGCGCTGCTGCTGTGGCTGGCCACTGCTGCGGTCCTCGCGGCGCCCGCGCAGCCACCTGACTACCGCCTGGCGCCGCGCGAGATCGCCGCCGGCGTGTGGCTGCTGGAAGGCGCCAATGCCGACTTCGCCCCGGCCAATGGCTGCAACATCATCAATACCGCCTTCATCGACACCGGCGACGGCGTGGTGGTGATCAACACCGGCCCCTCGCGCGAGTACGGCGAGCAGCAGCGCCGCGCCATCGCCGCGCTGACCGGCGCGCCGGTACGGCTGGTGCTGAACCTGAACCTGCATCCCGACTACTTCTTCGGCAACCAGGCCTATGCCGACGTGGGCGGCAGCGCGCTGCCCGCCACCATCGACGGCGCGCGCCGCGAGGGCGCGGCCTATGCCGACAACCTCTACCGCCTGTGCGGCGACTGGATGCGCGGCACCGAGCCCGCGCCGCCGCTGCACGCGCTGGAGGCCGGCACACGGACGATCGGGCGCCGCACGCTGGAACTGATCCGCCTGGAAGGCCATACCGACGCAGACCTGGTGCTGCTGGACCGCGCCGCCGGCATCGTCTTTGCCGGCGGGCTGGTGTTCCGCGAGCGCATTCCGACCACGCCGCACGCGCATATCGGGCGCTGGCTCGACAGCCTGGCGCGGCTGCAGGCGCTGATGGAGCAGAGCGGGGCGCGCCTGCTGGTTCCGAGCCACGGGCCCGCGCTGGGCGGCACGGAAGCCATCGCGCAGACGCGTGCCTACCTGCAATGGCTCGACGCGCGCCTGCGCGAGGCCGCGGCGCAGGGACGCGACCTGGCCGAGGTCATGGCCATGCCGGTGCCCGAGCCCTATGCGCGCTGGGGCGCGCTGCCGGCCGAGTACCTGCGCAACGTGATCCATCTCTACCCGGCGCACGAAGAAGCCGCGCTGGGCCAGTGACGGGGCCGACGGTGCCTGTTCAATTCTGGCGCAGCTGCAACGCAGTGTTGCACGCTGGCGCGGGCCGCAGCCTTGCGGCGGGCTTGCAGGGCGCGTGATCGGGCCCCGCCCCACTGGCATGGGATTTGCCATTTGCGTGCTGGTGTGTGGCGCAGTGGCGCACCAGCGAAATCGAAAACAAGAGAGGAGATGGCAATGAGGACCTTACGAGTAGGGCTGGCAATTGCGACAACCGCGGCGGCAATCGCGGCCGCCGCGGCGAGCGTTGCCGCGCAGGCGGCGGTAAGCGACGCCATGATCGAGAACGATGCGAAGTCCCCCGGCGACGTGCTGTCGTGGGGCATGGGCCCGCAGGGGCAGCGCTATTCGACGCTGGCGCGCATCAATACCAAGAACGTGGGCCGGCTGGTGCCGGCGTGGTCGTTCTCGTTCGGCGGCGAGAAGCAGCGCGGGCAGGAGTCGCAGCCGCTGATCCACGACGGCAAGATGTTTGTCACCGCGTCGTATTCGCGCATCTATGCGCTCGACGTGAAGACCGGGCGCAAGCTGTGGAAGTACGAGCACCGCCTGCCCGAAGGCATCATGCCGTGCTGCGACGTGGTCAACCGGGGCGCGGCGCTGTACGACAACCTGGTGATCTTCGGCACGCTCGACGCGCAACTGGTGGCGCTGGACCAGAACAGCGGCAAGGTGGTTTGGAAAGAGAAGCTCGAGGACTACGCCGCGGGCTATTCGTACACGGCCGCGCCGCTGGTGGCCAAGGGCCTGGTGCTGACCGGCATCTCGGGCGGCGAATTCGGCGTGGTCGGCCGCGTCGAGGCGCGCGACGCGAAGACCGGGCAGCTGGTGTGGTCGCGGCCGGTGGTGGAAGGCCACATGGGCTACAAGTACGACAAGGACGGCAACAAGACCGAGATCGGCATGACCGGCACCCAGAACGCCAGCTGGCCCGGCGAGACCTGGAAGACCGGCGGCGCGGCCACGTGGCTGGGCGGCACCTATGACCCGGCCACCGGCCTGGCCTACTTCGGCACCGGCAACCCGGGCCCGTGGAACAGCCATATCCGCAAGGGTGACAACCTCTACTCCGCCTCCACCGTGGCGCTCGATCCCGCCACCGGCAAGATCGTCTGGCACTACCAGAACACGCCCAACGACGGCTGGGACTTCGACGGCGTGAACGAGTTCATCACCTTCGACCTGGACGGCAAGCGCATGGGCGGCAAGGCCGACCGCAACGGCTTCTTCTACGTCAACGATGCCACCAGCGGCAAGCTGGTCAATGCCTTCCCGTTCGTGAACAAGATCACCTGGGCCACCGGCATCGACCTGAAGAGCGGCCGCCCCAACTACGTCGCCGAGGGGCGCCCCGGCGACCCGGCCGCCGCCAACGGCGAGAAGAAGGGCAAGTCGGTGTTCGCGGCGCCCGGCTTCCTGGGCGGCAAGAACCAGCAGCCGATGGCCTACAGCCCGCAGACCGGCCTGTTCTACGTGCCCGCCAACGAGTGGGGCATGGACATCTGGAACGAGCCCATCAGCTACAAGAAGGGCGCCGCGTTCCTGGGCGCGGGCTTCACCATCCAGCCGCTCAACGAGGACTACATCGGCTCGCTGCGCGCGATCAACCCCAAGACCGGCAAGATCGTCTGGGAGGTCAAGAACGGCGCGCCGCTGTGGGGCGGCGCCATGACCACCGCCGGCGGGCTGGTGTTCTGGGGCACGCCGGAAGGCTACCTGAAGGCCGCCGACGCGAAGACCGGCAAGGAGCTGTGGCAGTTCCAGACCGGCAGCGGCGTGGTCGCGCCGCCGGTCACGTGGGAAGAGAACGGCGAGCAGTTCGTCGCCGTGGTCTCCGGCTGGGGCGGCGCGGTGCCGCTGTGGGGCGGCGAGGTGGCCAAGCGCGTGAACTTCCTGGAGCAGGGCGGCTCGGTGTGGGTGTTCAAGCTGCACAAGAGCTGAGGGAATCAACGGTGATTCAGCCCCGCGTACATGGCATCGCAGCGGCGATGCATGGCGTGCGCGGGGCCCGGTCGCCACGGTATCGGGATACAGGTATGAAGAAAGAATGGATGGCGCTGGCTGCGGTTGGCGCGATGTTGCCGGGCGCGGCGCTGGCCGCCACGGCGGCGGAGATGCAGGCGCTGGCGGACAAGAGCGGCTGCTTTTCCTGCCATGGCATGCAGTCGAAGCTGGTGGGGCCGGGGTTTGCCGAGGTGGCGGCGCGGTACAAGGGCGACAGCCAGGCGGCCGCGTCGCTGGCGAAGAAGATCCGGGAGGGCGGCAAGGGGGCGTGGGGCAGGATCCCCATGCCGCCGCATGGAAGTCTGGGAGAGGATGATGCGAAGAAGCTGGCGGAGTGGGTGCTTGGGGTCGGCTGAGGGGGGGCGGGGCGTGGGCGGCGGACGCTGCGTCGGACGCGGGGCCGTTGCGGGCGTCGGCGGCCGGCGCAAGACCCGCTTGCGGCGGCGCCGGCGCGGGCGTTGATTCAGCGCTTGCCCCCATCCGTCGGTTCTTGGTTTGTCGTGCTTGGCGGGCGTGGCTGTTTCGCCGGCGCAGCCGGCGACCTACTTCTTGGCCGAGCGCCAAGAAGTAGGCAAGAAACGCGTCGCCTGTGCGGCTGGCAATCAATTCCGCGGCGTTGGTGATTCGGGCGGTGGTGATTTCCGTTTGGCGTGGGTGCCCGTTCGAACCTGCTAACGCTATGTGAGTCAGGGACGGTGCCTACGATCCCCCACTTTTGAACGATCCCAACAGGGTGTAGGCAACCTGCTGCGGGCGCTATTGGTGGGACGCCTTCGGCTGCGCTGCGCGCGCTCCCAATCTTAGGTCTACTGCTCGGGCACGGAGTGCGTCGCTGCGCTCGCACGCGTTGTCGCGGGCGATACCTCAGGCCTTTCGTGCCCGCTTGTCCGCGATGAACCCAATCTCAACGAGTTGGCATCGCTGCGAAACACCATCGGATACTCGCGCGCTTGCGCCACCGCCAGCCGCCCCTCCAACGCGATCTCGCGCAGGCGCCCATGCCCGGGCGCCTTGGCGCAGGCGGGGTCGGTCGCGGCGGCATCGCCGGTGACCAGGAAGGCCTGGCAGCGGCAGCCGCCCAGGTCTGCCTCGCTGTGCTCGCAGGACCGGCACGGCTGCGGCATCCATTGCGTGCCGCGAAAGCGGCGGAAGGCGTCGCTGTGGTGCCAGATGTCGTGAAGGGTTTCCGTCCTGACGTCGGGCAGTGCCAGGTCCGGCAGCATGCGGGCCGCGTGACACGGCAGCGCGGTGCCGTCGGGCGCCACGCCCAGGAAGGTGGTGCCCCAGCCGTTCATGCATTTCTTCGGCCGTTCCTCGAAATAGTCCGGCACCACGAACAGGATCTGGCATTGCCGGCCGATGCGCGCGCGGTACTGCCGCACCACGGCCTCGGCTTCGCGCAGTTGTTCCCGGGTCGGCATCAGCGCCTGCCGGTTCTCCCAGGCCCAGCCGTAGTACTGCGTATTGGCCAGCTCCAGGTACTCGGCGCCCAGCTGCAAGGCCAGCTCGATGATGGTGCCGACATGCGGCAGGTTATGCCGGTGCAGCACGCAGTTCATCACCATCGGATAGCCGTGCGCCTTGATCAGCCTGGCCACGCGCTGCTTAAGCTCGAACGTGCGCGTGCTCGACAGGAAATCATTGAGCTCGCGGGTGGAGTCCTGGAACGACAGCTGGATATGGTCCAGGCCCGCCTCGCGCAGCGCCGCCAGCCGGGCATCGGTCAGGCCCACGCCGGAGGTGATCAGGTTGGTGTAGAAGCCCAGGCCGCGCGCATGGCGCACCAGCGTCTCCAGGTCCTTGCGCAGCAGCGGCTCGCCGCCGGACAGGCCCAGCTGCACCGCGCCCAGCGCGCGCGCCTGGCTGAACACGTCGCACCACTGCGCGGTATCCAGTTCCTGCGCATGGCGGGCATAGTCGACCGGATTGGAGCAGAACGCGCAGTGCAGCGGGCAGCGGTAGGTCAGCTCCGCCAGCAGCCACAGCGGCGGGCCGGGCGGCGCGGGCTCAGACCAGCCAGCCGCGTTCGGTGGCATGTTTGACAAAGGCATGGACCTCCGGCGCGATGCCCTGCACGCCAAAGGCGGCCTGCAGGTCGTCGATCAGCATGTCGAGCGTATGGTTGCCGTCGCAGCGTTGCAGGATCGCGGCGGCGCTGTCGTTGAGCGTGACCATCCCTTCCGGATACAGCAGCACCCAGCTTTGCTGCGAGTCCTCCCACTGCAGGCGGAAGGTGCGGTGCAGGGTCGGGGTGGCGAGGTCTTGCGTGCCGGCGGTCATGGCTGGGCCTGCTGGATGGCATCGAGCATCGACCACAGCACGTCGAGCTTGAATTGCAGGATATCGAGGGCGCGCTGCTGTTGCGCCGCGCTGCGGAAGTAGTCCAGCGTCACGCGCAGGCCGTGGTCGACGTCGCGCTGCGCCAGCGGGATGCGCGAGCGGAAGTAATCCAGGCCGCCGGCCTCGATCCACGGATAGTGCGTGGGCCAGCCGGCCAGCCGCTCCTGGTGGATCTTCGGCGCGAACATCTCGGTCAGCGACGAGCACACCGCTTCCTGCCACGGCGCGCGGCGCGCGAAATTGACATAGGCGTCGACGGCGAAGCGCACGCCGGGCAGCACCTGCTGGTGCTCCAGCAGCGCGCCGCGCTCCAGGCCGACGGCCTGGCCCAGCCGCAGCCAGGCCTCGATGCCGCCGGGCTGGGTGTCGGTGCCGTCGTGGTCGAGGATGCGCACCACCCACTCGCGGCGCGTGGTGCGGTCGGGGCAGTTGGACAGGATCGCGGCGTCCTTCAGCGGGATGCTGGCCTGGTAGTAGAAGCGGTTGGCTACCCACGCGCGGATCTGCGCGGGCGTGCATTGGCCCGCCGCCATGCGCTGGTTGAACGGGTGGTGGATGTGGTAGCCGCTTTCGCGCGCGCGCAGGCGCGCCTCGAACTCGGCCGGGCTCCATGCAACGGTGGCTGTCATAGCGCGATTTCCATGCCGTCGTAGGCCAGTTCGATGCCGTGCCGGGCCAGCTCGGCACGCTCGGGCGAGTCTTCCGCCAGCACCGGATTGGTGTTGTTGATGTGGATGAGGATCTTGCGTTTGGCGGGCAGGCGGTCCAGCACCTCGATCATCCCGCCCGGCCCGGACAGGGCCAGGTGGCCCATGTCGGCGGCGCTGCGCGTGGAGAAGCCCAGCGCCTGCATTTCGTCGTCGCGCCAGAAGGTGCCGTCGACCAGCACCACGTCGGCGCGGCGCAGCTGCGCGAACACGTGGTCGTCGACCTGGCCCAGCCCGGGCGCATAGAAGGCGCTGCGGCCGCTGCGGCGGTCTTCGATGCGCAGGCCGATGTTGTCGCCGGGCTGCGGCGCATGGCGCCTGGGCGAGTAGGGCGGGGCCTTGCTTTGCAGCGGGACCGCGGTCAGCGCCACGCCGTCCAGCGGCGGCACCGAGAACGCCGTGCCGTCGCAGGGCAGCGCGTGGCACTGCAGCCCGCAGTAGTGCGACAGGATGCGCGTCAGCGGGAACGCCCCGGCCAGGTCTTCGAGCACGCTGGCGGTGGCGTAGAGCGGCAGCGCCCGCCGGTGCTCGCGCAGCATCAGCAGGCCGGTGACGTGGTCGATCTGCGCGTCCATCAGCAGCACCGCGGCAATCGCGGTGTCGCGCCCGGCGCGGCCGGGTTGCAGCGCGGGGGTCTGGCGCAGCTGCTGCAGGATGTCGGGCGAGGCATTGACCAGGATCGCATCCGGGCCATCGCCGCACAGCGCGATCGACGATTGCGTGCGCGGGGTGGCGCGCACGGTGCCGCGGCGCACGCCGTCGCAGTTGCGGCAATTGCAGTTCCATTGCGGGAAGCCGCCGCCGGCGGCCGATCCCAGTACCCGGATGGTTGTCATGGCGCGAGCGCTCGAGGGTGGATCACAGCTGCCCCGCGCACAGGCGCCATGCCGGCAACCACCGGCGGCGCCCGCCCGCGGAACGTCGCGGCCGGTCAGCGGTTGGCGATATACATGGTGATTTCAAAGCCGAGCCGCAGCTCGGTGTAGGCGGGCGTGGTCCAGGTCATGTCGGTCTCCTTGGTTGGCATGGTTAGTGATTAGCGTCGCGGCATGGCAGCGTGTCTGCCGCAATGCCCGGAAAGGCAACAACCATGCCCGACGCAACCCTGGACCACATCGTCTTCCACCTGCGCACGCCCGACGCGCAGCGCCTGCACGTGCGGCTGGGAGGCCCGCCGCACGGCGAGCCCTGGCTGGTCCTGCACGGCGGGCCGGGCAGCGGCTGTACCCCGTCGATGGCGGCGTGGTTCGACCCGCAACGGCACCGCGTGGTGATGCCTGACCAGCGCGGCGCCGGCCGCTCGACCCCGGCCGGCGGGGTGCGGCGCAACAACGTCGGCGCGCTGCTGGCGGACCTGGAGCAGCTGCGCGCGGCCCTTGGCATCGCGCGCTGGGGCGTGGTGGGCGGATCGTGGGGCGCGGCGCTGGCGCTTGCCTATGCCGCGCGCTATCCGCATGCGGTCGCCGCGCTGGTGTTGCGCGGCGCCTTCCTGACCGGGCGCGACGACGTGCTGGGCTTGTTTGCGCCGCGCGCCGGCGCCGGGCTGCTGCGCCGCGCCGCGCCGTCGGGCGAGCGGCTGCCCGAGGCGCGCGCGCGGCTGCTGACAGTGTCTCGACTGTTGCAAAGTGGGACGGCTGTTCAAAAACGGGACACCGCGACCGCTTGGCGCCGGCTCGAGCTGGACCGGCTCGGCCTGCACGGCGTAGCACAGGGACGCCGGCAGTCCGCGCGCGAGCGGCTGGCCACGGTACGCAAATACCGCATCCAGGCGCACTACCTGCGCCACCGCGCCGGGCTGGGCAAGCCCGCCTTGCTGCGCGCGGCGCGGGACATCGCCGCGCACGGCCTGCCGGTGACGCTGCTGCATGGCCGTGCCGACGCGGTGTGCCGGCCCGCCAATGCCCTGCGGCTGCGGCAAGCCATGCCGGACGCGCGGCTGGCATGGGTCGACGCCGGGCACCTGGCCGACGGCGCCATGCGCGCTGCGCTCGCGGACGCAATCCGTGCCAGCGCCTGGCAGCGCTGATGGCCACGCGTCGTGCCTTTCTCGGGACCTCGCTGGCGCTGGCGCTCGACGCGTGGCAGCCGGCCGCGGCGGCCGGCACGCGGGTCGTGCTGGACCCGCTGCAGCCCGGCGTCTACGTCGCCCGGGCCGCCAATGCCGAAGCCATGCGCGCCAACGCCGGCGCGGTGGTGCCCAGCCTGGTCCATGTCACGCGCGCGGGGGTGCTGGTGGTCGATCCCGGGCCGCAGTCGGCGTGGGGCAGGGCGCTGCTCGGCGCGATCCGCGCGCTGACGCGGCAGCCGGTGCGCTGGGTGGTCAACAGCCACGCCCATCCCGAGAACGTGCTGGCCAATGCCGCCTTTGCCGGGCTGCGGCCGCGGCCGCAGTTCCTGGCTTCGGCGGCCACCGCCGCGTTGATGCGGCAACGATGCTCGGACTGCCTGGCCCGGCTGGGCGCGCAGCTCGGGCACGCGGCCATGCGCGGCACCGCGATCGTGTTGCCGGAGCCGGTGCTGCAGCACGGCGCCTGGCTGCAGACCGGCGATACCGCGTGGCAGGTGCAGGTGCATGCGCCGGCCCACAGCGCGTCCGATACCGTGCTGTACGCGCCGCAGCTGCGGCTGCTGTGCGCCGGCGGCCTGGGGTACCGCGAACGTGTGCCGGAGATGCAGGAGGCGTCGCTGCAAGGCTGGCGCCAGGCGCTGCGCCAGCTGATCGCGCTGCCGGCGGACACCGTCGTCGCCACCGCAACCGGCACGCCCGCGCAGACGCTGGCGCCGACGCTGGCCTATCTCGATGCGCTGGCGCAGGGCATTGGCGCCGCGCTGGCCGCGGGCCGCGATGCATCGCAAGCGGCCGACGCCGTGGTGGCGGCGCCGTTCCGCCACTGGCGCCATTTCCCGACCCGCCATCCGCTGAACCTGCAGCGCGCCTGGCGTCAGCTGGAAGACGCGTGGATGCAGGGCGAGCCGCCGGCCTGAACCGGCGGCCTGGCGCGCGGGCGCGAGTCAGCCGCCCTGCTGCGGCAGCCCGCGCGCCTCCTCCATCTTGCGGTAGACCGTGTTGCGCGAGATCCCCAGCGCCTTGGCCGCCGCCGAGATATTGCCGTTGTGGGCCTTGACCGTGGCCACGATCGCCATCGCCTCGACCTCGGCCAGCCGCGTGGGCTGCGTGCCGTGCGCCATCGCCACGGCCGGCGCGGCCGCGGGCACGGGCACGGGTGGCTGCGCCTCGCGCAGGTCGTCGAGGAAGTCGTCGGGCAGGTGCTCCTCGGTGATCTCGGCTTCGCCCTCGGCCATCAGCCGCGCGGTGCGCAGCAGGTTGCACAGCTGGCGGATATTGCCCGGCCAGTGGTAGCGGCGGAACAGCGCCATCACCGCGTCGCTGATGCGGGGCGCGCTATCGTCCGCACCGGCCGCACCGGCGCCGTGCTCCTGGCGCAGCAGCTTGCCGGCGACCACGTCGAGGTCGCTGCGCTCGCGCAGCGCCGGCAGCCGCACCACCAGCCCGTTGAGGCGGTAGTACAGGTCTTCGCGGAACTGGCCGCTGGCAACCAGGTCGCGCAGGTTGCGGTTGGTGGCGCACACCAGCGAGACGTCGATGTGGATCACCTTGCTGCTGCCCAAAGGCGATACCGCGCGCTCCTGCAGCGCGCGCAGCAGGCGGCCCTGCAGGTGCAGCGGCATGTCGCCGATCTCGTCGAGAAACAGCGTGCCGCCGTTGGCCAGCAGCATCTTGCCGATGCCGCCCTTCTTGCGCGCGCCGGTGAAGGCGCCTTCCTCGTAGCCGAACAGCTCCGACTCGATCAGGTTTTCAGGGATCGAGGCGCAGTTGACGGCGATGAAGGGGCCGGTGCGGCGCCCGCTGTCGGCGTGGATGGCGCGCGCCAGCAGCTCCTTGCCGGTGCCGGTTTCGCCCAGCACCATCACCGGGATGTCCTTGCCGATGACCTTGCGCAGCTTGCCGATCACGGTGCGGATCTGCGCGTCGCCGGTGTCCAGCTCATCCAGCCCCGGCGAGGGCGCGGGGCCCGCCGCCAGGCTGCGCGGCATGCCGCTGGCGCCGCTCGCGCCCGCGTGACGCGCTTCCGTGCCGGGCAGCGCCGCGGCCGGGGTTTTCCATTCCACGCGCGCGCTGACCTTGACGCCGCTGGGCAGGTGCAGCTGGACGATGCCCGCATGGGCCGCGCGCGCCGCGTCGAACAGCTGCGACATCGACAGCCCGAACAGCGACGAGAAGGTATGCGCCTGCAGCGCGCCGTTGGACAGGCCCAGCTGGAACTGCCCGCTGCGGTTGGCCGACAGGAAGCGCCCGCCGGGGGTGAACGAGACGATGCCCTCCACCAGCGTGCCGAGGAACTCGGCGCGCGAATGGAAGCGGATGCACACCATGTCGCGGAAGGCGTTGCCGAACAGCTGGTTCTCGATCATCTGCGCCGACATCCGCACCAGCGCCATGGTGTGCTTGTGGAAGCCGCGCTGGTCGCCGGTCACGTCCAGCGCCCCCACGGTCTTTCCGTAAGGGTCCAGGATCGGCATGCACGAGCAGGTCAGGAACTGGTTGGCCTCCAGGTAATGGTCGGCGCCGTGGACCAGCGTGGCGCGGTTCTCGGCCAGCGCCGTGCCGATGGCGTTGGTGCCGCGGCGCGCCTCCGACCACTCCGAGCCCGGGCGCAGCGAGATCTTGTCGGCGCGGGCAAGGAAGTCGTCGTCGCCCATGGCGTGCAGGATCAGGCCATCGGCGTCGGTCAGCACGATCATGCTCTGGGTGTCGACGATCTGGTCGTGCAGCGTCTCCATCACCGGCAGGGCATAGGTGAACAGCGACTGGCTGCGTTCGATGCGGGTCTTCAGCTCGCTTTGCAGCACCGGGCAGAAATCGGGCGACTCATAGGGGCGCAGGCCATAAGACTCCGAGCGCTGGTGGGCCTGGGCGATCAGCTCGGCGCGCTCGTGCTGCCCGGCATCAACGGGGGCGTCCGCCTGCGGACGGGCCGGATCCGGCTGGATGGTCATGTCTCGGTCTCCTTGTGGAAAATCCGCCCGCGATCTTTGCGCGGGTCGCTGCCGGCCGCGCCAGGCGCGCGCTCGACAGTGTTGCGTGGTGAAGCAAAACACTTGCCAGGGTGTGGCATTCCGGGACACCGCTGCGCTGCCCCGGGGATCTTGCCCGGAAAACGCGGCATTTTCGCCTTGCCTCGGTGTTGGTATGGCTCTTGCGGAAACAGGGCAAACAAAGCCAGCCCCATCACTGTAGGAGACATCCATGAAAACGCAGCGCCGCCTGCTTGCCTTGCTCTCGCTTTGCGCGTCCCTGACCGCTATTTCCGCCAGCCCGGTGCTGGCCCACGGCGATGTCACGCCCCAGGCCGTCGACACCAAAGCGTTACCACAGCTGGGCGACGAATGGCGTCCGGACAATCCCTACCGCAGCGGAGATGCGCACAAAGAGGCGCTGCGCATCGGCTCGTCGGCGTACAACCAGAACTGCGCGCGCTGCCACGGGCTGGAAGCCGTGTCGGGCGGCATTGCCCCCGACCTGCGCAAGCTGGACGGCGACTGCGTCGCGCTGGCCGACGCCAAAAAGAAGCAGGCCTGCCAGAGCGAGATCTCGCAGTTCTACACCACCACCGTGCGCAAGGGCCGCACCCGCGACGGCCGCGTCTACATGCCGCCGTTCGACGGCGTGCTGAGCCAGGAGGCGGTCTGGGCCATCAAGACCTACCTGGAATCGCGCCACGAGTAAGCGCCGCGCCAACGCCATCGATGCCGCCGATCCCCTTCGTCCAACTGGAGCAATGCCATGCCTGACAGCCCTGTCCGCGGCCCACGGCTTACCGTTTCCGTCCTGACCGCGCCGTCGGCGCGGATGCTGCGCTGGCTCGGCTGCATCCTGCTGGCTGCCGCCGCCTTGCTCGGCGTGTCGCCGGCGCATGCCGACCTGGCCCGGATCCGCCAGGCCGGCACGCTGAAGGTGGCAGTGTACAAGGGCCTGCCGCCGTTCTCGGCGCTGGCCGGCAGCCAGTACGCCGGCATCGACGTGGCGCTGGCGCAGGCGCTGGGCAAGGCGCTGGGCCTGTCGGTGGCGCTGTTGCCGTTCGATGCCGACGAGAACATGGCCGACGACCTGCGCGCGATGGTCTGGCGCGGCCATTACCTGGGCTACGGCCCGGCCGACGTGATGCTGCACGTGCCGGTCGACCGCGCCTTCATGCGCGCCAACGACAAGGCGCTGATCGTCGCACCTTACTACCGCGAGACCTTCGTGCTGGTGCACGACCGCGAGCGGGTGCCGGACGTGCGCGGCCTGGAAGACCTGGCCGGCCAGCCCACTGGCGCGGCCGCGGGCTCGGCCGGGGCCAACGCGCTGTTGTCCGCCGGCGGCGGCGCGCTGCGTGACCGGGTCAGGATTTATCCCGAGGCAGGGCTGGCGCTGCACGCGCTGTTCTCGGGCGAGATCGCCGCGGCGCTGGTGACGCGCGCGCAGTATGAAAGCGCGCTCAAGGCGGGCGGGCACGCCGGCGCCCGCTATGCCGCCACCGACATCAGCGCGCCGCTGCTGCCGCCGCGCGGCTGGGCCGTCGGCATGGCGGTCAAGGCGGGCGAACGCGAGCTGGCCGAAGCGCTGCAGTCGGCGCTGGACAAGATCCGCGCCAACGGCGAGCTGGCGCGCATCTTCGGAGGCTACGGCGTGTCGATGCAGGCGCCGTGAAGCGGAGGTTGTAAAGAATGCACGCGATCCGGCACTGCGGGGTCGCCACGCTGGCGCGGGCCTGAGGCACCCGCGGCGGTCCGGCGGGGCGCCGGTGGGGCGCCGGTGGGGCTCTGGCGGCGCCGCGGCGCCACGCCTGCCATCGCCGCAGCACATGGCCGCACCAGATGGCCGCGGGCAGGAACGGGAATTGCGGAGGGCAGGGCAGTATCGTGACTGGGGATCGAGCGATGCCTTCCATTTCGTCGGTTCTGCTGTCCTCGCCCCGCGCGCTCTACGGGCTGCTGCGGGATACCGTCAACGCCTGGGTGGAAGACTACGCCCCCAGCATGGGCGCGGCGCTGGCCTATTACACGGTGTTCTCGATCGCGCCGCTGCTGCTGATCGTGATCTCGGTGGCGGGCGTGGTGTTCGGCCACGAGGCCGCGCGCGGCGAAGTGGTGGCGCAGTTGCAGGGGCTGCTTGGCCCGGAGGGCGCCAAGACCGTCGAAGCCATGCTGCTGGCGGTCAGCAAGCCCGCGGCCAGCGCGCTGACCGCGGTGGTCGGCGTGGTGGTGCTGCTGATCGGCGCGACCACGGTGTTCGCCGAGCTGCAGTCCGCGCTCGACCGGATCTGGGAGGTGCCCGAGCGGCGCAAGAGCTCCGGCCTGTTTGCGCTGCTGCGCGCGCGGCTGCTGTCGTTCGGCATGATCCTGGGCATCGGCTTCCTGCTGGTGGTGTCGCTGCTGCTGAGCGCGGGGATCTCCGCGCTCAACCGTTTGTGGGGGCCGTTGTTTGGCGCGGAGGAATTGATCGCCCATGTGCTCGACACCGTGGTCAGCCTGGTGCTGATCACGGTGGTGTTCGCCATGATCTACAAGATCATGCCGCGCGCCAAGGTGCGCTGGCCCGACGTGTGGCTGGGCGCGGCGGTGACGGCGCTGCTGTTCACGCTGGGCAAGTTCCTGATCGGCCTGTATATCGGCAAGAGCGGCGTCGCCAACGGCTACGGCGCCGCCGGCTCGCTGGTGGTGCTGCTGCTGTGGGTGTATTACTCCGCGCAGATCTTCCTGCTGGGGGCCGAGTTCACCTGGCAGTACGCACGCCGCTACGGTTCGCGCCGCCATGAGGCCGCGGCCGAGCGCGAGCGCGAACTCGAACGCGAGCGCGCCAGGGCCCAGTCTCAGCCGCCGCCCAGCGCCACCGCGAACAGCGCCGAGATCAACGGGCGTTCCTTGCGCACCGCCAGGCAGCACAGGGAATAGTCGATCGACAGCAGCGGCTCGTCCACCGGCACCACCTGCAGCCCCGGCAACGGGATGCATTCGATCTCGGTGACGAAGCTCAGTCCCATGCCGCTCGCCACCGCATGCAGGATGGCCTCGCGGCTGTTGATCTCCATCGCGCAGTGCAGCGCCACGCCATGCTGCGCGCAGGCGCGTTCGACACGGTCGCGCGTCTTCGAGCCCGGCTCGCGCTGGATCACGGGTTCGCCGGCGAGGTCCCGCAGCGTGACCGTGGTGCGCCCGGCCAGCGCATGGCCCGCCGGCATCACCGCGACAATGCGTTCCTTGCGATAGGGCACCACATGCAGCCCCGCCACCGGGTCAGGCTCGGCAAGGATGCCGGCGTCGATGTCGAAGTCCTGCAGGCCGCGCAGGACCGACGCCTCCGAGCCGATGGTGACGGTCAGCTCCAGCGCCGCATGCGCGCTGCGGAAGCTGCGCGCCAGCCCCAGCGCGATCGGCGGTGACACCGCGCCCACCCGCACCAGCCCGGTCTTGAGCTTGTGCGCGCTGTGCAGGAACTGCATGGCTTCCTCTTCCTGCCCGAACAGCCCCTGCGTGATCGCATAGAGCCGCTCGCCGGTATCGGTCAGGCGCACGCTGCGCCCGCTGCGCAGGAACAGCTCCACGCCGAAGCGCGTCTCCAGTGCCTTGACCTGGTCGGTCACGGTGGGTTGCCCGATATGCAGGTATTGCGCCGCGGCGGTGAAGCCGCCAGTGCGCGCCACCGCGTGGAAGCAGCGGATCGACTTGTAGTACTGGTGGAACATGGATCGGATGGGGGCTGGCCGCCGCTTCGGCGGCGTGTCCGGCGAGTCTCCCACAGCCGCGCGCCGATGCGTACAGGGTTTCCCCGAGGCCGGCGCGGCGCCGCGGCGATCCATCGGTTTTGGCGCAGTCGGGCGTCAAAGATGCGATTGGACCGGGGCTTTGGCGTCTCCCACACTTCTGGCAACCAGGCGCGCGGTGCCGACCGCGGCCAACGCAACCCAGAGCCAGAACCGAGGAGACCCCATGACCCATGCCTACCACAACCCCGTGTCGATCCATTGCGGGGCCGGCGCGCTCGACCAGTTGCCGGCCTTGCTCCACGGCCGGCGCGCCGTGGTCGTGACCTTCCCTGAAGCGCGCGCGCTGGGACTGGTGGCGCGGCTGGAAGCATTGCTGGGCGCAGACCTGGCCGGGCTGATCGAAGACGTGCAGCCCAATCCGGACGTGGCGCATCTGTCCGGCCTGTACAACCGCTTCTGGGAACACGCCGACCGCTGCGACGCCATCGTCGCGGTCGGCGGCGGCAGCGCCATCGATACCGCCAAGGCGCTGATGGCCGGCACCCGCTCGGGCCGCTTCGACTCGCTGGTCAGCCTGCTGGCGAGCGGCAAGTCGTTCACGCCGGCGCAGGTCAAGCCGCTGATCGCGGTGCCGACCACCGCCGGCACCGGCAGCGAAGTCACGCCGTGGGCCACCATCTGGGACGCGGCGAACCAGAAGAAATACTCACTGCACCTGCCGCAGACCTGGCCCGAAGCCGCCATCGTCGATGCGCAGCTGATGCTGTCGGTGCCGCGCGGCACCACCATTGCCACCGGCCTCGATGCGCTGTCGCATGCGCTCGAATCGATCTGGAACGTCAACGCCAATCCGGTCTCCGACACCTTCGCGGTGTCGGCGGTCGAGGACATCTTCGAGACCCTGCCGCAGCTGGTCCAGAACCTCGATGACCTGTCGCTGCGCGAGCGCATGGCGCTGGCCGCACTCAAGGCCGGCCTGGCGTTTTCCAACACCAAGACCGCGCTGGCGCACTCGATCTCTTACGAAATGACGCTGCGCCACGGCCTGCCGCACGGCATTGCCTGCTCGTTCACGCTGCCGCTGGTGCTGGAAAAGGCGTGGGCGCGCCGCCCCGACCGCGACCGCACGCTGCAGCGGCTGTTCGGGCCGTCGCTGGACGGCGGGCAGCAGCGCCTGCGTGGCTTCTTGCAAGGGCTGGGCGTGAAGACCGAGTTTGCCGATTACGGCGTCAGCGACGACGAGGCCGGCGCCATGATCGCGCGTGCGCTGGACGGCGCCCGCGGCAAGAACTTCATCGGCGCCGTGCCTGCGTAGCGGTTCCCCACGGCCGGTGTTTACCCGGCCACACGAGCCCGACAGACGGGCCGACAATATAAAAGGAGACAACCATGGAAACAGCCGACCGCATCCAGGTGGGGGCGTACGTCGCCCCGGCCGAGCAATCGTTCCGGCGCGCGCAGTGGCGGATGCTGCTGGCCGCCATGTTCTGCTACTTCTTCTTCTACACCGGCCGGCAGACCTTCGGCTTTGCCATCCCCGGCATCCAGGAAGAGTTCGGCCTGTCCAAGGCGGCGCTGGGCTGGGCCTCGACCTGCCTGCTGTGGTGCTACGCCATCGGCCAGGCCATCAACGGCAACCTCGGCGACAAGTTCGGCGGGCGCCGCGTGATGACCGCCGGCGCAATCCTGTCGTGCGCGGCCAACTGGGTGGTCAGCTTCGCCGTCGGCTTCAAGAGCCTGGCGATTCCGTGGGGCATCAACGGCTATTTCCAGGCACTCGGCTGGGCGCCCGGCAGCCGCTTGCTGTCGAACTGGTGGGGCGCCGAGGAACGCGGCAAGGTCTATGGCTTCTACGTGTTCGCGGCCGGCTGCGCCTCGGTGCTGTCGTTCGTGACCTCGATCGTGGTGGTGAACATCCTGCACCTGGACTGGCGCTGGATCTTCCGCCTGCCGGTGCTGCTGATGCTGGTGGGCGGCATCACCTTCTACCTGATCGTGCGCGAGCGGCCGGAAGACCTCGGCTACAAGTCGCCCGATACCGGCGTGGCCAAGGGCGAGGATGACGACCCGCGCGCAACGGCACGCACAACGGCCCACACAGCGGCCCACACAGCGCCTGAAACCGATGCCGAGGAAAGCTCGTGGTCGCGCTACAAGGCGGTGCTGCGCAATCCGCGCCTGATCATCGCGGGCCTGTCGATCGGCTTCCAGAACGCGGCGCGCTACGGCCTGATCGTCTGGGTCCCGGTGCACTTCCTGGGCAAGAACTGGAAGACCGCGGAAACGCTGATCGACCCGGCCTGGATCTCGGTGGCGCTGCCGGTGGGCATGGCGTTCGGCGCGCTGTCCAACGGCTGGATCTCGGACCGGCTGTTCGGCTCCAGCCGCAGCAAGGCCATCATGCTCTACATGGTGCTGGGCGCAATCGCATCGATGGTGATGTACCAGCTGCCGACGGGCATGGGCGCCATCGTCGCGCTGTTCCTGGCAGGGTTCTTCGTCTATGGCCCGGCCTCGTCGTTCTGGGCGCTGTGTCCGGACCTGGTCGGCGCAAAGCGCGCGGGCACGGCCACCGGCATCCTCAACTTCTTCTCCTACCTGCTCGCCGGACTAGGCGAGCCGCTGATCGGCCGCATCCTGGACCAGTCCGGCAATACCTCGCTGGTGTTCCCGATCGTGGCAGCCAGCTGCATCATCAGCGCCGTGATCGCGGCGTTCATCCGCCGCTAACGCTAGCCGGGCGGGGCCGGCACCGCGCCGGCCCGCCTGCGACGCCCGCATTGTCTTTCAACACACTGCTCGGAAACCCGCGAGGGTAAAACCATGACCGCATTGCATGCCATTCCCGATATCCGCCACGAGGCCCTTCGCATCGCCGGCGAAAAGATCTACCGCGAAGACGTGATCGAGGTGACCTACCCCTACACCGGCGAAGTCATCGCCACGGTGCCCAAGGCCACGCTCGACGACGTGCGCCGCGCCTACCGCATCGCGCGCGACTACCAGCCCACACTGACGCGCTACGAGCGCTACAAGATCCTGATGCGCGCGGGCGAGATCATCGCCTCGCGGCTGGACGAGATCTCGCGCACCATCACGCTGGAATCCGGCCTGTGCCGCAAGGACTCGCTGTACGAAGTCGGCCGCGCCTCGGACGTGCTGCTGTTCGCCGCCAACCAGGCGCTGGTCGACGACGGCCAGGTGTTCTCGTGCGACCTGACCCACCACGGCAAGAGCCGCAAGGTCTATACCCTGCGCGAGCCGCTGCTGGGCGTGATCACCGCGATCACGCCGTTCAACCACCCGCTCAACCAGGTGATCCACAAGGTCGCGCCGGCAGTGGCCACCAACAACCGCATGGTGCTCAAGCCCAGCGAGAAGACCCCGCTGGCGGCTTTCATGCTGGCCGATATCCTGTATGAGGCAGGGCTGCCACCGCAGATGCTGTCGGTCATCACCGGCGACCCGCGCGAGATCGCCGACGAGATGCTGACGCACCCCGACGTCGACCTGGTCACCTTCACCGGCGGCGTGCCGATCGGCAAGTACATCGCCGCCAAGGCCACCTACAAGCGCCAGGTGCTGGAGTTGGGCGGCAACGATCCCATCATCGTGATGGAAGACGCCGACCTGGAAGAAGCCGCCACGCTGGCGGCGAGCGGTTCGTACAAGAATTCCGGGCAGCGCTGCACGGCGATCAAGCGGATGCTGGTGCACGAGTCGGTAGCGGAGCGTTTTGTCGACCTGCTGGTGGCAAAGACCGAGGTGCTCAACTATGGCGATCCGATGGACCCCAAGGTCGATATGGGCACGGTGATCGACGAGGCGGCGGCGATCCAGTTCGAGCAGGTGGTGAACGAAGCCATCGCCTCTGGCGCAACGCTGCGCTACGGCAATATCCGCCGCGGCGCACTGTATTCGCCCACCGTGCTCGACCACGTGGATCCGGAGATGACGGTGGTGAAGCATGAAACCTTTGGCCCGGTGTCGCCGGTGATCCGTTTCAGGGATATTGATGAGGCGATCCGGATTTCGAATGGCACGGCGTATGGGTTGTCGTCATCGGTTTGCACCAACCGGCTCGACTACATCACGCGCTTCGTGCGCGAACTGAAGGTCGGCAGCGTCAATGTGCGCGAAGTGCCGGGGTACCGGCTGGAGCTGACGCCGTTCGGCGGCATCAAGGATTCCGGCCTGGGCTACAAGGAGGGCGTGCTGGAGGCGATGAAGAGCTTCTGCAACACCAAGACCTACTCGCTGCCCTGGTAAGCAGCGCGCGCCGGCGGGGCAGTTCGTCCCTGCGCCGCCGGCACGTGGCAAGCGCCTCTACTGTGTCTCCCGGGTAGTCGGGGCCCCGGCGTACTCCAGCACTGTCGTCCCCGGATTCTGGCCGCCCCATGGCGGCTTTTTTTCCATCGGCGCCGCATCCATTGCGCCATGACCGCACCATCCATGACTTCCCTCCAATCCATCCTGCACGAAGCCAGGCTGTTTTCGCCTGCCCCGCAAGCCAGCGCCAAAGCCGCCATTCCCAGCATGGAGGCCTACCAGACGCTGTGCGACGAAGCCGGGCGCGACTACGAGGGCTTCTGGGCCCGCCACGCGCGCGAGTTGCTGCACTGGAACAAGCCCTTCACCAAGGTGCTGG
>NZ_JAYLVT010000026.1:0-97166 GCF_035818815.1 Cupriavidus sp. SS-3
TGGACAATCCCAATGAGGGTGTAGGCAGCCTGCTGCCGGCCGTATCGCGGGGACGCCTGCGGCTGCTGCGCAGGCTCGATTGCGCTGGCGGGTATTTGGCGCCAACGCAGCCAAAGGCGCCGCTGTACGATTCTCAGCCCGGGCCACAGACCGCAGCGCCAAGCGAGCGCAGCGATGCGTCCCGTGCCAGGGCCTACGCCGCGCGATAGGGCCGGCGCGCAGCGCAGCCGTAGGCGTTCCTACGGCAACGCCCGCAGCAGGGACCACCCACCGCTCTGGGCTCGTTCAACCTGCACTTCAACGCCCCTGCCACCGTGGTGCACCCCTGCGGCAGGCAGTCCCGCTATGCGAGGAAGCAAAGCCCCGTACGAAAACCCCCGGGCCCACTACGATAAGACATGCCGCCCGCAGGGCAGTAAACGCGCTTTTTGGTTACTTTTTGGCGCTCGGCCAAAAAGTGACCCGCCCAGCAGGGCGGAACCAGGCGGTCCAAAAGCCGACAGCATGTCACCACCAGCACCACCCCCTTTCCCATCCCCCCACCCCCCATAAGCTATATTTACGCCGTCCCCGTCACACCCACCCCCCGGGGGACAGAACAGAGACCCCAACCATGAGCTCCGGCCAGTTAATCGAAAAAATCGCCGCCGTCTTCGCGCTGATCGTGCTGATCGGCGGCTCGCTGCTGGTCCTGGCGCCGTTCACCACCGCGCTGCTGTGGGGCGCGATCCTGGCGTTCAGCTCCTGGCACCCCTACACCGTGCTGTCGCGCTGGCTCGGCAACCGCCGCGGCCTGGCCGCGCTGATCTGCGTGCTGCTGGCCACGGTGATCGTGCTGGGCCCGTTCGTCTATGCTGGCGCCAGCTTCTCCGCGCACCTGGACGACCTCGCCGCGCTGGTCGACCGCTATATGGAGCAGGGGCTGCCGCAGCTGCCGCTGTGGCTGAGCAGCCTGCCCTATGTCGGCAGCTACCTGCAAAGCTCGTGGGACGGCCTGATCAATGCCGATTCCGAGATGGTCGCCAACCTGCGCAAGCTGATCGCGCCGGTCGGGCACGTGCTGCTGGGCGCGGGCCTGTCGATCGGGGCCGGGCTGGGGCAGCTGGCGCTGTCGATCATCCTGGCATTCTTCTTCTACACCGGCGGCGAGTTCGCCATTGCCTGGCTGCGCGCGGGCATGCGCCGCATCGCCGGCGAGCGCGCCGACCACCTGCTGGAGCTGGCGGGCAGCACCGTCAAGGGCGTGGTCTACGGCGTGCTGGGCACCGCCTTCATCCAGGCCGTGCTGGCCGGCATCGGCCTGTGGATCGCGGGCGTGCCGGGTGCCGCCATCCTCGGCTTCGTCACCTTCTTCCTGTCAGTGGTGCCGGTCGGCCCGCCGCTGGTGTGGCTGCCGGCCGCGCTGTGGCTGTACCACACCGGCGCCACCGGCTGGGCCATCTTCCTGGTGGTGTGGGGCGTGGGCGTGGTCAGCATGGCCGACAACATCGTCAAGCCGCTGCTGATCAGCAAGGGCACGGGCATGCCGCTGATCTGGATCATGCTGGGCGTGCTCGGCGGCGCGCTGGCGTTCGGCTTCCTGGGCGTGTTCATCGGCCCGACCCTGCTGGCGGTGGCCTATGCCCTGCTGCGCGACTGGACCATCGGCTCGCAGGGCGAGCTGCAGCGCGACCTGCAGCAGGGCGCGGCGCTGGCATCCGCGCCGGCACCGGCCGCTGCGTCCGGCCCGGCATCGGCCCCGGCTGTGGTCGACAACCCCGATGTGCCGCCGGCAGCCACCGGCAAGCGATCCGGCTGATGGCGGCACACGACGTACCCCCGGCCCCGCCGGAGACCACGCTGCCCGACACCTCGCCGGCCGCGCTGCACCGGCTGGTGGCGTGCGAATACTGCGACGCCGTCTACGAGCGCACGCCGATCGCACCGGGCGAGCGCGCGCTGTGCCTGCGCTGCGGCGGCCAGCTCTACCGCGAGAGCCGGCGCCACTACCACCGGCTGCTGCCGCTGGTGCTCACCGCGCTGATCCTGTTCCTGATCTCCAACGCCTACCCCATCGTCGAGATGGACCTGAAAGGGGTGCGCACCCAGACCACGCTGCTGGGCGCGGTGCAGGCGCTGTATGCGGACCAGATGGCGCTGGTGGCGGCACTGGTGTTCGCCACCACCATCCTGTTTCCGCTGTCCGAGCTGCTGATGATGACTTACCTGCTGGTGCCGATGGCACAGCACCGCATGCCGGCCGGCTTCGACCGCATCGTGCGCGGCATCCGCCAGACCCGGCCGTGGGGCATGATCGAGGTCTTCATGATCGGCGTGCTGGTGACGCTGGTGAAGCTCTCGACCATGGCGCGCGTGCTGCCCGGCATTGCGCTGTGGTCGTTCGCCGCGCTGGTGATCGTGCTGGCGGCGATGCTGTCGTTCGATCCGCGCGACCTGTGGCGCCACCTGGAAACGCCCGACGACAAGGCCGCGGCGGCCGACGGGGAGCGCCGATGACCCAGCCGCAGCGACCGCCACCGCCCGCCGGCCGCCTGGCCCGTCCGCGCCAGCTCGCGCGGGAGGTGGTGGCGGAACTGACCGACGACGACGAGAACACTCCGCTGCCGCAGGTGCCCACCGCCAGCCGGCTCGGGCTGGTGTCGTGCCATGCATGCGACCTGGTCAGCCCGCGCACGCTGGAAGGCTCGCCCTGCCCGCGCTGCGGCGCCAGCCTGCACCATCGCAAGCCCGACAGCCTGGCGCGCACCTGGGCCTTCCTGCTGGCCGCGTACATCCTCTATATTCCTGCCAACATGCTGCCGGTGATGGTGACCCAGTCCATCCTCGGCACGCAGCAGGACACCATCCTGTCGGGCGTGATCTACCTGTGGCTGTCCGGTTCGCACATGCTGGCCGTGCTGGTGCTGATCGCCAGCATCGTGGTGCCGCTGCTGAAGATGGTGATCCTGACCTTCCTGCTGCTGTCGGTGCATTTCCGCTCGAGCTGGCGGATCCGGCAGCAGACCCGGCTGTACGGCCTGGTGGAGGTGATCGGCCGCTGGTCGATGCTCGATATTTTCGTGGTGGCGCTGCTGGCCTCGCTGGTGCGGGCCGGGGCGCTGGCCACCATCATCCCCGGCGGCGGCGCGCTCGCCTTTGGCGCGGTCGTGGTACTGACCATGCTGGCCTCGCTCAGCTTCGATCCGCGCCTGCTGTGGGATTCGCTGGAACCTGACAATGCCCGACACTGACAACCAAGCCCCGGCGGGTGCCATGCCGCCCTCTCCGCCCTCTCCGCCTTCGCCACCCCCGTCCGGCCTGCCCCGGCCCGAACGGCGGCGCCGCGCGCGCTGGCTGCCCTCGCTGGTATGGCTGATCCCGATCGTCGCCGCGGTGGTCGGAATCTCGCTGCTGATACACACGCTGACTTCGCGCGGGCCGGAGATCACCGTCAGCTTCCGCACCGCCGAAGGCCTTACGCCGGGCAAGACCGCGGTGCGCTACAAGGACGTCGACATCGGCCTGGTCAAGTCGGTGCGCCTGGCGCGCGATCGCTCGCACGTGGTGGCGTCGATCGACCTGACCAAGGACGCCGAGAACTTCGCCGTCGCCGACACCCGCTTCTGGGTGGTGCGCCCGCGCTTCGCCGCCAGTGGCGTGTCGGGGCTGGAGACGCTGCTGTCCGGTGCCTATATCGGCGTCGACGCCGGCAAGTCGACGGACTCGGCGCGCGACTTCAAGGGCCTGGAAGTGCCGCCGGTGGTGACCACCGACGCCTCCGGCAAGCAGTTCGTGCTGCGCGCGTCCGAGCTGGGTTCGCTCGACATCGGCTCGCCGGTCTATTACCGCCGCGTGCTGGTCGGCCAGGTGGTGGCCTACCAGCTCGATCCCAACGGCCGCGACATCACGCTGCGCGTGTTCGTCAACAAGCCCTATGACAAGCTGGTCACCGCCGACACGCGCTTCTGGCATGCCAGCGGAGTCGACCTCAAGCTCGATGCCGGCGGGCTCAAGCTGTCGACGCAATCGCTGGTGACGGTGCTGCTTGGCGGCGTCGCGTTCCAGGCCCCTGACCACACCACCGCCACCGACGCCGCCGCCGAGAACACCCAGTTCCTGCTGGCCGGCGACCAGGCCGAGGCGATGAAGGAGCCGGAAGAGCTGGCGCCGACGCTGGCGGTGCTCAATTTCGACCAGTCCGTGCGCGGCTTGTCGCCGGGTGCGCCGGTGGACTTCCGCGGCGTGATAGTGGGCCAGGTACGCTCGATCGGCATCGAATTCCAGCGCGAGAAGCGTGCCTTCCGCATGCCGGTGGTGGTCGAGCTGTACCCGTCGCGCATGGGCTTCCGCGAACGCGACGTCGAAGACCGCGAACGCGCGCGCAAGATCATCCAGGGGCTGATGCAGCGCGGCATGCGCGCGCAGCTGCGCACCGGCAACCTGCTCACCGGCCAGCTGTACGTGGCGCTCGACTTCTTCCCGAAGGCGGCGCCGGTCAAGGTCGACCTGGACGCGCCGATCCCGGAGTTCCCCACCACCCCCGGCGCCTTCGACCAGCTGCAGGCGCAGGTGGGCGACATCGTCAACCGCATCGACAAGGTGCCGTTCGACCAGATCGGCCAGGACCTGCGCACCACGGTGACGAGCCTGAACAAGACCCTGGCCACCGCCGACAAGCTGGTGCAGCAGCTCAACGGCGATGTCGCGCCGCAGGTGCTGGCCGCGCTGCAGGACGCGCGCAAGACCCTGACCGCGGCCAACGGCACGCTGGCGTCGGACGCGCCGCTGCAGCAGGATACGCGCCGCATGCTGCAGGAGCTGACGCGCACCGCCACGTCGCTGCGCACCCTGACCGATTACCTGGAACGCCACCCTGAAGCGCTGCTGCGCGGCAAGCCGGAGAAAGAATGATGAAGCGCCTTCCGCTCACGCTGGCCTGCGCCAGCTTCGCCGCGGCGGTACTGGCAGGCTGCGCCTCGCCCGAGCCGCGCTACTACACGTTGTCGCAAGGCCCCGCCGCCGTGGCGGCGCCAGCGCCGGCAGCCGCACCGTCGACGGACACGCTGTGGCTGGAGGTAGCGCCGGTGCGCGTGCCGGAGCGCCTCAACCGGCCGCAACTGGTGGTGCGCGATGGCCAGAACGGAAGCGGCGGCGATGCCGGCGTGCGCCTGCTGGACCTGTCGCGCTGGTCCGCGCCGCTGCCGGACGAGCTGCGCGATGCGCTGTCGCAGCGACTGCAAGCCACGCTGGGCGCGGTCGACACCTACCAGCAGGGGCTGTCCGACGTGCAGCCGCTGTACCGCATCACCACCGAAGTGCTGCGCCTGGACGCCGACGTGGGCCAGCGTGCCGGCGCCACCATCAACTGGACCGTGCGCCGGCTGCCCGATGGCAAGGTGGTCAGCGGCAGGACCCAGGCCGAGCTGCCCGCGCCGGGCGCGGTCGACGGGGTGGTCGCGGCGTATCGCGAGATCGTCGCGAGTACCGCCAACGATATCGCGGCCGGCGTGCAGGCGCTGCGGCGCTAGCTGCCGCTGCGGAGGGCCGCGTCGATGTCGTGCCGGGCGGCGGCCATGGCTGTCAGGCACTCGGCCGCGCCACCCCGCACCAGCCGCACCGGGCACGCCAGCATCAGGTTCTTGCCGAGCCCGAAGTCCTCGACGGTAAAGCCACGCGCATCCAGCGGCGTGCCGTCGGCATCGATGGCCATCGTGACGCGCTCGCGCAGCGTGCCGGTGTCGGCGCTGTAGCCCCACACGGGCTTTTGCAGCGCCACGGCAAAGCCGACCTCGAACGCCGTGCCGGAATCCGCTTCACCGGGGCCGCGGAAGTCATCCAGGTTGGCCATCACCAGGTCGGCGCGCCGCAGCAGCGCGATATTGGCGTCATAGATCCAGCGTGCGGTGTCGGGCCCGGACAGGCCTTCGGGCGCGGACTGGTCGAGCGGATACAGGCCGGTGAAGCCGTGCGTCGCGCACAGCGCCTTGAGATGCTCGCCCCAGGCGCGCGCGTCCTTGCGGAACACGTCAAAGCCGGCGAGGTAGATGGTGGTCATGGCACGTGGAAGCAGCGTGGCGCGGCGCTTGGCCGCGAGGCTTGCAGCATAACCCGCCGCCCGAACATCGCACAGCTTGCGCGCCCACGCCCGGCCGGGCGCCGGCGCGGGGCTGGCCCTTGCGCTAACATTGCCGGTCACGCCTCGACCTCCTCCTCCCCATGCCCGCTCCCCAGATCCTCCAGGTCGGCCCGCTCGCGCCGCCGGCCAATGCCACCCTGCAACAACAGTACGGCGCCGCGGCGCTGTGGCAGCAGGCCGATCCGCTGGCCTGGGCGCGCAGCGAGGGGCAGCAGGTGCGCGTGGTGGTGACCTCGGCGCGCCACGGCTGCAGTGCCGCGCTGATCGATGCGCTGCCGAGCCTCGAAGCCATCGTCAGCTTCGGCGTGGGCTATGACGCGATCGCGCTGGACGCAGCGCGTGCGCGCGGCATCCAGGTCAGCAACACGCCCGACGTGCTCAACGACTGCGTCGCCGACCTCGCCTTCGGGCTGCTGCTCGACGCGGCGCGCGGCATCGCCAATGGCGACCGCTTCGTGCGCGCCGGGCGCTGGCCGCAGGGCGGCTTCCCGCTGACCACGCGCGTCTCCGGCAAGAAGCTGGGCATCCTGGGCCTGGGCCGCATCGGCGAGATCGTCGCGCGGCGCGCGCAGGGCTTCGACATGGAGATCGCCTACCACAACCGCCACCCGCGCCAAGGCGCGCCGTGGCGCTTCGAAGCGGACCTGAAGGCGCTGGCAACGTGGGCCGACTTCCTGGTGGTCGCCACCGTCGGCGGGCCTTCGACCGCGGGGCTGGTCTCGCGCGAGATCCTCGATGCGCTCGGCCCGCGCGGCATCCTGGTCAACGTCTCGCGCGGCAGCGTGGTCGACGAGGCGGCGCTGGTCGCGGCGCTGGCCGAAGGCCGGCTCGGCGGCGCGGGGCTCGATGTGTTCCAGGACGAGCCCAACGTGCCACCGGCGCTGCTGGCGATGGACCATGTCGTGCTGGCGCCGCACATGGCCAGCGGCACGCACGAGACGCGCGCCGCCATGACCGCGCTGACGCTGCAGAACCTCGACGCGTTCCTGGCCGGCGGCAAGGTGCTGACGCCGGTGCTCTAGGGCACCAACCGGCAAGGACCGCGTGCCTATACTGGAGGCACCGGCTCAGCCCACCCCGCGGGCCGGCGTCAGGAGGCATCATGGCACGCAAGTTTATCGATTGCCGCGAGTATCCGAGCGACACCCACTGCACGGTCGCGCTGAGCGCCGACAGCGAGGACGAACTGCTCGAAGCCGCGGTCCAGCATGCGGTGGCGGTGCACCAGCATCAGGACACGCCTGAGCTGCGCAGCCAGCTGAAATCCATGTTCAAGGAAGGCACGCCGCCGGCCTGAAGCCGGCAGGGCTGGCGCCGGGCAGGCGCCAGCCGTTCCCTCCCCGGGGTTCATTCGCAGCCCCTGATACCGCACTTATGCCGGTTGGAATACCCCTGACACCCGTCATGGCGCATCATTGACGCCTCGCTATATACAGACGTATATTGCGCCTGACAGTCCACCCGCTCCGGCCTTGCCGCGCCAGCCCATGCATGCCGGCGGCCGCTTCCCGAGGATTCCGATGCCTGCCTTCCGTTCCCGCCGTCGCGGGCTGCTGCTGGCCGCCGCCACGCTGGCGCTGGCCGCCCCGCCTGCCTTCGCCGCCGACCTGGTGGTGTCCGCCGCAGCCAGCCTGACCAACGCCTTCAAATCACTGGCCGAGTCCTACGAGCGCGCCCACCCCGGCACGCACGTGGTGCTGAACTTCGGCGCCTCCGACGTGCTGATGCAGCAGATCGTCAAGGGCGCGCCGGCCGATGTGTTCGCCTCGGCCGACCAGGAGGCGATGAACAAGGCCGAGGCCGAAAAGGTGATCGCGCCGGCCTCGCGGCGCAACTTCGCCGCCAACCAGGTGGTGCTGATCGTGCCGGCCGACAGCAAGCTGGCGATCGCCTCGCTGCAGGACCTGACGCGCCCGGAAGTCCGGCGCATCGCCTACGGCAATCCGGTCTCGGTGCCGGTGGGCCGCTACACCCGCGGCGCACTGGAAGCGGCCGGGCTGTGGGACGCGGTCGCCGCCAAGGGCGTGCCGGCGCAGAACGTGCGCCAGAGCCTGGACTACGTCGCGCGCGGCGAGGTCGAGGCCGGCTTCGTCTTCGCCACCGACGCCACCGTGATGCCCGACAAGGTCAAAGTGGCGGTGCGCGTGCCCAGCCGCATGCCGGTGACCTACCCGATCGCCGTCACCAGCCAGGCACGCCAGCCGAAGGAAGCCGTGCAGTTCGTCGACTATGTCGCCTCGCCGGAAGGCCAGGCCATCCTGTCGCGCTTCGGCTTCCACAAGCCCTGACGCCGCGCCGCGCACGCCATGGATGCCGTCTGGGTACCGCTGCTGCTGTCGCTGAAGGTGGCGGGCTGGGCCACCGCGCTGAACGCCGTGCTCGGCGTCGGCGCGGCCTGGGCGCTGGCGCGCTGGCGCTCGCCGCTGCGCGACGTGGTCGACGCGGTGCTGACGCTGCCGCTGGTGCTGCCGCCGACGGTGCTGGGCTATTACCTGCTGGTGCTGGTGGGACGCCGTGGCGTGTTCGGCGAGTGGCTGGCGCGGCTCGGCATCGAGCTGGTCTTCACCTGGCAGGGCGCGGTGCTGGCGTCGACCATCGTCGCCTTCCCGCTGGTGCTGAAGTCCGCGCGCGCCGCCTTCGAAGGCGTGGACCACCAGCTGGAGAACGCCGCGCGCGTGCTGGGCGTGCCCGAAGCCGGCATCTTCTTTCGCGTCACGCTGCCGCTGGCGGCGCGCGGCATCATCGCCGGCGTGCTGCTGGCGTTTGCGCGCGCGCTGGGCGAATTCGGCGCCACGCTGATGATCGCGGGCAACCTGCCCGGGCGTACCCAGACACTGTCGGTGGCCATCTATGAGGCGGTCCAGGCCGGCGACGACAACACCGCCAACCTGCTGGTGCTGGTGACCTCCGTCACCTGCGTGCTGCTGCTGGTGATTGCCGGACGCCTGGTGCCAGCGGCCGCGCGCCATCCCGCTGAACTCTACGAACGCCGGCGCTTGCGCCCGCGAGTCCGCTAACGCCAGCATCACGCATATCGCCATGAGCATGCACGTCAGCATCCGCAAGCAGATGGTCTCGGCCGACCGCCACTTCGGGCTCGATATCGAATTCGATTCGGCCAGCCGGCGCATTGCGCTGTTCGGCCCTTCGGGCGCCGGCAAGAGCCTGACGCTGCGCGCCATCGCCGGGCTGCTGACGCCGGACAGCGGCCGCATCGTGCTCAACGGCCGCACCCTGTTCGACGCCGACGCCGGCATCGACGTGCGTCCGCAGGAGCGCCGCGTGGCCTACCTGTTCCAGGAATATGCGCTGTTCCCGCACCTGACCGTGGGCCAGAACATCGGCTTCGGCCTGGCGCGCGGCTGGCGCAATCCGCGCCGCGGCGCCGCGCATCCGCAGGCGCAGCGCTGGATCGATGCCTTCGGCCTGGCCGACATCGCCGGCAACTACCCGGCGGAGATCTCCGGCGGCCAGAAGCAGCGCGTGGCGCTGGCGCGCGCACTGGTGGCGCAGCCCGACATCGTCCTGCTCGATGAACCGTTCTCGGCGCTGGATCCCGCGCTGCGCGCGCGCATGCGGGCGGAGCTGCGCACGCTGCAGGCCAGCCTCGACGTGCCGATGCTGGTGATCTCGCACGACCCGGCCGATGTCGAGGCGCTGGGCGACCACGTGCTGGAAATCCGCGAAGGCCGCATCTTCGGCAGCGGCACCAGCCGCCACCATCCGCCGGTCTACGCGCCGGTGCCGGCGCGCGTGGCCTGAGCCGCGCGCAGCAGGTCCACGTACGCGCCTTCGATCAAGGCGGACGCGGGAACGCCCAGGCGGGCCAGCAGGGCGTGGGCCTCGGCCACGCCGTCAGCCACGCTTTCCGCATCGGCCAGCACCACTTCGAGCTCCAGGAAATCGCCGAGCGCCTCGACCCGGTCCAGGTGCACGCGCGTGCGTCCCGCCAGGTACAGCGTGCGCAGCTTGCGCACGCGCCCGCCCTCACCGTGCGCGGCGGCCAAGGCGGCGCGCAGCGTGCCGGGCGATGGCGTCGGCGACAGGATGTAGAAGCTCTCCTTCGGCCCGGCCTCGTCGGCGCGCGCGTAGAAGATCAGTTCGCCGCGCTCCGGCGCGAACTCGCGCAGCTTGAGCCGCCCGTTGGCGCAGCGGAAGAAGGTATCGTCCTGGCAGATGTATTCGGGTCCGTGGTCGGCCAGTGCGGCGGCGCGCGGCAACAGCGCCTCGACGCTGTCTATGCGCGCCTTGATCTCGACGTTTCTTGGCATCCGTGCTCCTTCCGTTCAACCGATCAGCAAACGCGCGGCAATCACCCACATGGTGATGCCGATCACCACCTCCAGCACCTGCCATGCCCGCGGCCGCGCGAACACCGGCCGCAGCAGTGCGGCGCCATAGCCCAGCGCGAAGAAGAACAGGAACGATGCGCTCATCGCCCCCGCGGCGAATTCGCGCGCGTGGCCCGCGAACTGGGTCGACACCGAACCGATCAGCATCACCGTGTCGAGATACACATGCGGATTGAGCCAGGTGAAGGCCAGGCACACGGCCAGCGTCGGCGCCAGCGGCCGCGGCGCGGCATCGCTGGGATCCAGCACCGCGTTCGAGCGCCACGCCGCGACGAAGCTGCGCGCGCCATACCAGGCCAGGAAGGCCGCGCCGCCATAGCGCATGGCCTCGCCCAGCCACGGCAACGCACGGATCATCACGGCAAAGCCCGACACGCCCAGCAGGATCAGCAGCGCATCCGACAGCGCGCACACCAGGCAGACCCAGAACACGTGCTCGCGCCGCAGGCCCTGCCGCAGCACGAAGGCATTCTGGGAACCGATGGCAAGAATCAGGGAAAGACCGAGGGAAAAGCCAGCCAGCGCGGCGTGCATTGCGAGGGAAACGACATGCTTTGGGGGCGGCTATTATTGCACGCCGCGGCACTCATCCCACTATGCCGAGGATCACGCTCGAGGCCTTGAAGATCGCCACCGCGGCCACGCCGGCCTGCAGTCCCAGCGCCTCGACGCTGCTGTTGGTGACGATCGCGGCCACCGTGCCGCCACCGTCGAGCTCGATCACCACCTCGGCGTTCACCGCACCAGGCATCACCCGCGCCACCACGCCCGCCAGCTGGTTGCGCGCCGACAGCCGCAGCCCCGGGTCGGGCAGCCCCACCAGCACCGACGATGCCTTGATCAGCGCAAACGCCTCGACGCCTTCGGCAAGTTCCAGCGTCTCGACGCTCTCGTGCGTGATGGTGGCGACGATGCGCTGCCCGCCGGTCAGCTCCAGCACCACCTCGTCGTTGACCGCGCCGCCCTTGACGCTGGCCACGCGCCCGAACAGCTTGTTGCGCGCACTGGTCTTGATCATCATTCGCCTCATCAGGTGGATATCGTCGGCCGCGCCCTCGCCCAGCCGCGACAACTGCGCGACAAAGCGCCGGTGCTCGTCCTCGAGCGCGCGATAGGTGCGGATCAGCTGTTCGCCGCGCGCGGTCAGGCGCGTGCCGCCGCCGCCCTTGCCGCCCGCGGCGCGCACCACCAGCGGCTCGCCGGCGCTGTTGTTCATCGCGTCGATGGCGTCCCACGCCGCCTTGTAGCTGATGCCGACGGCGCGCGCGGCGGCCGTGATCGAGCCGTGCGCGCCGATGGCGGCGAGCAGCGCGATGCGGTCCTTGCCGCCCCATTCCTGCGAGCCGGAGCGGAACCAGATGGCTCCCTGGAGTTCAAGCATTGGGGGTCGGGCGCCGCTGGCCGGCACCGCAATGAAGTCGGTAACGCGGTTATGGTAATCCGATTTCGGGATCCGCCCCGCCAGTGAGCCGGTGATTCAGCCGGCCAGGTAGTGCGCGCGCAGCTGCGCGACGTCGACCTGCAGCGCGTCGCGCAGGTAGTTGCCGACGCTGCCCCAGCCCGCGTCGATGGCCTGCATCGACGCCTCGAGATAGCTGGCCCGGACTTCCAGCAGCGGCATCATCACCGCGGCATCGATGCCGAGCCCGCCCATCTGCGCCAGCGCGGCCGCGTTGAACTGCGCGTTGCGCTGGTTCGATTCCAGGTAGTTGGCCAGGATGTCGTCCTGGCCGACACCCAGCGCGGCCAGCAACAGCAGCGCGGCAAAGCCGGTGCGGTCCTTGCCCGCGGTGCAGTGGAACAGCAGCGTCTGGCCGCCCTGCACGGTCTGCATGAAGCCGGCGAAGGCGGCGCGGTAGCGCACCGGGAAATCGCGGTACACCTCGAGCATGAAGGCATCCATTTGCGCCGGCGTGCTGGCGCGCAGGCGCGGCATCAGCACATCCATCGCCATGCTGCCTTCCAGCACCGGCACCGCCTGCCAGCGGAAGCGCTGGCCGAAGGCCGCTTCGCCCGGCGACTTCTCGCCGGGTGAGCGGAAGTCCACCACCATGTCGAGCCCGAGCGCCTGCAGCCGCTCCAGGTCGGCATCGCTCGCCAGCGCCGGGTTGCCGCTGCGAAAGAGCCGGCCCTGGCGCACGCGGCGCCCTTGCGCGCCCACCAGTCCGCCCAGGTCGCGCGCGTTGCTGATGCGCTCGAATACCAGCTCCGGCACCTCCGGCATGTGCGGCACGGCACCGGTCGCCGCCGGTGTTGGCGGCATGGCCGCGAAGGCATGCGGGCATGCCGCGCGTTGAAGCCACTTGAGCATTGTTCTTTCCAGTTTGTCGTTGCCGGGCGCGCCGGTGCCGCGTCGCTTCAGCGCTCGCGGTACGCCGGCACGTGCCAGCGCAGGATGCAGCCGGCGATATAGCGCCGGTCCAGCCGCGCCACCAGTTTCCAGACCGTCAGCGCGCCGGCGTCGATATCGACCCAGGCCCAGGGATGCCTGGGGTCGCCTTCCTGCACCAGTTCCACCGAACGGATCTTCGCATACCGTGCCAGCGCCTTGCGCAGCACCGCCGGGTCCAGCCCGGCCTTGAGACCGCGTACTAAAACCTTCATGGTCGGCTCCAATTATTTCAGATCACTCCGGCTCGTGTCTCGCGGAACCCGGAACGGCCCCGGTATCGGATCATGCGGACTGCCGCGCAGGCCTTGTGTGGCGAGCCTCTCACTGGTATGACGCGCGCGGCGGCCGGGGAATCCGGCGATCTGCCATCGCCTTGATCTTGCGCATGACGGGCGTAACTATCCGGCCTCGGTCCTCGACATCGCCCGCCGTCGGCCGGAGAATTTCAGATAGTCGAAACGACAAGGAGTGTCGGCGATGCGGCGCGTGCTGGCGCCGATCGGCGACAGCGTTACCAGCGCGATGCGCCGGTCTGCCTGGGCACCGAGACCTTCAACGGGCGGCAGTTCGCGCGCATCGGCATCCCGGTCACGGTCATCGGCTACGCCATGATGCTGCTGTTCGCCGCGACCTACTGGCGCTGGCTTGGCTGGGTATAAGTAAAACCGCAAACCCGCGGGCTCGCGCGGGGCGCGCGGCGGCTGGCACAATACGCGCCATGAAAAGCCTCTGCTCCGCCCTGCTCAAGCTGCTATTGCTCGCCGCGATCGGCGGCGCGCTGCTGGCCGCCATCGCCCTCCTAGCCGCCAACCGGCAGTTGCCGTCGCTCGACGCGCTCACCGCCTTCCGCGATACGCCGGACTACGTGCCCATCGGCAAGATGCCGCGCGCGCTGACCGAGGCCGTGGTGGCGATCGAGGACGAACGCTTCTACCTGCATGACGGCATCGACTACGTCGGCGTGATCCGCGCGGGCGTCGCCAACCTGTCGGACGAGCTGTCGCAGGGAGCGTCGACCATCACCATGCAGGTCGCGCGCAATTTCTACCTGTCGCGGGAAAAGACCTACACGCGCAAGCTGTATGAGGTGCTGCTGTCGTACCGGATCGAAAAGGCCCTCAGCAAGGACGAGATCCTCGAGCTGTACCTGAACAAGATCTACCTGGGACAGGGCGCCTATGGCTTTGCCGACGCCGCGCGAACCTACTTCGGCAAGCGGCTGGACCAGCTGACGCTGGCTGAGTGCGCGATGCTGGCGGGATTGCCGAAGGCGCCGTCGGCCAACAACCCGGTGGCGAATCCGCGGCGGGCGCGGCAGCGGCAGGTTTATATCCTGCAGCGGATGCTGGAGCTGGGGCGGATTTCGCGGGGAGAGTATGACGGGGCGTTGCTGGAGCCGTTGCGGCTGCGCTGACCCGGGCCAGTCCGCCACGCGCCCCGGCTACTCCAGCATGGCCCGGTGCCGGCCCAGCGCCTCCCGCACAATTTCCAGCAGCCCGCTGCCGGCATCGGCATCGACATGCCCGAGCAAGGCCCGGCGCATGCGCGGCTCCCAGAAGCGCTTGATGTGCCCGGCAATATCCGCGACCGCCTCCTCGCGATCGGGCATGGCTTCGAAGAAGCTGCCGATCTGGTTGGCCATGGTGATGAGGTTGTCGATCTTCATGCCAGACTCACTTCGTGCTGCAGACGTTGGGGATGGGCGTACACCACGTGCGCGCCGGCGCGCACGAAGCCGGCCAGGGTGATGTCGGCTTGTTCGGCAAGCCGCACGGCCAGCGCCGTCGGTGCGGACACTGCTGCCAGCACGCCGGCGCCGATGGCGGCGGTCTTCAGTACCATTTCATAGCTTGCGCGGCTGGTCACCAGCACGGCGCCGCCGGAGATGTCCTCGCCGCTGCGGGCGAGCGCGCCCGCGAGCTTGTCCAGCGCGTTGTGGCGGCCCACGTCTTCGCGCACCAGTGATACATGGCCATCGGCACGCAACCATGCGGCAGCGTGGGTCGCACCCGTGTGTTGCTGCAGCTCCTGCCGCAGTTGCAGTTGCACGAAGGCGGCCTGGATCACGTCGGTATGGAAGCTGGCATCGCTGCGCACCGGTGCCGGCAGGCGCATCACCTGTTCCAGCGATTCGGTGCCGCACAGCCCGCAGCCGGTGCGCCCGGCCAGCGAGCGGCGGCGGTCCTTGAGCCGCATGAAGGCTTCCGATGCGATCTCCAGCTGCACCGCGATGCCTTCCTCGCGCGTGTCGATTTCGATGTCATAGACATCGGCGGCACGGGTAACGATGCCTTCGCTAAGGCTGAACCCGAGCGCAAAGTCCTCCAGGTCGGCCGGCGTGGCCAGCATCACCGCGTGCGAGATGCCGTTGTACACCAGCGCGACCGGCACTTCCTCGGCCACTTCATCGGGGCTCAGCATCAGCTCGCCGCGGCGCCAGCGGCTGACCGCGAAGGTGCTGTGAGTGGCGGGCACGGCTTCTTCCGCCGCGGCCGGATCAACTTCCGGCGACTGCATGCAGCGCATCATCGCGTGGCCCTCCGCTCAGCCCGCGGCCTGCGCCGGGTCGGCGCTGGCCGCCTCCAGCAGCCGCAGCTGCGTGGCGTTGAAGTCCTGGTACTGGCGCTGCCATGCCGATGGCTGCGCCACCGGCAGCACCTGCACCGCGGTGACCTTGTACTCGGGGCAGTTGGTGGCCCAGTCCGAGTTGTCGGTGGTGATCACGTTGGCGCCCGACTCGGGGAAGTGGAAGGTGGTGTAGACCACGCCGGGCTGCATGCGCTCGCTGACGATGGCGCGCAGCACGGTGTCGCCGGCGCGGCTCTGCACCCCGACCCAGTCGCCGTCCTTGATGCCACGTTCTTCGGCATCGTGCGGATGGATCTCGAGCCGGTCCTCGGCATGCCAGTGGACGTTGTCGGTGCGCCGCGTCTGCGCGCCGACGTTGTACTGCGACAGGATGCGCCCGGTGGTCAGGATCAGCGGGAAGGCGCGCGTGACCTTCTCGGTGGTGGGCACGTACCGGGTGATGATGAACTTGCCCTTGCCGCGCACGAAGGCATCGATATGCATGGTCGGCGTGCCTTCCGGCGCGTCGGCATTGCACGGCCACTGGATGCTGCCCAGCTGTTCCAGGCGCTGGTAGCTGACGCCGGCGAAGGTCGGCGTCAGCCGCGCGATCTCGTCCATGATCTCGGACGGATGCTGGTAGTCCATCGGGTAGCCGAGCGCATTGGCCAGCAGCATGGTGGCCTCCCAGTCGGCATAGCGCGCCTTGGGCGGCATCACCTTGCGCACGCGCGAGATGCGGCGCTCGGCGTTGGTGAAGGTGCCGTCCTTTTCCAGAAACGACGAGCCCGGCAGGAATACGTGCGCGTACTTGGCGGTCTCGTTCAGGAAGATGTCCTGCACCACGATGCATTCCATCGACGACAGCGCCTCGGACACGTGCTGCGTGTTCGGGTCCGACTGCACGATGTCCTCGCCCTGGCAGTACAGGCCCTTGAAGCTGCCCGCCAGCGCGGCCTCGAACATGTTGGGGATGCGCAGGCCCGGCTCGGGGCTGATCTCGACATTCCACGCGGCTTCGAACAGGCCGCGCGTGGTCGAGTCCGACACGTGGCGATAGCCCGGCAGCTCATGCGGGAACGAGCCGATATCGCACGAGCCCTGCACGTTGTTCTGCCCGCGCAGCGGGTTCACGCCCACGCCTTCGCGGCCGATATTGCCGGTGGCCATGGCGAGGTTGGCGATGCCCATCACGGTGGTGGAGCCTTGCGCATGCTCGGTCACGCCCAGGCCGTAGTAGATCGCGGCGTTGCCGCCGGTGGCGTACAGGCGCGCCGCGCCGCGCAGCTGGTCCGCGGGGATGCCGGTGACGCTTTCCATGGCCTCGGGCGAGTTCTCCGGCAGCGCGACAAAGTCGCGCCACTGCCCGAACGCGCGATCCTCGCAGCGCTCGGCGATAAAGGCTTCGTTGAGCAGGCCTTCGGTGACGATCACGTGCGCCAGCGAGGTCACCAGCGCGACGTTGGTGCCCGGGCGCAGCTGCAGGTGGAAGTCGGCGCGGATATGCGGCGAATCGACCAGGTCGATGCGGCGCGGATCGACCACGATCAGCTTCGCGCCGGCGCGCAGGCGCTTTTTCATGCGCGAGGCGAACACGGGGTGGCCATCGGTCGGGTTGGCGCCGATCACCATGATCACGTCGGCCTTCTCGACCGACTTGAAGGTCTGCGTGCCCGCCGATTCGCCCAGGGTCTGCTTCAGGCCGTAGCCGGTCGGCGAATGGCATACGCGCGCGCAGGTGTCGACGTTGTTGTTGCCGAACGCGGCGCGCACCAGCTTCTGCACCAGATAGCCCTCCTCGTTGGTGCAGCGCGACGACACGATGCCGCCGATCGAGTCCTTGCCGTGCTTTGCCTGGATCCGCTTGAACTCGGACGCGGCATAGTCGATCGCCTCTTCCCACGACACCTCGCGCCACGGATCGGTGATCCTGGACCGGATCATCGGCTTGAGGATGCGGTCCTTGTGCGTGGCGTAGCCCCAGGCGAAGCGGCCCTTGACGCAGGCGTGGCCCTCGTTGGCCTTGCCGTCCTTGTACGGCACCATGCGCACCACTTCATTGCCCTTCATCTCGGCCTTGAACGAGCAGCCCACGCCGCAATAGGCGCAGGTGGTCACGGTGCTGTGCGAAGGCTGGCCCAGCTTGATGATGGAAGTCTCGGTCAGCGTCGCGGTCGGACACGCCTGCACGCAGGCGCCGCACGAGACGCAGTCCGACTCCATGAACGGCTGGCTGGTGCCGGGCGAGACGCGGGAATCGAAGCCGCGGCCGCTGATGGTCAGCGCGAAAGTGCCCTGGGTTTCCTCGCAGGCGCGCACGCAGCGGTTGCAGACGATGCACTTGGACGGGTCGTAGGTGAAGTAGGGATTGGACTCGTCCTTCTTCATCTGCGTGTGCGTGGCGATCGGGGCCGATTCCGGTCCGCCATCGTTGTAGCGCACCTCGCGCAGGCCGACCACGCCGGCCATGTCCTGCAGCTCGCAATTGCCGTTGGTGGGGCAGGTCAGGCAATCGAGCGGGTGGTCGGAGATATACAGCTCCATCACCCCGCGACGCAGGTCGGCAAGCTTGTCGCTCTGGGTCTTCACCTTCATGCCGGCTTCCACCGGCGTGGTGCACGAGGCCGGATAGCCGCGCCGCCCCTCGATCTCGACCAGGCACAGCCGGCACGAGCCGAAGGCTTCGAGGCTGTCGGTAGCGCACAGCTTGGGCACCGCGATCTGCGCCTCCATCGCGGCGCGCATCACCGACGTGCCGGCCGGCACGGTGACGCTGACGCCGTCGACCTCCAGGGTGACCATGTCGGTCGATGGGCTGGCGGGCGTGCCGAAATCAATCTCGTTGCGGGCGTTCATGGCGGTTTGTCTCCCGTGTCTCTGCCTGGCTCAGGCGGCCCTGGCCGGATTGGATGCGAGGCCGAAGTCCTCGGGGAATTCGTTCAGCGCGGACAGCACCGGGTACGGCGTCATGCCGCCCATCGCGCACAGCGAGCCGTTGAGCATGGTGTCGCACAGGTCGCGCACCAGCTGCACATGCCGGACCGGCTGTTCGCCGGCGATGATGCGGTCCATCACTTCGACGCCGCGGGTCGAGCCGATCCGGCACGGCGTGCATTTGCCGCACGATTCGATCGCGCAGAACTCCATTGCGTAGCGCGCCTGCTTCGCCATATCGACGGTCTCGTCGAACACCACGATGCCGCCGTGGCCGACCACGCCGCCGAACGCGGCATAGGCTTCATAGTCCAGCGGCACGTCGAAGCGCGACTCGGGCAGGTAGGCGCCCAGCGGCCCACCCACCTGCACCGCGCGGATCGCGCGGCCGCTGCGGGTGCCGCCGCCATAATCGACCAGCAGCTCGCGCAGCGTGACGCCGAACGCCTTCTCCACCAGCCCGCCATGCCGGATGTTGCCGGCCAGCTGGAACGGCAGCGTGCCGCGCGAGCGCCCCATGCCGAAGTCGCGGTAGAACTGCGCGCCGCGCGCCAGGATCACCGGCACCGTGGCCAGCGAAATCACGTTGTTGATCACCGTGGGCTGGCCGAACAGCCCCTTCAGCGCCGGCAGCGGGGGCTTGGCACGCACCACGCCGCGCCGGCCTTCCAGGCTTTCCAGCAGCGCGGTTTCCTCGCCGCAGACATAGGCGCCGGCGCCCTTGCGCACTTCGAGATGGAAGCGCCTGCCGCTGCCGCGGATGTCGTCGCCGAGCCAGCCGGCGGCGAGGGCGATGCCGATCGCACTTTCCAGCACGGCGATCGCGTGCGGGTATTCGGAACGGCAGTAGATGTAGCCCTGCTCCGCGCCCACCGCCAGGCCGGCGATGGTCATGCCTTCGATCAGCATGAAGGGGTCGTCTTCCATCACCATGCGGTCGGAGAAGGTGCCCGAATCGCCTTCGTCGGCATTGCAGACGATGTACTTGATGGCGGACTGGGCGCCGAGCACCGTCTTCCACTTGATGCCGGTCGGGAACGCGGCGCCGCCACGGCCGCGCAGGCCGGAGTCGGTGACTTCCTGCACGATCTCGGCGGGCTGCATCGCCAGCGCGCGCTCCAGGCCGGCGTAGCCCTCGTGCGCGCGGTAGTCGTCCAGCGACAGCGGATCGGTGATGCCGACGCGGGCGAAGGTCAGGCGCTCCTGCCGTTGCAGGAACGGGATCTGCTCGGTCGGGCCGTGTGCCAGCGCGTGCGCGCCGCCCTGCAGCAGGCCGGCGGCGAACAGCCCCGGCACGTCGGCCGCGCCGACCGGGCCGTAGGCCACGCGGCCGGCATCGGTCTGCACCTCGACCAGCGGCTCGAGCCAGAACATGCCGCGCGAACCGTTGCGCACGATGCGCACCGTCTCGCCGCGCGCGGCGGCTTCGCTGGCGATGGCGCGCGCGACCTCGTCGGCGCCCAGCGCCAGCGCGGTCGAGTCGCGCGGCACAAAGAGAGTAGTGACCTTGCTCATGCCTGCGCCTCCGCTTCTGCCGGGGTCGACGGCGCGCGCAGCGCGCGCACCAGCGCGTCGAAGCGCGCCGCATCGACATAGCCGTGCAACTGCTCGCCCACCATTACCGCCGGGCCGCAGGCGCACTGGCCCAGGCAATAGACCGGCTCCAGCGTCACCTGCCCGTCCGCGCTGGTTTCATGGAAGCCGCAGCCCAGCGCGCGCTGCGCGTGCTCGGCCAGCGCCTCGGCGCCCACGGCCTGGCACGCCTCGGCGCGGCATACCTGCACCACGTGGCGGCCGGCGGGCTGCTGGCGGAAGTGATGGTAGAAGGTGATCACGCCGTGCACCTCGGCGCGCGACAGGTTCAGCGCACGCGCGATCACGGGCACGGCGGTGTCGGGAATAAAGCCCTGGGTGTCCTGGATCTCGTGCAGGATCGGCAGCAGGGCGCCCGGCATGTGCTGGCGTGCCGCGACGATGGCGGCAATGTGCGCGGCATCGGCGGATGCCGGGGCACCGGGGGCACGGGGTGCGTGGGGGGCGATGTCTGGCATGGCGTCTCCTGTGAGGGCTCGCCAGGACCGGCCAAAGTGCCTGCCGGATCCCGCTTATATGCTATTTTTTTCCTATTTCCGGGCTATCGGATCGCCGTTTCGCCCGTTAGGCGGACTATATGAGAGTGACAGCGGCCCTTCAATAAGCTATTTTCTACATATGATCCGCATCTCGATCCAACCCCATCTGCAGATCCGGGACGACGCCCGGCCGGGCGCCGAGCCGCTGGACGTGTCCCGGCTGGTGGCCCTGCTCGGCCATATCGGCGACTCCGGCAGCATCAGCCAGTCGGCCCAGGCGGTGTCGTTGTCGTACCGCTATGCCTGGGGCATCCTGCGCGATGCCGAGGCGCTGTTCGGCGGCCCGCTGATCGACAAGACGCGCGGGCGCGGCAGCGCGCTGACGCCGCTGGCGCAGCAGCTGGTGTGGGCCAGCAAGCGGATCGGGGCGCGGCTGTCACCGACGCTGGACAGCCTCGCGTCCGAACTGGAGATCGAGCTGAAGAAGCTGATGGCGCAGCCGGAGGCGACGGCGCGGCTGCATGCCAGCCACGGCTTCGCGGTGGCGGCGCTGCGCGACTTCCTCGACGAGCAGCAGGTGCGGCACGACCTGAAGTACTGCGGCAGCGTCGAGGCCGTGGCCGCGCTGGCCGAGGGCGCCTGCGACATCGCCGGCTTCCATGTGCCGGTGGGCGAGTTCGAGCACGGCATGTGGCGCCACTTCACCACCTGGCTCAAGCCCGAGACCCACTGCCTGGTGCACCTGGCGGTGCGCAGCCAGGGACTGTTCGTGCGGCCGGGCAACCCGCTCGGCATCCACACGCTCGAGGACCTGACGCGGCGCGAAGTCCGCTTCGTCAACCGGCAGGTAGGCTCCGGCACGCGGCTGCTGCTGGACCTGATGCTGGCGGCGCGCGGCATCGACGGCGCGCGCATCGAGGGCTACAGCAATGGCGAATTCACCCACGCCGCGGTGGCGGCGTACATCGGCAGCGGCATGGCCGACGTGGGCTTCGGCGTGGAGACCGCGGCGCGGCGCTTCGGGCTGGCCTTCGTGCCGGTGATCAAGGAGCGCTACTTCTTTGCGATCGAGCGCGCCAAGCTGCGCAGCGCGGCGCTGGCCGGCGCGGTCGGGGCGCTGACCAGTGAGGCCTTCCGCCAGCGCGTCAACGCGCTGCCCGGCTATGACGGCACCCTGACCGGCACCGTGCAGACCTTGCCGGAAGCCTTCCCGGACTACCGCGACACGCCGCAGCGCTAGCGCCGCAGCAACGACAGGCGGTCAGGATGGCCGGCCCACTGCTCGTGGTCCGGCAGCGGTCCCTTCGCCTTCATCAGCGGCAGCCAGTCGGGCCGTCGCGACAGCTCGGCGTTGAGCGCCAGGAAATGGCGCTGGGCTTGCGGCAGGTCATGCTCGGAATAGATCGCGCCGACGGGGCACAACGGTACGCACATCGAGCAGTCGATGCATTGGTCGGGATCGATGGCAAGGAAGTTCGGCCCTTCGTGGAAGCACGACATCGGGCAGACTTCGACGCAGTCGGTATGGCGGCACTGGATGCAGGCATCCGTCACGACAAAGGTCATGGGGCAGTTACGGCACGGCAGGGAAACAGTGCGTGATGGTAAAGGCCGGCCGGGGCGCGTGGAGCACCCCGGCTTGTGCGACTTCTTCAAATTCGCTGAAGCGGCGGGGCGCCGCGCCCGCCCGGCACGCCGCGTCAGGCGGTCTCGCGCATCAGCTCTTCCTTGCGCGCGGCCATGGTCTGCGCCACCTCGCGCAGGTCGACCTTTTCCTTGATCACGTTCTTGAACAGCTCGCCTTCCTCTTCCTCGACGTGGTGGGAAACATATTCCGACAGCACCGTGAAGCTGGCCTCGAGCATGTCGCCGGCGGGGTCTTCCTCGATCGCGGCGATCAGGTCCTTGGCGACCTGGTGCTCGACCTGGGCCTCGTCCAGCATGTCATCGATTTCTTCGCTGACGCCCCGCAACGCCGGGTAGAAAATTTCTTCCTCGATGGTGGCGTGCACCGTGAGCTGGTGGCACACGTCGAGCGCGATCGATTCCTTCTCGTCGCGGTCGTCGGTGTCCTTGAACGCCTTGAACTGCTTCTTGACCGCACGGTGGTCGTCCATCAAGGCACCGAGTGCCTCGGCCTGGTCTGCGGGGATCTTCGACTTGTCCACGGTTCTCTCCTGGTGGGGAGCCGGCACTCCGGCTTCGCCCCGCAAGGAAGGCAGATTCCGTGCCCGCGCCGCATCAGCGCCGCGGCGCGCGCGTGGCGGGCCGGCCTGCGTGTCATTGCAATTCCTGCGCGAAGCCTTGTAATTGTGCCCGCGACGGCGCGTGGGGCCGCGCATGGCATGCGCGCATCGCCTTTGCCCACGGGTATGGCGTTGCACCGCTTTGATGGGGAGGCGCGACGCGCGGCATGAAAGTTGCGGCAGCTACGGCAACCGTTGCGTTATCCCGCAACCAGCCGGAACAGAATCCTCTGCCCGGACCGCTCTCACCAGCGTGCGGCGCGCGCCGTCCGACACCATCATGCCGACCACCTTCCTCTACTCCAATTGCGCCGATGCAGCGTCGGCGGTCCAGGATGAACTGCAGGCCGCCAGCGCCGCCGGCTATGGCGTCGACCCGCAACACGTGTTCTGGGAGGCCGCGCCCGCCTCGGTGCCGGCACTGCAGCGCTCGCGCCTGCGCACGCTGCAGCAACAGGTGCAGCCGGGCGACGCGGTGGTTGCGCTGCGCCTGTGCAGCCTGGGCTGGAGCGTGCCCGAAGTGCTGGCCACGGTCCGGCGCTTCCGCCTGCTGGGCGTGGCGCTGTACTGCGTGCAGCTGTCGCGCGATGACCTCGCCAGCGCGACGCCGCCCGAAGCGGTCGAAGTATTGCGTGCGGTCGCGGCGCTCGAAGGTGCGACCCGCAGCGTGCGCGTGCGCGAAAGCCTGGCCGCGGCCAAGGCCATGGGGCGGCAGGTGGGCCGTCCGCCCAAACACACGCCCGAGCAGCGCCACGCGATCCTGAGCGCGCTGTCGGCAGGCTATTCGGTCAGCGAGACCGCGCGGCGCTTCAGCACCTCGCGCCAGACCGTGCTGCGCATCCGGGCGGCCGAGCCGCTGGCGCAGCGCGCGGCGGCCATCGCCCTGGCCGACGCCGAAGAATCCGCCACCGAAACGGCGACGGAATGAAACCCGCCGCCACAACGCGCGGCACGCTGGTGTCGCGCTCCGCTGCATGCCCGGCCGCTTGCCCGGCCGCTTGCCCGGCTGCATTTGGCTGGCTGCCATGACCGACCTCCCGCCCAACGCCATCGACCTGCCCGCGGCACTGGTCGATGCCACCGTGCCGGCCGCGGCCACGCCCCTGCGCGCGCGCTTGGCAAGGCCTACCCTGCTGCTGGAAACGCTGCTGGCGACGCGGGTGGAACTGCTCAGCCGCGACCACGGCTGGCCGCCGCACACCCTGGCGCAGCGCCGCGCCGTGCTGATGCGGCTATGGGAGCAGCGCGCACCGGGACTGTTCGAGCAGGATGGCACCGCCGACAGCATCGAACGCTGCCTGCAGGCGGCGTTCGCCGAAGCGGCCGCCGGACGCCGGCTGGAAGCGGCGCTGCAGTTCAAGCGCGCCTACTACCTGGTGTGCTGCACGGCGTCGTCGGGCAGCCGCGCGAGGCTCCACGGCAACGGCGGCCCGGCCTGACGGCACGTGGCGCGGTCACGCGCAGACCGCGCGCAGCGTCTCGTCCCACTCCGCCACGAAGCGGCCGATGCCGAAGCGCTCGCGCGCCAGCCGGCAGCCGCGCTCGCCCCAGGCGCGCGCCAGTTCCGGATCGTCCAGCAGTTCGCGCATCACGCTGACCAGCACCTCGACGCGGGTATCGACATAGCCGTTGTTGCCGCTCTGGATCACCGTGGCCAGCTCGGTGGTGGCCAGGCCCACCACCGGCACCCCCAGCATCATCGCCTCCACCACCGCCAGCCCCAGGCTGGTGTAGCGGATCGGGTTGAAGAAGAAGCGGTAGCGCGCGACAAACGCCGCCAGTTCCGGGTTCGGTATCTCGCCCAGCCCCCCCGCCTCCTGCGCCGCCATCCCGACCAGGTCCAGGGGCACCTGCTCGCGCACGCGCGCGAACAGGTCGGCGCCGAGCCGGCGGCCGCGCCGCGACAGGTGGTTGACCACGCTGATGCCGCGCGCCAGTTCGCCGCTGTAGCGCACCGCCTCGTCGACCAGCACGCCGTGCTCGATCACGCGGCACGGCGTGACGCCGCTGTCCCACATCAGCGCGTTGAACGGCGTCACGTGCACCAGCAGCATCGACGGGTCCTGCACCGGATGGCACGTGTTGGTCGGGTGTTCCTGCGGCGGATCGTGTTCCAGGTAGATCGCCGGCAGCGCGCGCTGCGCGGCGCTGAGCAGGTCTGCGCGGTCATGCTCGTAATGGTGGCGGTGCTGGTACAGCACGCAGTCGAAGCGGCCGGCCGGGACCGCGCCGTAAGGCACCTCGTGCACGTTGGCCCCCCACGGCAGCGCGCCGCCGGCGCCGGCATAGCCGGGGGTGCCGTCGGCGCGCGTGACCAGGTACAGCTCGTGCGGGATCTGCGACAGGTAATACAGGTAGTTCCCGTGCACGTGCCAGGTCAGGATGCGCAGCCGCCTAGCCATGGCGGCGCTCCTGGGCCGCCAGCGCCAGCGCGGCCTCCACCACGCTGGCCACGCTGATATTCGACGCGCACGGGTGCCCCGCGAGCGGGCAGCGCTGGTGCATGCACGGCCGGCATGCCGGCTGGTCGGCCAGCACGCGGTGCAGCGTGGTGTCGAGCGGCGCCCAGCGCGCGCTGTCGCTGCCGCACGAGACCACCACGCTGGGCGTGCCCACCGCCGCGGCGATATGCGAAGCACCGGTGTCATTGCACAGCAGCAGGCGCGCATCGCGGATCAGCGCGGCCAGCGTGCCCAGCGCGGTCTGCCCGCACAGGTTGACCACCGGCTTGCCCAGGCGCCGCGCCAGCTGCGCCACCAGCGCGGCCTCGTCGCGGCTGCCGGTCAGCACCACCTTCCAGTGGCGCCGCAGCGCGCGCCCGGCCTCGGCAAAGCGCTCCACCGGCCAGCGCCGCGACAGCATGCGCGCGCCCGCGTGCAGGCAGACGTATTCGCCGGCAACCAGCCCATGCTCGGCGGCCAGCAGCCGCCAGCTGGCGTGGTCGAGCGGACGCAGCGGAAACGCCAGGCTGCGATCCGCGCACGGATAGCCCAACGCCTGCATCAGCGCCAGCAGCCGCTCGACCTCGTTGCCCTGCGGCCACGGCACCAGCACGCCGGCGCGGCTGCAGCGCGCCGCGGCGGGGTCCGGACAGAAGCCGGCCATGCGCCGGGCGCCCAGGCGCTGCACCACGGCGTTGGTGAGCGCGCCGCTGCCGTGCAGCTGGATCGCCAGGTCGAAGCGCGCCGCGTGCGCGGCCGCGTAGAACGGGCCGGCCGCGGCTTCGGCGCAAGGTTGTTCCGGCATCCCCGGTGCGCCGGGAAATATCATCAGGTCATCCACCAGTGCACTGAAGCGCGACACGAACTCCTGTGCCCACGGCAGGCCGACCAGCGTGATGCGGGCCTCGGGCTCGCCCGCGCGCAGCGCCCGCAGCGCCGGCACCGCGCACAGCATGTCGCCGAGCTGGAGCGCGCGGAACACCGCGATGCGCCGCACGCGCGCCGGCGCCGCGCGACGTCGCGCCGCTTGCTGCGGGTGCCGCGCGAGGGGCAAGGCCGTGACCGGCTCGACGCGTGCGTTCATAGGAACACCACCCGGAAGGCCAGCGCGCCGCGCAGCCGCCAGTACAGCGACAGCGGCGGTATCAGCATGGAGGTGAACGCCATCTCGGCCACATGGGCCGGCGTCAGCGCCGCGCCGCGCAGGCGCCGCGCGCACAATGCCGCGGTAAATCCGAACCACAGCAGGCCCGCCGCCGCGGCCACCGCCGGCGCGCCCGCCAGCCACGCGCTCGGCGCGGCCAGCAGCGCCAGCACCGTCACGTAGTAATGCCAGGGCGGCACGCGGCGAATGCGCTGCCGGTACAGGCGCGGATGCTTCTTGTACAGCAGCGCGTCGAAATACACCTTGGCCTGCGCCGCCACGCTGCTGCCCCATGCGGCCGGACGCACCGGATGCGCCACCACGGCCGCGGGCGCGCGCCCCACCGGGCAGACCTGCTCGATCAGCCGGAACTGCAGGTCCGAATCCTCGCGCCACGCGCGCGTGAAGCGCTCGTCGAAGCCGCCGATGCGCAGCAGCGCGTCGCGCCGGACGAAGCAATTGGCGGTGACGAACTCGGCGTGCGCAAGGCCGCCGGTATCGCGCTCGTGGTCGGTCGGTCGCGCCGGCAGCGGCACGTGCACGGTGCCGGCCACCGCGCAGCACTCCGGCTGCTCCGCCAGCGCCGCGCAGCCCGCTTCGAGCCAGCCCGGATCCGGCACGGTGTCGTCGTCGGTAAAGGCAATCACGGACGCGCGCGCGCGGCGCCAGCCCGCATTGCGCGCGCCCGACGGTCCCTGCGTGCCTGGCACCGGCACATAGCGCAGCGCATGGTGCGGATGCTGCGCGGCCATCAGCGCCACCAGCCGTTCGATGCGGGCCTCGCAGCCATCGTCGGCAACGATGATCTCGTACGCCTGCGCGGACAGGCGCTGCGCGCACAGCGCCTGCAGGCAGCGCGCCAGCAGCGCCGGCCGGCGCCAGGTGGGCACCACCACCGCAACCCTTGGCTCAGGCCTGTCCATGGGCGCCTCCCGTCTGTCCCTGGGCGCCTCCGGCGCCGGGTTTCTCCAGCAGGAACGGGCCGATCACCAGCGCGTCCAGCGGCGAGGTCCAGAAGCACTCGACCGCATCGCGCGGCGTGCATACGATGGGCTCGCCGCGCGTGTTGAACGAGGTGTTGACCAGGATCGGCACGCCGGTGCGGCGCTCGAACGCGGCCAGCAAATCGTAATAGGCCGGGTTCTGCTCGCGGCGCACGGTCTGCACGCGCGCGGTGCCGTCGACGTGGCAGACCGCCGGGATGCGCGCCGCCTGCTCCGGACGCACGTCGTAGATGAACAGCATGAACGGCGCTTCGCCGCGGCCGGGCTTGGCCGCGCTGAACCACTCCGGCGCGCGCTCCTGCATCACCACCGGCGCCACCGGGCGGAAGTCTTCGCGGTCCTTGATCTGGTTCAGCCGTTGCTGCATGCCGGGATCGATCGGCGAGGCCAGGATCGAGCGCGCGCCCAGCGCGCGCGGGCCGAACTCCATGCGGCCCTGGAACCAGCCGATGATCTTGTCCTGCGCCAGCAACTCGGCGGTCTGCCCGGCCAGGTCGTCGAGCCGGCGGTAAGGCAGCCTGGCCCAGTCGAGGAAGGCCGCGATCTCGTCCTCGCCATACGCCGGGCCCAGGTAGGCGTGCTCCATGGACCATTGCCGCGCCGGACGTCCGCGTTGCAGGAAGTCGATCCACAGCGCCGCGCCCAGCGCGGTGCCGGCATCGCCGGCGGCGGGCTGCACCCAGACCTCGTCGAACGGGCTCTGGTCACGCACGCGCGCATTCATCACGCAGTTCAGCGCCACCCCGCCGGCCATGGCCAGCTGCCGTTCGCCGGTGGCCTCGGCCAGCCAGGTGGTCATGCCGACCACGGTTTCCTCCAGCACCTCCTGCAGCGAGCGCGCGATATCGAAATGCGCGGCGCCGAAGTCCTCGCCGCGCTGGCGCGGCGGCCCCAGCAACGCTTCCAGGTCGGGCTGCGCCACGCGGTAACCGCCTTCGGCATCGCGCCGCACCATGTCGCGGAACACCCCAAGGTGCGCAGGCTTGCCGTAGGAGGCCAGCGCCATCACCTTGTACTCGTCCGACGAATGCAGGAAGCCCAGGTGGCGCGTGACGCGTTCGTACAGCAGGCCGAGCGAGTCCGGCAGGTCGATCTGCTTGATGCGCCGATACTCCTTGCCGTCGAACACGCCGTAGCTGGTGGTGGCGCGTTCGCCGCGGCCGTCCATGGTCAGCACCGCGCAGCGCGCGAACGGCGCCGCCAGGAAGGCGCTGGCTTCATGCCCCATGTGGTGCTCGACGAAATGCCAGCGGAACGGCCCGTCGTGGCGCACGCCGCGAAAGCGCGCGGCGAGGTGGTGCGGTGCGCCGCCGGCCAGTTGCCGCGGTGCGTTGACCACGTACGACAGGAACAGCGGATCCCACGGCGACTCGTGCCCGCTGGCAGCGCCGTGCGCTGACGGCTCCAGCGGCAGCGTCACGGTGGCGTCATGCCGGCGCGCGCCCAGCATCAGCGCGGGGTCGAACGCGTAGGCGACATGGTCGACCTCGCGCAGCGCGATGCCGGCCTCGCCCAGGCAATAGTCGATGGCGTGGAACGGCAGTTCCCATGCCGTGAACGGCACCGGGCGCTTGCCGTGCTTGATATGGGTGAAGCGTTCGTCTTCCGCCGCGGCGATGACCTCGCCATCGCGCACCAGGCAAGCGGCGGAGTCATGGTAGGCGGCGTTAATGCCAAGGGTGTACATGGTCGGCCTCGTCATGTGGGAGGTGGCGGGTTGCACTGTCGTCCGGCATCGCGGGCACGGCATCGAACTCGGCAGGCGCCGCTGCGGCCGCGCCCACGCCCGGCCACGGCAGTTCGACCGCGGGCATGCTGTCGGGATTGCCGCCCAGCAGCGCCAGCGCGGCCTGCACCGCGTGCGCGGCCGGCACGTCTTCCAGGCAGCGATGGTGTCCCTGCGGGCACATGCTCTTGTAGCAATAGCGGCACGGCACATCGGCAAACAGCGTGCGGTGCGGCACCTGCCACGGCGTGTGCTGCGGATTGGTCAGCGCGTAGAGGTCCACCACCGGCGTGCCCAGCGCGGCGGCCAGGTGGACCGGCCCGGTGTTGTTCGACACCAGCAGGTCGGCGGCTTCCAGCAATGCGCCCATTTCGCCCAGGCGCAAGGCGCCGGCGAGCGGCACCACGCGCGCGTGGCCGGCGGCGGCGCAGACCGCGCGCACGATGTCGTGCTCGGCGGCATCGCCGGTCACCAGCACGTGCGCGCCGGCCTTCACCGCCAGCGCGTGCGCCACCTGGGCAAAGCGCGCCGGCGGCCAGCGCCGCGACGGCGCGCTGGCGCCGGGATGCACCACCACCACCGGCCCGCTGCGGCCGCCGCGGATCGCGGCCAGGCGCCCGGCGAGCGCGGTGCGGTCCGCCGCCAGCACGCGAAAGCGCAGGCGCGTCTCGCGTGCGACGGCTCCCACCTGCGCCACCAGGTCGAGCTGGCGCTGCGCCTCGTGGCGCGGACGCTGGCCCGGCTGCGTGCCCGGCTCGGTGTCGGGGACCCAGTCGCTCAGCAGCGTGTAGGGGTTTTCGCGGCAGCAGGCCAGCCGCAACGGAATGCCCGCCAGCGCGCACAGTACCGCGGCGGGCAAGGGGCTCTGGCTGTAGACGGTAAAGATCACGGCCGCGTCGAAGCGAAAGCGCGCCAGCCAGCGCGCGCAGGCGGCAATCTCCGGCCCCGGCGCCGGTGCCGCCCGGGCCTCGGCATGCCTGGCCCAGGGCGCGTCCCAGGCCAGCACGCGGCCGACCATCGGCAGGTGCGGCGCCAGGGCCGCCGCGCTGTGCGAGGTCAGCAGCGTCAGCCGGCGCGCCGGCAGTGCATCGGCCAGGGCCTGCATCGCCGGCGTGCTCATCAGCACGTCGCCCATATTGTCGAGGCGCACGCACAGCACGCTGCGCGCGGATTGCCAGTTCATGGCGCCTCCGCACGGCATGGTGACGCGGCCGTCGATGCGGCGGCGCCGACAGGGTCCGCTGCGCGGGTGCGCGCAACCACCAGGCGCGCGGCGGCGTCGAGCGTGGGCACCACGTAGTCGGCCTGGCGCGCGGGCGAGAGCTGCCATTCGGTCTCGTTGCCGCAGTCGACCAGCACGGTGGCGCAGCCGGCGCGGTTGCCGGCCTCGACGTCATTGAGGATGTCGCCGATCATCCAGGACCGCGCCAGGTCGAGCCGCCATGCCGCGGCCGCCTGCAGCAGCAGCCCGGGCATGGGCTTGCGACACAGGCACGCGCGCGCGTAGGGCGCCACCTGCCCTTCGGGATGATGCGGGCAATACAGGAAGCCGCTCAGCGCCGCGCCCTGCTCGGCAAACATGGCCGCCAGCCGTTCACGCACTGGCACCAGCTCGGCCTCGGTATGCAGGCCATGGGCCACGCCGGGCTGGTTCGTCACCACCACCAGCGGCAGACCCAGGCCGCCCAGCAGCCGCAGCGCGGCGGCGGCGCCTGGCGCAAGCCGCATGCGCGCCGGATCGACGTTGTAAGGGACGTCGTCCAGTACCGTGCCGTCCTTGTCCAGCAGCACGGCCGCGCGTAGCGGGGCAGCGAGGCTCATGGCCACGAGGTCTCCTTCATGGGCAGCACCATCACCTCGGGGATCACGGTTTCTTCCGGCTGCGTCAGCACGAAGCGCACCGCGTTGGCGACATTGGCCGGGTCCTGCAGATTGCCCTGGTCGATGTCGGGAAAGCGGTCCAGCAGGAACGGCGTGCGCATGCCGCCCGCGACGATCGCCGAGACCTTGATCCCGTGCGGCCGCAGTTCCGCATGCAGCGCATGCGAAAAGCCCAGCAACCCCCACTTGGTCGCGTGGTAGGCCGAGGCATTGGGCCACGCGCGCTTGGACGCGGTCGAGGCAATGTTGACGATATGCCCCCCGCCCTGCGCCTTCAGCACCGGCACGGCGGCATGCGCCATCAGGTAGGGGCCGTACAGGTTGACCATCAGCACTTTGCGCCAGGTCTCGGCATCGACCTCGTCCACCGGCAGGGTGATGTCGATGGCGGCGTTGTTGACGATGCCGTCGAGGCGCGCGCCGCGCGCGCGCACGGCTTCGAAGGCGGCGCGCACGGACGCGGGGTCGGAGACATCCAGGTGCAGCGGCCACGCCTGCGCGCCGGCCTCGGCCAGCCCGCCGGCGCTGTCGCGCGCAAGCTTGTCGTCGATATCGGCCACGATCATGGCGGCGCCGGCCGCGCTCAGCGTGCGGCAGATGGCGGCGCCCAGGCCGCGGCCCGCGCCGCTGACGAGATAAGTGCGGTCCTGCAGCGGCATGGCGGCCTCGGTGTGCGCGGCGGGTCGTGGCGATTGCGAAGTTGGCATGGTGGTTCCCTGGCGATCGGTGTGGTGGACTGTGATTCGGACCACGAATCGGACCGAATCGGACAACGAATCGGACATCGGTGCTGGCACCTTGTCGGCTGCCGCATGCCGCGATCAGGACAGGCATGGCCAGGTGCGCAGGCTTGCTGCCAGTGCGAAATGTGTGCCAACAGTCGGGCGAACGCGGCTGCCGGATCAGCCGGCCGGCTGCGCGTGCACGCAAGCCCCTTGCGCCACCGCCCGCAGCAGCATCGCCACGCAGCCGGCAAAGGCCTCGTCGTACCACGCGTTGGCCCCGCTGACGGCGACCACGATGCCATCCACCACGGCGGCGCCGCCGAGCAGGGTGTCGTCGCTGCGCAGCCGGTGCGGGCTGCAGTGGACCACCTGCGCGCTGGCCATGCCGGTGCGCCAGCTCAGGCTGGCCTTGGCGCGCGCGTAGCGGCTGTAGTCGGCATCCCAGGCCTCGCGCGACGGCAGCGAATGCTCATAGAGGATCGCTTCCTCGAAGGCGCAATCGCCGGGCTGCAGCGTCGGATCCATCACGACCACATGCATGCAGCCGCTTTCGCCGACGGCCTTGTCGCGCAGCGAGGCCTGCAGCATTGGCAGCGCCAGCTCGACCGCGCGCCGCGCCGCGGCGGGATCGCTGAACCGGCTGGCGCCGGCATGGGAGGCGCGGGGCGCCTGGCCCGCATCCGGGTTGGGTGGCATGGGCAGCTCCATCGATGGTTTGGGACGGCACGCCGCGCCGCCATCGCGTACAGCGCGGCTTGCATCGGAGTCATCGACACAGCAAACATCGGGCCGGTTGCAAGCCTGCTCTGGCTCGCGTCCAACCGCAAGGACCGGTAAGCGCAAATTACAAAGCGGCGGCGTAAGAATGACTAAACCGCGCGCGCACAGGCTGTCGTGCGTCTTCTTCGCAATGCGGTGAGCCTGGCTCCTCGAGAACCGCTATATCGCTTCTGCTTCGGTTCCCCGCCCGACGTGTTTATCGCCGGAATATTGCACAGGGGCGATGGCACGCTAGCTGCAAGGGCCACCACCTCCATACCGCCCGCGCTCGCGGTCACGGCGGCAAACCACCGGAGCCAACCATGCGCAAGATCGCGCTTATCAGCGAACATGCCTCGCCACTCGCCAGCGTTGGCAGCACCGACTGCGGCGGTCAGAACATCTATGTGGCGCATCTTGCAAGACAGCTTGGCAGCCGCGGCTACCAGGTCGATGTCTTCACGCGGCGCGACAAGGCGCTGCTGCCCGAGGTGGTGGCGTTCGCGCCCAACGTGCGCGTGATCCACGTCACGGCAGGGCCGCCGGTGCAGATCCCGAAAGAACAGCTGCTGCCCTATATGGAAGACTTCGGCGCGTTCCTGGCCGACTTCGTGCGCGGCGATGCCACCGGCTACGACGTGCTCCATGCCAACTTCTTCATGTCCGGGCTGGCCGCGCTGCGCGCGCGCCACACGCTCGGCATCCCGCTGGTGATGACCTTCCATGCGCTGGGCAAGGTGCGCAGGTTGCACCAGGGCAGCACCGACGGCTTTCCCGACGACCGCTTCGGCATCGAGGACACGCTGGTGCGCGAGGCCGACTGCGTGGTGGCGGAATGTCCGCAGGACCGAGACGACCTCGTCAATCTTTACAGCGCCGATCCCGCGCGCGTGCAGACCGTGCCGTGCGGCTTCGATGCGGCCGAGTTCGCGCCGGTGCCGCGCGACGCGGCGCGGCGCGCACTGGGCTGGCCGCTGCATGGCTTCCGCGTGCTGCAGCTAGGGCGGCTGGTGCCGCGCAAAGGCATCGACAACGTGATCCGCGCGCTGGGCTGCCTGCGCCGCGACACCGGCCTCGACGCCACCCTGTACGTGGTCGGCGGCAACGCCGAGCAGCCGAGCGTGCAGGCCACGCCGGAAATCGGCCGGCTGCAGGACGTGGCCAGCGCCGAGGGCGTGGCCGAACGCGTGGTGTTTACCGGCAGGCGCGGGCGCGACACCCTGCGCCTGTTCTACAGCGCCGCCGATGTTTTCGTGACCACGCCGTGGTACGAGCCCTTCGGCATCACGCCGGTGGAGGCGATGGCGTGCGGCGCGCCGGTGATCGGCGCCGACGTCGGTGGCATCCGCTCCACCGTGGTGGATGGACACACCGGCTTCCTGGTGCCGCCCAAGGCGCCGGCGGCGCTGGCGGCGCGGCTGGCGCAGCTGGCCGCCAACCCCGCGCTGGCGCGCAAGCTGGGCGAAGCGGGCCGGCGCCGCGCGCAGGCGCATTTCACCTGGGCCGGCGTGGCCAGGCAGATGGAGGCGGTCTATGCGCACGTCTGCGCCGGGGTGCCGGCACTGCAGGCCGGGGCCCGCCGTGTCGCGGCCTGATGCGGACTCGACCGGCCGGCACGAGCAAGCAATGCAAGGAGAGCGGAAATGAAGGAAAGCGATCGCAAGCGCATCCTGGTCACCGGCGGCGCGGGATTTCTCGGCTCGCACTTGTGCGAGCGGCTGGTGCGCGCCGGGCAGGACGTGCTGTGCGTGGACAACTTCTACACCGGCACCAAGGAGAACATCGCGCATCTGCTCGGCCGGACCAATTTCGAGCTGCTGCGGCACGACGTCACCTTCCCGCTGTATGTGGAGGTCGACGAGATCTACAACCTCGCGTGCCCGGCCTCGCCGGTGCATTACCAGCACGACCCGGTGCAGACCACCAAGACCAGCGTCAACGGCGCCATCAACATGCTGGGACTGGCCAAGCGGCTCAGGGCGCGCATCCTGCAGGCCTCCACCAGCGAAGTCTATGGCGACCCCGAGCACCATCCGCAGCAGGAAGGGTACTGGGGCCACGTCAATCCGGTGGGCATCCGCTCCTGCTACGACGAAGGCAAGCGCTGCGCCGAGACCCTGTTCATGGACTACCACCGCCAGCATGGGCTGGACGTGCGCATCGCGCGCATCTTCAATACTTACGGGCCGCGCATGCACCCGGCCGACGGGCGCGTGGTCTCGAACTTCATCACCCAGGCGCTGGCGGGGCAGCCGCTGACGGTTTACGGCGACGGCGCGCAGACGCGTGCCTTCTGCTATGTCGACGACATGGTCGACGCGCTGGTCCGGCTGATGGAAGCCCCCGCCAGCGGCACGCCGGTCAACCTGGGCAACCCGCGCGAAAGCACCATGCTCGAGATCGCGCAGGCGGTGCTGCGCGCCACCGGCTCGCCGTCGCGCATCGAGATGCGGCCGCTGCCGGCCGACGACCCGCACCAACGCTGCCCCGACATCACGCTGGCGCGCCAGCTGCTGGGCTGGGAGCCGCACACCGCGCTGGAAGACGGCCTGCGCCGCACCGTCGATTACTTTGCCGCGCGGCTGGCCGCGCAGGCGCATGCCGAGGGTGCGCCCGGCAACGTGGTGCCGGTGTCCGCCACCGCGCGCGAAGCGCGTGCCGCGCTCAGTTGACGGCGTACCGGGGCGCGCGAGGGGGCGGCATGGGCACGGCGATGGTGGTCGATCTCGCCGCTGCGGTGACCGTGATCTCGCCGCATCTGGACGATGCCGTGTTCAGTTGTGGCGGGCTGATCGCGGCCGCGCGCGCGGCGCGCGTGGTGACGGTGTTCGCGGGCGTGCCGCCGGCGGACATGCCGGCGCCCGACTGGGACCAGGCCGCCGGCTTCGCCAGCGCCGAGCAGGCGGTGCTGTCGCGCCGCCGCGAGGACAACCACGCGCTCACCATGCTGGGCGCACACGCGGTGTGGCTGGAGTTCTGGGACAGCCAGTACGGGCGCCGCTATACCGCGCAACAGCTTGCCGACGCGCTGCACACCGTGCTGCTGATGCAGACCGAAGGCGTGGTGGTGGCTCCGCTCGGGCTGTTCCATTCCGACCATGCCCTGGTGCATGACGCCTGCCGGCTGCTGATGCTGGCCGCGCACGCGCGCGGCCCGGCATGGAACGGGCCGGCCGCCGCACCCGCCGCCGCGCCGCCGCCCGTGCAGTGGCTCTATTACGAGGACGCGATCTACCGCCGCATGCCGGGCCTGCTGCAGCAGCGGCTGGTGCAATGCCGGGACAGCGGCCTGTGCGCCACGCCCGTCAACCTGCCGGTGGCGCAGTACCTGACGCAGAAGAGCTACGCGCTCAACGCCTACCAGAGCCAGCTGCAGCTGTTCAGCGAAGACCGGCTGTGCGACCTGTGCGCCCCCGAGCGCTACTGGATGCTGCAGCCGGCCGGCCCCGCCCCTGAGCCTTGCCTGAGTCCTGCCTGAGTTCTGAGTTCTGAGTTCTGCCAACAGCCATGCCGATACCAGCCACCGCTTCCGCTTCCCGCGCTACTCCGCGCACCCGCCCTTGCGACATCAGCGTGGTGGTGCTGACGCACAACCGGCGCGATTCGGTGCGCACCGCGCTGGCGCGCCTGAGCGCGCTGCCGGAACGCCCGCCCATCGCCGTGGTCGACAACGCCTCGGACGACGGCACCGCCGCCATGGTGCGCAACGAATTCCCGCACGCCGCGCTGCTGCGCAGCGCGCGCAACCTCGGCGCCGCGGGCCGCAACCTGGGCGCGGACTGGGCCCGCACCCGCTATGTCGCCTTCTGCGATGACGACTGCTGGTGGGCACCCGGATCGCTGTCGGCGGCGTGCGCCATGTTCGAGCGCCATCCGCGCGTGGCCGCGCTGACGGCGCGCATCCTGGTGGGCGAACACCGCGGCGAAGACCCGACCTGCGCGCGCATGGCGGCCAGCCCGCTGCCCTCGGCGATGCTGCCGGGCCGCGCGATCCTGGGCCTGATGGCGGGCGCCACCGCGTTCCGCACCGATGCCTTCCGCCAGGCCGGCGGCTACCATCCGCGCTTCTTCCTGGGCGGCGAGGAAACGCTGCTGGCGCTGGACCTGGCCGCGCATGGCTGGCAGCTGGTGTACGCGCCGCAGCTGGTGGTGCACCACCATCCCAGCCCGCTGCGCAACCCCGCGCAGCGCCGCTCGCTGCTGGCGCGCAATGCCATCTGGTCCGCCTGGCTGCGGCTGCCCTGGCAGGTGGCGCTGGGCGAGACCGCGGCGGCATTGCCGCAGCTGTGGCGCTGCCAGGGATGGCGCGGCCTGGTCGAGGTGCTGGGCGGCATGCCGTGGGTATGGCAGGAGCGCCGGGTGATCCCGGCAGAAGTGCTGAAGCTGCGCAGCCGCTTGCGCGAGCCGCGCGCCTGAGGCGCGGCCGCTGCGGTCAATGTGGCCGCGCTACGCTTCCTGCGCGTCGGAGCGCACCGCCAGCGAACGGATCGCCGCCACCAGCTCGCCCACCCGCACCGGCTTGGACAGGTGCAGCTGGAACCCCGCCATCAGCGCGCGCATGCGGTCCTGCGGCTCGGCGTGTCCGGACAGCGCGATCGCGGTCATGCGCTTGCCCAGCGGCACCTGCATCTGCGCCTCGAGCCGTCGCACCCGGCGCAGCACGGTGTAGCCGTCTTCCTCGTCGAGCGCGAGGTCGCACAGCAGCACCTGCGGCCATTGGCCGGGATGCGTACCCGCCAGCAGCGCGATCACGTCATCGCCACGCTGCTGCGCAATCGCATGGGCACCGTAGTCTTCCAGCGAGGCGCTCAGCACCTCGCGCGTGGGCTCGTCGTCGTCCAGCAGCAGCACGCGCAGGCCCTTGAGCGCCTGTGCATCGGGCGCCTCGGGTGCGGGCCCGGCGTGCGGCGTGGCGTCCGGCGCGCGGCGCGGCTCGGCCTCCTGCACGGCGCGCATCGGCATCAACAGCTGGTAGGCGTGCGCCGGCCCGTCGGCAGTCAGCGTGACGCCGTGCTCGGCCAGCCATTCGTGCAGGCCCTGCACATCCTGCAGCGGCAAATCGCCCGGCGTGGCGGACAGCCGCAGGCCGGCCTGGCCGTCCAGCCGCTCGAGCCGCAGTTCCAGCCGCCCGCCCGGCTCGATGGTGGCGATCATGTGCTGGCACAGCTCCCAGATCGCCTTCTGCAGCACGCCCGGATCGCCGGTGACGCGCAGCTCCGACTCGCTCTGCACCGTGAACAGGTTGACATGGCGCTCGGCGATCAGCTCGCGCAGCCCGTCGACCACGCTGGCCAGCAGGATCTCGAGGCGCACCGGCTGCAGCGCCAGGCGCCGTTCGGCGCGTTCCAGCTCGCGCTGCTGCTGCTGCAACTGCCACATCTGGGTGTAGATGCCGCCGCGCTCGAGCAGCGTGGCGTGGTTGCCGTCTTCGACGATGCGGCCGTGCTCCATCACCAGGATACGGTCGGCATCGACGATGGTCGAGAGCCGGTGCGCGATGATCAGCGCGGTGCGCCCGCGCGCGACTGCGGACAGCTCCTGCTGGATCGCGCGCTCCGAGCGCGTGTCCAGCGCCGAGGTGGCCTCGTCGAAGACCACGATCGGCGGGCGCTTGAGCATCGCGCGCGCGATCGCCACGCGCTGGCGCTCGCCGCCCGACAGGCGCACGCCGCGCTCGCCCACCTGGGTTTCGTAGCCGTCGGGCAGGCGGTCGATAAAGGCGTCGAGCTGCGCCGCGCGCGCCGCGGCGACGATGTCGGCGCGGGTGGCGCCTTCGCGGCCATAGCCGATGTTGTAGGCAATGGTGTCGTTGAACAGGATGGTGTCCTGCGGCACGATGCCGATCAGTTCGCGCAGGCTGCGCTGCGTCACCAGGCGCAGGTCCTGGCCGTCGATGCTGATGCTGCCGCTGTCGGGCTGGTACAGCCGGAACAGCAGCCGCGCCAGGGTCGACTTGCCCGAGCCGCTGCCGCCCACCACCGCCACGGTCTGGCCGGCGCCGGCGCGGAAGCTGACGTCCCACAGGGTCTGGTGGCTGGGGTCATAGCTGAAGTTGACGCGGTCGAAAACGATCTCGCCGCGGCTCACGCGCAGCGGGCGCGCCGCCGGCGCGTCGCTGTCCTCGCCGGGCTTGCCATGGGCGTCTAGCAGCGCGAACAGCCGCTCGACATTGGTCATGGCGTCGTTCGACTCGCGGAAGATAAAGCCGAGCGTGTTGAGCGGCAGCACCACCTGGATGATGTAGGCGTTGATCAGCACCAGGTCGCCCACCGACAGCGAGCCCTGGATCACGCGCTGCGTGGCCAGCAGCATCACCGCGCCGACCCCCACCGCAATGCACACGCTCTGCCCGATATGCAGGGCCGACAGCGCATACTGGTTTTCCACGCTGATGCCGATCCAGCGCTGCAGCATCTCGGACAGGCGCCGGGTCTCGAACGACTCGCGCGCGAAGAACTTGACGGTGTCGTAGTTGAGCAGGCTGTCCACCACCTTGCTGTTGGTGGTGGCCTCGACCGCATTGACCTGGCGCTGCACGCGCATGCGCCGCTGCGTGAAGACATAGGTAAAGCCCGCGTACAACACGAACACGCCGAGGATGATGGCGGCGAAGGCCGCGCCATAGGCGCCGATCATGATGGCCAGTACCGACACGATCTCCATCAGCGTCGGCACGATGGTGAAGACCGCCACGCCCAGCAGGAAGCCGATCGCCGCGGTGCCCTTCTCGAGGTCGCGGATCACGCTGCCGGTGGCGCGCTGCGCGTGGAAGCGGGCGCCCAGCGCATGCAGGTGCGCGAAGGCGCGTTCCATGAAGCCCGCCACCGTGCTCTGCGTGACGTAGGCAAAGACCACGTCGCGCAGTTCGCTGAAGGCGTTGCCGAGCAGCCGCAGGATGGCATAGGCCAGCACCAGGAACACCGGCATCGCCACCAACCCCAGCCGCGCCGCATCGGTGCCGGCCGCGGCGGGCGTGACCTCGTCGACCACCAGCTTGAGCATCAGCGGCACCGCCACGGCACAGGCCTTGGCCAGCAGCAGCAGCGACACCGCGACCAGCACGCGCGCGCGGAAGCGCCAGATCGCGCGGAACAGTTCGGCGGCGATGCGGCGGCGGGAGGCGGGACGGTTGGTCTGGGGCATGCGCGGTTCAGGCGTCAGGCGTTCGGTGCGGCATGGCAAGGCACGCATGGCGTGGCCGGCGCGCGATCCCTCGGAGAAGGCAAGTTCCATACCGATCGCAACGCGGCGCCATGGCGCGAAACCTGCAGCGCATCGGCAGCAGCGCCCGCGCGCGCTGCGTCACCGCCATCCGCCATGCCCGAGCGCAACAAGCCGCCTGTCAGCCGCGGCGAACTGAACCAATGCCGGCGCTGCCCGTTGTGGCGCAACGCCACCCAGGGCGTGCCCGGCGCCGGCGCGGCGCACGCGCGGATCATGCTGGTGGGCGAACAGCCGGGTTCGCAGGAAGACCTGCAAGGCTCGCCTTTTGTCGGGCCGGCCGGACACCTGCTGGATGAAGCGCTGCAGGCCGCCGGCCTGGACCGCGACAAGCTTTTCATGACCAACGCGGTCAAGCATTTCAAGTTCGAGTGGCGCGGCAAGCGCCGCCTGCACAAATCGCCGGCGCAGCAGGAGATCGAGGCCTGCAACCTGTGGCTGGAGCGGGAGCTGGAAAAAGTGCACCCAGCGGTGGTGGTGGCGCTCGGCGCCACCGCGGCGCGCGCGGTGCTGGGCCGCAAGAGCGTGACGCTGGCGGGCATGATGGAGACGCCGGTCGAGCACGAGGGGCGGCTGGTCATCGCCACCTACCACCCCTCGTTTGCCCTGCGCCAGCGCAGCGACGAGGCGCGTGCCGCGGCCTTCGACCGCATCGTGCGCAGTCTGCAGGCTGCCGCGCGGCTGGCGCGCGGTGCCAGGCAATGACCGGATCAGGACCGGTTCACTGTCGGCGGCGCGTCGGGATCGCGGCTGCCGGGATCGTGCAGGTCACGCGCGCCGACTCCCGGCGGCATCTCGCCCTTGCCGCCCTTGTCCGGCTTGCGCGCCGGCTGGCCATCCTTGCGGTGTGATGCCGCATGCTCCCAATCGGCACGGGCGCGCTCGCGCGCACGCTGGTTGTCCGCGGCGTTTTCCTTCAGTTCACGGTCATCCAGGCCCTGGCGCCGGTCCAGCGCCGGATCGTTCGACGTGTCGTGCTTGCTGTGTTTCATGACGCCTCCGCTGAGGTGGGCCGCAATCGCGGGCCAACGCTGACGTGCGCGCAACTTCCGTTCCCGCGGCACTGGCCCCGGCCGCTGCCCGCGCCTGCCGGCACCGCTGCGCCCGTCGTCGCCGCGTCCTTGTAACAACCACCGGCGCTTGTAGAAAGTGCGTTGCGCCGGTGCTCCGCCCGGCCCCGCTCGGCGGTATGCGAGATGGCCCGGCAAATGCTTTTGCCGTACCAGCATGCCCGCGCTTGACAGCACGCCAGCGTTCAACAGGAGAATCCAGATGCGATCCACCATCCCCCGCGCCGCGGCCGTCGCGCTGCTGTGCGCGCTCGCCGGCGGCACCCTGGCGCAGCCGCCCGAAACCGGCGTGCGCACCGACAAGGGTCCCAAGGGCAGCCAGACCATACCGCCGCCCGGTGCCAGCGTGGCGCCGGGCAGCACGCCGGGCGCCACGCCCACCAACCCGGGCGGGCTGGCCAGGGATCTCGGCGACGTGCCCAAGGAGCCGCACACCGCCGGCGGCCTGCCCGGCCACGACAAGGCCAAGCCGGCCTCGGAAAGCGCCGGCAAGGTCGACCGCGACGGCCTGCACGGCAAGCCGCGCACGGGCACCGGCGGGGCCTCGATCGACCAGACCCGCGTGCCGGACTCCAAGGCGCGCTGATTTTCTTCAGGGCATCAGCACGAAGCGCTGGCGCGCGCCGCGGGCCTGCGCCGCCCACACGCGGCCGATCGCTTCCAGCGGCTCGGCGACGATATCTATCTCCATGCGCCCCGCGGCGGTATGCCGGCACAGTTCGGCGTAGGCCTGCGCCTGCGCCGCGATGGGCGCGTGGTAGTAGGCAAAGCCCATGATGTCGAAGCACGCCTGGCGCGCGGCGGCGCCGGCAAAAGTGATGGTCGGCGCGACCGTGGTGCCGATATGGACCAGCCGGCCGCCGTGGCCCAGCGCCAGCAACGCGGCTTCGGCGGGCGCGCCGCACAGGTAGTCCAGCACGATATCGACGCTGCCGTCGGCCGCATTGCGGTAGGCGTCGAGCAGGTCGCCGGGCTGGTCGAGCGGCACTACCGCATCGGCGCCCAGCCGGCGCGCACGCTGCAGCGCGTGCACATCGCGCCCGGCGGCGATGACGCGGCCCGCGCCGAGCAGCTTTGCCGAGGCCACTGCCAGCAGCCCTGAAACGCCGGTTGCCCCAAGCACCAGCACGGTTTCGCCGGGCTGCATGCGGGCGCGCCATGACAGCGGCAGCCATGCCGCCAGGCCGGCGTTGCCGAGCGCGGCCGCGCGCGCATCGTCGATGCCGTCCGGCACCGGGAAGGTGAGCGCCGGGTCCACCAGCGCGCGCTGCGCCATCGACCCGTACGGCGCGCGCGGCGCATTGACGTTGAAGTAGACGCGCCGCCCATCGGCGAGGCGCCCCACGCCCTCGCGCCCCACCACGAAGCGGCCCGCGCCTGGCTTGAGGTAATGGCGGCCTTCGGCAATCGCCATGTCGAGCCGCGTCAGCGCCGCCGCCGCAACCTCGACCACGACCTTGCCCGGCCCTGCGGCCGGCTCGTCGAACTCCTGGTACACCGGCGCCTGGCCGGCGAGCGAAACCGCTGCCTTCATTTCCGTCTCCTTTTGCTACGCCCGGCCGGCCATGGCTTGGCATGACCGCGCCGGGCAGATTACAATGCAATCGATTGCACGACAAGCGAGGTTGCGCGCATCCGGGCGGATTCTAGGAAGCGCCGGTGTCTTGCGTCCAATCCACTTTTTGCCGGTATCCCGATAACCAGGCGGTATGGCGCGCCGTCTGCCGCACGTAACACATAGCGATGAGCAAGCCCACCATCAAGCAGATTGCCGAAGCACTCGACGTGCATCCGTCGACCGTGTCGCGCGTGCTCAACCCGCAGACCCGGCACCGCATCGGCGACGAACTGGTGGCGCGCGTGCTGAAGGCGGCGCAGGACCTGCACTACTCGCCCAACCGCATCGCCGCGGCGCTGCGCACGCGGCGCTCGGGCACCATCGGCGTGGTGGTGCCGGACATCGGCAGCCCGGTGTTTCCGCCGATCGTGCTAGGCATCGAGAACGCACTGTCGCGGCACCGCTATATCCCGATCGTCGCCAATGCCGGCGGCGACAAGGCGCGCCAGACCTTCATCGTCGATCAACTGCTGGCGCGGCAGGTCGACGGCCTGATCCTGGCCACCGCCGAGCGCAACGACCCGGTGGTGGACCATTGCCTGGCGCAGGGCGTGCCACTGGTGATGGTCAACCGCAGCGACGATGCGGGGCGCGTGTCCAGCATCGTCGGCGACCACCGCCAGGCGATGGCGCTCGCCGTCGGTCACCTGCACGCGCTGGGCCACCGGCGCATCGGCCATGTGGCCGGACCGGGCAATCTCTCGACCGGCCACGAACGCGAAGCAGGCTTCCTGCAGGCGGTGGCGGAGCTCGGTATGGCCGTCTCCCACTGCCCGGTGGTGCGCGCGCCGGCCTACACGGAAGCGGCCGGCCAGGCCGCGTGCGCGCAACTGCTGGCACAGCGCCGTCGCGTCACCGCGGTGGTGGCCGCCAATGATTTCCTGGCGCTGGGCTGCTATGCGGCCGTCAACGCGGCGGGCGGCAGTTGCCCGTCGGACCTGTCGGTGGTCGGGCACAACGACATGCTGCTGATGCATGCGGTGGCCCCGGCGCTAACCACCATCCGCGTGCCGTTCTACGAGATGGGCACGCGCGCCGCCGTGTTGATGCTGGGCGCGCTGGACGGCAGCATCACCACCACCGCGCGGACCCTGCTGGCACCGGAACTGGTGGTGCGGGGCTCGACCCGGCCGCTGTAACGCTGGCGCTCGCAAGGGCGCCGTTTTTTTCGACAATTTGTGCAATCGATTGCACAAATCCGGCCAGTAGAGCTACGCCATGGATCTCCGACAGCTTCGCTACTTCAAGGTGCTGGCCACGCTGCAGCACTTCGGCCGCGCCTCGGCAGCGCTGCATATCGCGCAGCCTGCGCTCAGCCGCCAGATCCGGCTGCTCGAGGAAGAACTGGGCGTGCGCCTGCTGGAGCGCCACGTGCGCGGCGCCACGCCCACGCCGGAGGGCCTGGTGCTGCTGGACCGCGCCTCCTTCCTGCTGCGCTACGCCGACCAGGTCAAGGTGGACATCGCCGACCTCGCCGCGTCGCCGCGCGGGCTGGTTGCGGTGGGGCTGACGCCGGCGCTGGCGCCGCTACTGTTCATCCCGCTGGCCGAAACGCTGCGCGAGCAGTATCCGGAGATCCGCCTGCGCCTGGTGGAGAATTTCGCTCCCGCGCTGCAGGATGCGCTGCTGCAAGGCACGCTCGACGTCGCGCTGCTGAGCGGGCCGGTGTCGAGCTCCGGGGTCTCGGCGGTGCCGCTGGTGGCGGAGAGCCTGTGCGCGATCGGCCCGCGGGGTGATGCCGCGCTGGGTGATGGGCCGGTGGAGATCGAACAGCTGCAGGGCCTCCCATTGATCCTGACCGGCGTGCCCAAGTCAGGCGTGCGGCTGGCGCTGGAAGCGCTGGCGGCGCGCCAGGGCCTGGAGCTGCAGGTCACGATGGAGGTGGAATCGATCGAGGTAGCCCGGCGACTGGTAGCGCGCGGGTTCGGCTGGACCGTGCATTTCGCCGCGGCGATCCGGGACGAACTGGAGGCCGGACACCTGCAGGCCGTGCCGGTGCAAGGGCTCGAACTGCATCGGCTGATCGGCTATGCCGCGGCACGGCCGCCGTCGCGGGCGACGCTGGCTGTGATGGAAACGCTGAGGCGGGTGGCGACGGAGTTGGCGGTGGCTGGGAGCTGGCCGAATTGCAGGGTGCTGGGGGAGATCGGGGGTGGTTCTTAGTGGGCGTTGGCGCGGTTAAGCACGTCTTCCCTTCCGCGGAGCTTTCGCTGCTCCTATCGCTCCTTGCGCGCAGCAAAGCCCCCATCGCCATGCACCACCCTGCCACCCACCATCGTCAGCACCGAACGGATGCGGTGGATGTCTTCAACCGGGACGGTCAGGTAGGGCCGGTCCAGCACCGCCAGATCGGCCAGCTTGCCCGCCTCCAGCGTGCCGCGCGAAGCCTCATCGAACGAAATCCACGCCGCGTTGGCGGTATAGAGCCGCAACGCCTCCAGCCGCGACAGCCGGAACTCATCCTTACGCCGGACTTCCCTGCCGATCGAATAGCCCCCGACATGGAACTCCAGCGCACGCCAGACGCCCGGGATACCGATGCGCGTGGCATCCGTGCCCCCTGCCACTTTCAGCCCGTGCTGCAGGGCCAGCCGCACCGGCGGCGCGGCCTCGGCCACATGATGGCCATTGGCGTGGCCGATGGCGCCGGCCTCGAAGTACGGCCCCATCTGCACCGTGTAGGCCAGCCCTAGCGCCTTCATGCGGCGGAAGGTCTCGGGCTTGCCGGTGTTCAGGTGGGCCATGGCCCAGCGCAGCTTGCCCAGGTCATGGTGTCTTGCCACTTCCTCGAACACGTCGAGGATGGCGTTGGCGGCATCGTCGGTATAGGCGTGGATCTCGACCGGATAGCCGCGGCTGGCGGCGAAGGTGGCAACCTTCAGCAGTTCCTCGCGGTCCTTCGCCGACGGCTGGAATCCGGGTCCCATCTTCACGCCGTCGTCCATGCCGAACACCAGCATTTCGCCCGGTCCCAGGAAGCGCAGCTTGCCGTCGCCCAGGCGCGGCGGCAGGTAGGCCAGCGTGTTGCGGAACCACTCGGCCTCGTTGCCCGCGACCATGGTGGGGATGCGGTAGCCGACCCGCAGCGACAGGCTGTCTTCGCGCCACAGAGCGAACAGCGGATCGTACGCGGGGCCCGGTCCGGCGGTGGGGTCGATCAGCGCGGTCACGCCCAGGCTGTTGAGGCGGCCGAAGAAGGCTTGCAGGCTGGCCTTGGGGTCGACCTGGCTCTGCGCCAGGATGCGCCCGAACAGCGCCGACAGCGGCCGGATCGCGCCGAAGATCCGGCCGGTGACACGGCCGTCGCGGTCGCGCTCCATGCGGATGCCGGGCGGCAGCGCATCGGGCTGATCGAGCTTGAGCACTTCGATCGCCTTGGCGTTGACCAGCGCGTAGTCGTACAGGTACTGCACGTAGGCCGGATTGCCGGGGAGCAGCGCGGTCAGCTCGGCCGGGGTCGGCGCGCGCTTCTCGGTGAACTGGTCGGGGTGCCAGGAACCGGTCACGGCCACCCATTTGCCGGGGCCGCGCGCCAGCGCGGTCTTGCGCAGCTGTTCCAGGCCCGCAGCCAGGCTGGTGGTTTCGCCCTCGTACCAGTAGGTTTCGAAGGCATAGCTCTGGCCGCCGCGAATGGCGTGGATATGGGTGTCGATCAGCCCGGGGATCACCGTGCGCCCGCCCAGGTCGATCACCTCGGTGGCTGGTCCTGCCAGGCGGCGGATGTTCGGGTTGGTGCCCACTGCAACGATGCGCTCGCCACGGATGGCAATGGCCTGCGCCACCGTATCCGCGCCGTCCATGGTAAGCACCGTGCCGTTGACCAGGATCCGGTCCGCGGGCGCGGCGGCGGCCTGCGCCTGTGCTCCTCCGGCCGCGATCACGCAAGCCGCCGCCATGGCATGCGCCAGGCCCCGTGCAATCCAACGCATATCGATGTTCCCTTGGTTTGAGAGAGGCGGCGCCCGGATGATGCGCCGGGCGCCAGTGCCGCGGCGTTACTGGCCCGGCTGCGCACCCGAGCGCTTGACGATGGGCTCGAGCTTGGCGATGTCGACGGCGATCAGCTTGTCGAACGCGGCCGGCGTCGACGGCTTGGCTTCGGCGCCTTGCGCCATCAGCTTGTCGCGCGTTGCCGGCGCACCCAGCGCCTGCTGCATCGCCGTGTTCAGGCGCGCCACGATCTCCCTGGGCGTGCCCGCCGGCGCCAGCACGCCGAACCAGGCATCGAACACATAGCCCGGCACGCCCGCCTCGGCGATGGTGGGCACGTCCGGCAGCGACGGCACCCGCGCCGCCGTGGCCACGCCCAGGATGCGCAGCTTGCCGTCCTTGACGAACTGCAGCGCGGTGATCGACGGGGCGAAGAACATGTCGACGCGTCCGCTCATCACATCGGTGATGGCCGCCGGCGCGCCCTTGTACGGGATATGCCGGGTCTGCACGCCGGCGCTCACGTTGAACAGCTCGCCGCTCAGGTGCGAAGAGCTGCCGCTGCCCGCCGAGCTGTAGGTGACCGAGTCCGGCCTGGCGCGCGCGGCGGCCAGAAGGTCCTTGAGCGTGCGGTACGGGCTGGAGGCGCTGACCACCAGCAGGTAGGGCATGGTCGCCACCGTGGAGATGCCCTTCAGGTCGCGCGTGGTGTCATACGGCAGCTTCGGATAGAGCGTGGGATTGACCGCATGGCCGGCGGAGGTCAGTAGCAGGGTGTAGCCGTCAGCGGGAGCCTTGGCCACCACCGCGGTGCCGATGGTGCCGCCGGCGCCGGGCCGGTTGTCGACGACGATCTGCATGTTCGACGAGGCGCTCATCTCGGCGCTGACGATGCGCGCGAGCAGGTCGGTGGCGCTGCCGGCGGCAAACGGCACCACCATGCGGATCGGCTTGTCGGGGTAGCTGTCGGCGCGCGCGGCGCCGTGCAGCAGCGGCAGGCACAAGGCGGCGGCCAGCGTGGCGCGCAGCATGTGGCGGAATCTCATGTGGGGTCTCCTGGATCGTTGGTGTCTTGGTAATGGCCTGCGGCGAAGCGCCTTCAGAACACGTGGCGCATGCCCAGCGCAAAGGTCTGCGGATCGGCGCCGGCGGAGATGCCGAGCTCGTTGATGGCAAAGTCGTAGGTGGCGTTCTTCTTGTTGAAGATGCGGCTGTAGAAGCCGAACACCGAGGTGCGCTTGGACAGCGGGTATTCGTAGCCGACGGTGGCCTGCACGGCGCCGGTGTCCGGGCCGCTGCGGAAGAAACCGACGGTCTCGGTGGCGTTGCCGCGGCCGTTGCCGGCGTAGCCGACGCCGGCACGCAGGCTGCCGGTCCACAGCTTCTGCACCACCGAGGCGTAGTACGCATCGCGCTTCAGGTCGCCGGTGGCGGTGCGGTAGTGCAGCCGCTCGTAGATCGCGGATACCCTGGTGGTGGGGAACTGGTACGACAGGCCGATCTTCATGCCTTCGTCGTCGCGGCCCGCGGTCTGGTAGTTGTTGTGGCGCTCGTAGGCCAGCACCACGTTCAGCGGGCCGTTGTCATAGGCCCCGGCAAACGACCACAGGCTCGGGTTGCGCGGCACCGTGGCGCGCTCTTCATTGACGCCCCACGTTACGCCGCCGCTGAAGCCGTTCCATTTGGGGCTGCGGTAGTGCACGCTGTTCTTCTGGCGGCGGTCGAAGGAGGTGGTGTCCTGGATGTTGTCGGAAGTCGGGGTCGAGCCGTTGCCGATCAGCGCCATATAGCCGGCCGTGGTCGGATAGAACGGATCGTAGGCGGAAGTCGCTTCCAGGTAGGGCGTGGTCCAGTTCCCCATGAAAAAGCTGCCGGCCGACCCGGCCAGCCCAACACGGGTATTGCGGCTGGCCAGTTGCCCGCTGCCCGTATCCAAAGAGATATTGCTTTCGATCTGCCAGATCGCCTTCAGACTGCCATACAGCGCCTCTTCGCCACGCATGCCGAACACCGAGCGGTTGTTGGTCAGCCGGCCGGTGCCGCCGAGCCTGGTGCCATCGGATGCCGTCGACGCATCCGAGTATTCCATCGACGTATTCAGCCTGCCGTACAGCGTGACGTGGTTCTGCGCCGAAGCGACGGTGCAGCAGGCCGCGAGCGCCGCAAAGGTGGCGCCCGCAAGGGGGTTGTTCATGTTGTCTCCAGTGTCGGTCTTGCGCCTGTCCGAATCGATACGGGGATGCCTGCCCCGCCCCGTGCACGAAATCGCGGGCAGCAGCAACCCCTGCCCGGACTACGGCATCAGCAATTTGTGGATTCTTGATTGCGCTATCTCATGCGGCGGATGTACGCGGCGATGCAGCGTGAGGGGATTCTAGAAATCGGGTATCGCAGCGTCCATTCGCATTTTCTTTTGGTCACCATATCGATTTGTTATCGTGATGGCGGACCACGCCGGCATGGACATCCGCAGCATAGGGCGCGGGTGCGGGACCCGGTAGTGGGCGGTAGTGTGTCGCTGTGTTCCAGCCATGGGACGGCGTGAACACAGGAAGTGCGGAGTGTGCGGGACTACGGAATCGCGGGGCAACAAAAAAGGGCCTGGCGGCCCTTTTTGTTTGCTGCGGTCTGGACGATGCGTGGATCAGCCAGCGAAGTTCTTGCCGGCGAAGTCCCAGTTCACGACATTCCAGAATGCCTCGACATACTTCGGGCGGGCATTACGGTAGTCGATGTAGTAGGCGTGCTCCCACACGTCGCAGGTCAGCAGCGGCTTGGCATCGGTGGTCAGCGGCGTGGCGGCGTTGGAGGTGGACACCAGGTCCAGCGAGCCGTCGGCCTTCTTGACCAGCCAGGCCCAGCCCGAACCAAAGGTGCCGACGGCAACCTTGGTGAACTCTTCCTTGAACTTGTCGAACGAGCCCCACTTGGCGTTGATGGCATCGGCCAGTGCGCCGGTCGGCTGGCCGCCGCCGTTGGGCTTCAGCGAATCCCAGTAGAAGGTGTGGTTCCACACCTGTGCGGCGTTGTTGAAGATTCCGCCCGACGACTTCTTGACGATCTCTTCCAGGGTCGCGTTCTCGAACTCGGTGCCCTTGATGAGGTTGTTCAGGTTGGTGACGTAGGTCTGGTGGTGCTTGTCATGATGGAACTCCAGCGTCTCCTTGGAGATGTGCGGAGCCAGGGCATCATGCGCGTACGGAAGCGGGGGGAGCTTGTGTTCCATTGTTCTGTCTCTGTGGGTTGGGGTTGTTGGGTCCGGAATTGCCGATTGTAGGGGACTTGCAAGACCCACGCAAACCGCGGCGCAAAGCCCCCTGCTCCGATGTTAGTTTGTCCGCGCGCGGCTTTCCGGGAGATTTCGGCGCAGCCTTTCGGGCCTGTGCCGCACGCGAATGGGAGGCGTTCCCGGCGCCGCGCGGCGGCTCAGAATTCCGGCAGCTTGGCCTGCACGCCGGCGATCGCCAGGTCGGCCACGCCCTCGGCCAGGTGCGCTTCGACCACACTGCCCGCGCGGATCTCGGCGGGGGCACGCAGCGCGCGTCCGCGCTGGTCGAGCAGCACCGCATAGCCGCGTTCCAGCGTGCGCTGCGGCGCCAGCAGCTCGAGCGCGCCGGCGCTGCGCGCCAGGCGCTGGCCGGCGCGCTCGTGCTGGCGCAGCGCGGCGGCCTGCAGCCGCTGCCACAGGCGCGTCACGTCGGCGTGGGCCGCGGCGGCGTCGGGGCGGCATGCGCGCCAGCGCATCTCCACCAACTGGTGGCGATGGCGCTGCGACACCACGGTGTCGCGCAATGCCGACCGCAAATGTCGCGCCAGATTGTCGATCTGCGCGCGGCGCTCCTGCAGTTGCGCCTGCGGGCTGCGCACGCGCCGCGCCAGCCAGTCGAGGTGCTGCGCGCGCAGGTCCAGCCCGCGGCGCAGGCATTGCCTCAGCGCATCGCGCGCGCGCGCGGTCTGCGCGAGCAGGTGCGCGCGATCCGGGCTGACCAGCTCGGCCGCGCCGGTGGGGGTCGGCGCGCGCACGTCGGCGACAAAATCGGCAATGGTGAAATCGGTCTCGTGGCCGACGCCGGAGACCACCGGCAGCGTGCAGCGCGCGATCGCCTGCGCCACCACCTCTTCATTGAACGACCACAGGTCTTCGATGCTGCCGCCGCCGCGGCACAGGATCAGCACGTCGCACTCGGCGCGCGCGGCCGCGGCGTCGAGCATGTCCGCGATCTTCTGCGCCGCGCCCGCGCCCTGCACCGGTACCGGATAGACCACCACCGGCACATGCGGCGCGCGCCGCCGCAGCGTGGTGAGCACATCGCGCAGCGCCGCAGCCTGCAATGAGGTGACCACGCCGATGGTGCGCGGCTGTGCCGGCACCGGGCGCTTGCGCTCCGGCGCGAACAACCCGGCCTGCGACAGCTTTTCCTTGAGCCGCAGGAAGGCTTCATAGAGGTTGCCGAGGCCGGCGCGGCGCATGGCCTCGACCCCCAGCTGCAGCTCGCCGCGCGCCTCGTACATCGAGACCACGGCGCGCACCTCGACCGCCTCCCCCTCGCGCGGCTGGAAGTCGACATGCTGGTTGCGCCCGCGGAACATCACGCAGCGGATCTGCGCGCGCGCGTCCTTCAGCGAGAAATACCAGTGGCCACTGGCGGCACGCGTGAAGTTTGAGATTTCGCCCCGTACCCAGGCGAGCGGGAAACTGCGTTCGAGCACGCGCGCGATGGCGTGGTTGAGTTCGCCGACGGGGATCACCTCGCGGCCGCTGCGCGGCGTGGTGGCGGAAGGGTCACGCGAAAAATTCGGCAGGTCAGACATGGCGAAGCCGCGGACATGCGGCGTAGATCAGACATGTCCACAGCATAACTGCAATGTCAAGGGGGTAGCGCTGATGGGCGCGCGCTACCCTGAAAGCCGCATGAATTCGTGCAAGCCTTTGATTCTTATGCGGTTTATGAGCGCAACAAAAATTAGGCAATATAACCATTTCTCTTTTGCATCAACCACTTACATGCCGGGCCAAGGGCTTGTTCACAAAGTTATCCACAGCCTTTCTGGATAAAATGCGATGTATAGAACACTTTTCCAGCTTGCGTGGCGGGTAGCCCGCTTATTGGATGCGCCAAGCGCCTCGCCCTGCGCCTGGCCAACACGCGCCTGAAGGCAGCCCCGTCATGGAACGCGTCTGCTGCATTTGCACATTTTCTCGGCAGTACCAAAGAAACCGTTGATATTCAAACGCTTGCGTATCTTCTCCCGGATTTGTCCACAAGCCATCCACAGCGCTCTCCCTCCTCGCTGTGGACAAGCCCTGCCTTTGACCACGCCCGCCCGCTGCAGCGCCGGCCCAAAGCGAATAAGCCTGTCTGCCCGTTTTTTAAGCAGGGAGTTGGAGTCCCTTTGGAATCAACGTCTTATGGAAACTCTCCGGCACCTTTCCACAAGCCCTCCACAGTACTGTCCCGCTGCTTTGTGGAAAGTCGTGCGCTTGCGCACCGAAGCCGGGCCCGAAACCGTGGCAGCGGTCGCCGCGGCACGTGCCGGATGCGCCGCAGCCGCTGGGGAGCGCTGTTGCACAAAATTTAAGCAGCATCTGTTTCGCCCTTTCCGATCAATGAGTTAGCCATCTTGTCCGGCGGCTTTCCACAATCGATCCACAACACTGTCCCTGCCGGCTGTGGAAAGCGGCAGCCTGTACGGCAGTGACACGATGCGCGCCGGAGACAGGCGCCCATCGTCCCTTGCCGCGCGCCAGGCCGCGGGTTAGAGTGGCGCCTGTTTTTTCAGAGCAATGCCGGAGCGCGCAGCAAGGCATCATGCCCACGCGCCTCAAGGCATGCCGGTTGGTGGTTTGGGGTTTCGTAATTCGGTTGTCGATCCCGGGGGTCCAATTGTTTTCCATCATTCAAGCGGCCGGCTGGCCGATCTGGCCGCTGTTGCTCGCCTCGGTCATCGCGCTGGCGCTGATCGTCGAACGCTTCCTGTCGCTCAAGCGCAGCAAGGTGCTGCCGGCGAAGCTCTATGAAGAGGCGCTGGCGGCCGCGCAGCAGCGCCGTGCCACGCCGGAAGTGGTCAACACGCTGGAGCAGAATTCACCGCTGGGCCGCGTGCTGGCCGCCGGGCTGCGCCACGTGGTGCTGCAGCCGCATACCTCGCGCGACGCCGCCAAGGACGTGGTCGAGGAAGCCGGCCGCGTGGTCGCGCATGAGCTCGAGCGCTACCTCAACGCACTCGGCACGATCGCCTCGGTGGCCCCGCTGATGGGGCTGCTGGGCACGGTGATCGGCATGATCGAGATCTTCGGCAGCCAGGGCGGCACCGGCACCAGCCCGGAGCAGCTGGCGCACGGCATCTCGGTGGCGCTGTACAACACCGCCTTCGGCCTGATCGTGGCGATCCCGGCGCTGATCTTCTGGCGCTACTTCCGCCGCCGCGTGGACGACTACGTGGCCGAGCTGGAATTCCGCGCCACCTCGTTTCTCGACGCCATCCTGCCGCAGCGCCGCGCCTGAGCGCGGCACGCCCACCCGAACGCCATGCACTTCCGTTCCCGCCAGCGGCGCGAAGAGCCGGAGATCAACCTGATCCCGCTGATCGACGTGCTGCTCGTGATCCTGATCTTCCTGATGATCACGACCACGTACTCGCGCTTTACCGAGCTGCAGATCCAGCTGCCCACCGCCGACGCCGAACGCGCCCGGCAGCAGCCGCAGGAGATCGTGGTGTCGGTGTCCTCGCGCGGGGTCTACTCGGTCAACAAGCAGGTGATGGAGCAGAAGGACGTCACCAGCCTGGCCGACCAGCTGCGCACCGCCGCGGGCACCGGCGGCCAGCCGCCGGTGGTGATCGTCAACGCCGACGCCCAGGCCACGCACCAGGCCGTGGTCAACGTGATGGAGGCCGCGCGGCTGGCCGGGCTGTCGCGCCTGACCTTCGCCACGCAGAGCGCGCAGCCGCGCTGACCCCGGGGCCGGGCCGCGCCTGCCGCGCGCGGTCCGCGGGCTTGCCCCATGCGCACGGCAGTGCCCATAATGGTTGGGCCGCCCCCAGGGGCGAAGCCGCGAGCGCACTACAATCGCATCCCGACCATCGACTCTCGCCCGCCGCGTCCATGCCCGTTCCCCGCCATGCCCTTGCCGACTTCGTGACCGCCCAGTGGCAACGCCGCGGCTGGTTCGCGTGGCTGATGCTGCCGTTCTCGCTGCTGTTCGGCCTGGTCGCGCGGGTGCGCCGCCATGGCTACCAGCGCGGCTGGTTCAGGTCGACGCGGCTGCCGATGCCAGTGGTGGTGGTGGGCAACGTCACCGTCGGCGGCACCGGCAAGACCCCGGCGGTGATCGCGCTGGCGCATGCACTGACCGAGGCCGGGCTGCGGCCGGGCGTGGTCTCGCGCGGCTACGGCGTGCAGCTGAAGCACCCGCGCCGGGTCAAGCCGACCTCGCAGGCCGGCGACGTCGGCGACGAACCGCTGCTGATCGCGCGCGCCACCGACGTGCCGGTCTGGGTCTACCCCGACCGCGCTCTGTGCGCGCAGGCCATGCTGGTGTCGCACCCCGGCATCAACGTCCTGCTGCTCGACGACGGCCTGCAGCATTACAAGCTGCAGCGCGACTTCGAGATCGTGATGTTCGACGCGCGCATGGGCGGCAACGGGCTGATGCTGCCGGCGGGCCCGCTGCGCGAGCCGCTCTCGCGCCCGCGCGACGCCACCCTGATCAACGACCCCAATTTCCGCGCCACGCCCGACTATCCCGGCGTGTACGGCATGCGGCTGGAACTGGATGACGCCTGGCAGCTCGCCGACCCCACCATGGCGCGGCCGCTCAGCGCCTTCGCCGGCCGGCGCGTGCTTGCCGCGGCCGGCATCGGCAATCCCGAGCGCTTCTTCGCCAGCCTGCGCGGCGCCGGCCTGGCGCCGAAGACACTGCCGCTGCCGGACCACTATGACTTCGTGGTCGACCCGTTCGTCGACCATCCCGATGCGCTCGATGCCGACGTGATCCTGATCACCGAGAAGGATGCCGTAAAATGCGAGCGCTTCGACGACCCGCGCATCTGGGTCGTGCCCACCCGGCCCGTGATCGATGCGGGCCTGATCGATAAAATCCGCCGCGCCGTGCAGGCGCAAATCCAACCCGCGCCGACCGCGCCGGCCGCCGCGAGCGGCGCCGCCGGGCGCAACGAGGAACACCGAGATGGACAACCGGCTGCTTGAAATCTTGGTCTGCCCGCTATGCAAGGGCAAGCTGGAATATGACCGCGCCGCGCAGGAGCTGATCTGCCACGCCGACAAGCTGGCCTACCCGATCCGCGACGGCATTCCCGTGATGCTGGCCGACGAGGCCCGCCAGTCGGTGCCGGGCCGCGTGATCGAGCCGGACGCGCCGGCGGGCAACTGAGCAGCGCGGCCATGACCCTGCCCGCGTTTACCGTCGTCATTCCCGCACGGCTGGCTTCGACCCGCCTGCCCGACAAGCCCCTGGCCGATATCGGCGGGCGCCCGATGGTGGTGCGCGTGGCCGAGCGCGCGCATGCGTCGTCGGCGCAGCGCACCGTGGTCGCCACCGACGCGCCGGCGGTGGCGCAGGCCTGCGCCGCGCACGGCATCGAAGCGGTGCTGACCCGCGCCGACCACCCTTCCGGCACCGACCGCCTGTCCGAGGTCGCCGCGCAACTGGGCCTGGCCGATGACGCCATCGTCGTCAACGTGCAGGGCGACGAGCCGCTGATCGAGCCGGCGCTGATCGACGAAGTCGCGCTGCACCTGGCGCACCACGCCGATTGCGCCATCGCCACCGCGGCCCATCCGCTGCACGACAGCGCCGAGGTGTTCAACCCCAACGTGGTCAAGGTGGTGTGCGACGCCGCCGGGCGCGCGCTGTATTTCTCGCGCGCGCCGATTCCGTGGGCGCGCGACGCATGGTCCGGCGTGCCGGCCATGCCCGCCGAATCGGCCCGGGTGCCGCTGCCCGACATGCCGGTGCTGCGCCATATCGGCCTGTACGCCTATCGCGCCGGCTTCCTGCGCCGCTTCCCGACGCTGGCGGCAGCGCCGCTCGAGCAGGCCGAGGCGCTGGAGCAGCTGCGCGCGATGTGGCACGGCGAGCGCATCGCGGTGATGCAGACCGCCGGCGCGCCCGCGCCCGGCGTCGACACCCAGGCCGACCTCGAGCGGGTGCGCGCGCTGTGGGCGCAGTCGATGGCCCAGGAAGGGCCCTGACAGGCATCCCCCCGGGCATCGCCGCCAGCGCGGGCGGCGCCTGCCCGCTCAGGTCGATTCTGCTGCAACCGAACCGGGGGGCCGATTTCGGGCCGAATCCCGGCTGCCTCATGGCATAATGCTTGCCGATACAGAGCCGCCCCGCTGGCGCGAGCAATCGCGCCGCCGGCCAAGGCTCGGTGGGGAGATAAAGATAGAGCCCGTCCGGTGCGCCGCGCCGCCATCCCCCTGGCAGCCGCCGCCGGCCGTACGCGTGGGTACGCCTGAGCCGTGCCCGCGCTGAACGCAGTCAGCGCGTCCCGGGACCGCAGTCAGTCTCGCGTCAAGTTACGGCGTTACCCTCCTTCTGATCTCCCGCCATACCGGATTAAAAACTCTGAGGACCCGTAAATGCGTTTGATCCTGTTGGGCGCGCCTGGCGCCGGCAAAGGCACGCAAGCCAAGTTCATCTGCGAGAAGTTCGGCATTCCGCAAATCTCCACCGGCGACATGCTGCGCGCCGCGGTGAAGGCCGGCACGCCGCTGGGCGTGGAAGCCAAGAAGGTCATGGACGCGGGCGGACTGGTGTCGGACGACATCATCATCGGCCTGGTGAAGGACCGCCTGAAGCAGGACGACTGCAAGAGCGGCTACCTGTTCGACGGCTTCCCGCGCACCATTCCGCAAGCCGAGGCGATGAAGGACGCGGGCGTGGCGATCGACTACGTGCTCGAGATCGACGTGCCGTTCGACGCCATCATCGAACGCATGAGCGGGCGCCGCGTGCACGTGGCATCGGGCCGCACCTACCACCTCAAGTACAACCCGCCGAAGGCGGAAGGCGTCGACGACGAGACCGGCGAGCCGCTGATCCAGCGCGACGACGACAAGGAAGAAACCGTCAAGAAGCGCCTCGACGTCTACTCGCAGCAGACCCGCCCGCTGGTCGACTACTACTCGGCCTGGGCGGCCAACGGCGACGCCGCGGCCAAGGTGGCGCCGCCGAAGTACCGCAAGATCCTGGGCGTCGGCAGCGTCGACGAGATCACGGCGCGGGTGTTCGAGGCGCTGAAGTAATTGTCTCGCTGGACACTGCAAGAAAACGAAAGCGGCCTTCGGGCCGCTTTTTTTATTGAGCAAAGAACGTTGCTCTGGCATCGTGATGGTTCGAATCGTCGGCTAATCTGGAGACGGCATGCCGCCCAGCCATATATCGAAAACGGATTTCAAGGCACGCGCGCTCGAATATTTTCGCCAGATTGAAACCAACGGAGAAACGATGGTCGTGACCGACCACGGTCGACCGGCGTTTGAAGTGCGTCCATACCGCAGACTGGCGCGCAATCCCCTCCACGTCTTGCAAGGTACGGTGGTCCGCTGTGAAAGACCGTGTGATCCAGTGTGAACGACCGTTCAGTGACGTCGGGGTGATCGGCGCCCAATTTTCGGGCAACTTCACCTGAACAGTACCCTTACCGGAAATTGACCGCCCCTTGCACATCGGCCCCGCCTCCGTACAATGCTTAACGTTTACGTAAACGGAAACCATACCGAGGAGACACCATCGTGGAAATCAAGGACAACGTCTTCATCATCACCGGCGGCGCCTCCGGCCTTGGCGCCGGCACCGCCCGGCTGCTCGCCGAAGCCGGCGCCAGGGTTGTCATTGCCGACCTGAACGAGGCTGCCGGCCAGGCGCTGGCGGCCGAGACCGGAGGCCGGTTCGTGCGCTGCGACGTCACCTCGGAAGCCGATGGCCAGGCCGTGGTCGCGGCGGCGCAGTCGCTTGGCCGCCTTGCCGGCCTGGTCAACTGCGCCGGCATTGCCACCGCCAACAAGACGGTCGGCAAGAATGGTCCGCATCCGCTCGATGCCTTCGACAAGACCATCCGCATCAACCTGATCGGCACCTTCAACATGATCCGCCTGGCCGCCGCGGCGATGGTGCAGAACGCGCCGGACAGCGAGGGCGAGCGCGGCGTGATCATCAATACCGCCTCGGTGGCGGCCTTCGACGGGCAGATCGGGCAGGCCGCCTATGCCGCGTCCAAGGGCGGCGTGGTCGGCATGACGCTGGCGATCGCGCGCGACCTGGCGCGCGACGGCGTGCGCTGCATGACCATCGCCCCGGGCCTGTTCGAGACCCCGATGCTGCTGGGCATGCCGCAGGAGGTGCAGGACGCGCTGGGCAAGATGGTGCCGTTCCCGTCGCGGCTGGGCCGGCCCGCCGAATACGCGAAGCTGGCGCGCTCGATCATCGAGAACCCCATGCTCAACGGCGAGGTGATCCGCCTGGACGGCGCGATCCGGATGCAGCCCAAGTAAGCGCAGCGCGCTGCCCGCTCAGCCGGGCAGCAGCATCACCAGCATCAGCCCCGGCGCCGCCGCGGGCACCAGCGTCAGCTGCTCGAACTGCAGCGCACCCTGGCGCGGATGGCGAAAGCCGCGGCGCCCGCCTTCCCGGTCTTCCACGTCCTGCGACAGCCAGGCGGCGCGGAAGTCCGCGCTCTCTGCCATCAGTCCCTCGATCAATGCCCGCGTCGGCGCCGCGTCGGCGTGGCGGATGCTGTGCGCGCGGAACTCCGCCACCAGCCGGGCGGCGCGATGCGGCCAGTCCTGCACCAGTGCCTGCAGCGCCGGCGACAGGAACATCGCGCGCAGCAGGTTGCGCTCGGTGCCGGCGGCGTCGAGCCAGCCGGTGAACAGGTCCGCGGCCGCGGCGTTCCAGGCCAGCGCGGTCCATTGCCGGTCGAGCAGGTAGGCCGGCCCGTCGATGGCATGCACGCTCGCCAGCACCGCGGGCGGCACCGGCTCGCCCTCGGCGTGTTGCGGGTCGCGCCGCCCGGCCAGCTCGAACAGGTAGGCGCGCTCGGCGCGCGACAGCCGCAGCGCCGCGGCCAGGCTGGCCAGCGCGCGCGCCGACAGCGACACCGGCCGACCCTGCTCCAGCCACGTCACCCAGGTCGTGCTCAGTCCCGCCAGCTGCGCCACTTCCTCGCGGCGCAGGCCCGGCGTGCGGCGGCGCTGGCCGGGCGCCAGGCCCACGTCCGCCGGCGCCAGGCGTTCCCGGTGCGCGCGCAGGAAAGCGCCGAGCACGGCTTCGCGCGAGGCTGGCGAGGCGGGCGAAGCGGAAGGTTGGGCGTGTGGCGGCATGGCAGGCTGGTGGCACTTATACCAGGATAAAGCGATGACTTGTACCGGGAAAACGACCGGCCTACAGTATGCCGGACCCGCCTCGCGGGCAAGTCCCCTCCCCGACAACAACAGCGCCGCCCGCCCTGGCTCGGCCGCGGCACAAGGAGCCCAGCACCATGCAGCAACAGGAACTCGTCGCCGCCCAGTTCGGCGCCACCGCCAGCGCCTATCTCACCAGCGCGGTCCACGCCAGCGGCGCGGACCTGCAGCAACTGAAGGACGAACTGGCCGCGCTGATTCCCGCGGCCAATCGCGCACGCAGCCGCGTACTCGACCTGGGCTGCGGCGCCGGCCATGCCAGCTTTGCCGCCGCGGCGATGGCGGGCGAGGTGACTGCTTACGACCTGTCGGCCGACATGCTGGCTGTGGTCGAGGCCGCTGCGCGCGAACGCGGGCTGGCCAACGTGCGCACCCGCCAGGGCGCGGCCGAGCAACTGCCGTTCGGCGATGCCAGCTTCTGCGCGGTGGTGTCGCGCATGAGCGCGCACCACTGGCGCGACGTGCCGGCCGCGCTGGCGGAAATTCGCCGCGTGCTCAAGCCCGGCGGCAAGGTGGTGATGATCGACATCGCCGGCGCGCCGGACCCGTTGCGCGATACCTGGCTGCAATCGGTCGAGTTGCTGCGCGATCCCTCGCACGTGCGCGACTACACGCCGGCAGGCTGGCGCGCGATGTTCGAAGCCGCGGGCTTTGCCGCGGAAGCGATTGCCGTATCAGAAACCTGGCGCATCGGCATTGAGTTCGACAGCTGGGTGCAGCGCATGCGCACGCCGGCGGTCGCGGTGGACGCGATCCGGCACCTGTGGCAGGTGGCGCCCGCGGAAGTGCGCGAGCACTATCGCGTGCAGGCAGACGGCAGCTTCGAGCTGGAAGCGGTGATGGTCACCGCGCGCTGACAGGAGCAAGCCTGCTCAGGCCGCAGCGCTGATCGTTGGCGCTTCGGCCCGCACGGTCAGGCGCCGCACCAGTTCCCACACCGCCGCCGCGGCCGGCGACAGCGAGCGGTCCTCGCGCCGCACCATGACGATGCTGCGCTCCTCGCGCGGCACCAGCGGGCGCCACACCAGCGGCGACGCCGCCGGCAGCGGCAGCGAGAACGACGGCAGCACCGAGGCGCCGATGCCGGCCTCGACCATGCCGAACACACTGGCCGAATGGCCCAGCTCCTGCACCACCTGCGGCACCACGCCGTGGCGGCCGAACACGCGGTCGATCAGCGGCCGGCTGCCCGAGGCAAAGTCCAGCAGCACCAGCCGCATCCCATGCAGCGCCAACCACGGCACCGATTCCGCCTGCGCCAGCGGATGGTCGCGCCGGCAAACGAAGCAGAACGGGTCCGTCGCCACCGGCTCCACCAGCAGCCCGTCGCGCACCAGCGGGTCGATCAGCACGCCGAAATCCACCGCACCGGCGCGCACCTGCTCCAGCCCGTCGGCCTGGACGTTATCGCGCACGGTCAGGCGGATCTCGGGATACTGCGCGGCGCACGCGGCCACGTAGAGCGGCATCAGCCGGGCCGAAATCGTCGGCGCGCCGGCTATCACTACACGACCCCGATAGCGTTCACCCAGCTGCCGCGTTTCTTCGAGGGTATCGTCGAGCTGCCCGAGCAGGCGCTCCAGCGCCGGTGCCAGCGCATGGCCGGCTTCGGTCAGCACCACTTCGCGCGTGGTGCGGTCCAGCAGGCGCACGCCGAGCGCGTCTTCCAGCTCGGCAACGCCGCGGCTGACCGCCGGCTGGGTCAGTCCGACGGCGTCCGCGGCCCGGCTGAATCCGCCGCTGCTGGCCACCGCCAGGAACACACGCAGCTGGCGCAATGTGTAATTCATGCAACAAGTGGATAAATAGATTCTATAAATGAATTTGCATTCTAGACCCGGCTGGCGTCCAATACTAGGCAAAACCCTAACATCGCAGGATTTCACCCGCAGTCATGTCCCGTATTGTCCGCAACCTCAAGAAGCTCTATGACCTGATCGACGGCTTTGTGCTCGTCATGCTGTCCGCCATCGCCATCGCGCTGGCCGCGCCCGAACTCGGCACCGGCGACGGCCCGCTGCACCTCGGCGTGGTGACCAGCCTGGGCGTGGCGCTGGTGTTCTTCCTGCACGGCGCGGCGCTGTCGCGCGACAAGCTGGTGGCGGGTGCCAAGCACTGGCGCCTGCATGTGTTCGTGCAGGTCTTCACCTACGTGGTGTTCCCGGTGGTCGGTGCGCTGCTGATGCTGTCGCTGCGCAATACGCTGCCGGCCGACCTGCTGCTGGGCGTGTTCTTCCTGTGCGCGCTGCCGTCGACGGTGTCGTCGTCGGTGGCCATGACCTCGATGGCGCGCGGCAATGTCTCGGGCGCGATCTTCAACGCCACCATCTCGGGCCTGATCGGCATGCTGGTGACGCCGCTGCTGATGGGGCTGGTGATCAGCGCCAGCGGCGCCTCGATGCCGCTGGGCAAGGCGCTGACCGGCGTGGCGCTGCAGCTGCTGCTGCCGTTCGCGCTGGGACAGCTGCTGCGCCCGCTGATCGGCAGCTGGCTCGCCAGGAAGAAGCACATCACCAACAAGATCGACCGCGGCGTGATCGTGCTGATCGTCTATTCGTCGTTCTGCGACGCCACCGCCGAAGGCCTGTGGCACCAGTACCAGTGGCAGACCATCGGCGCGGTGATGGGCATCGCCGCGGTGCTGCTGTTCGTGGTGCTGGGCTTTACCACGCTGACCGCGCGCCGCCTGGGCTTTTCCGTCGAGGACGAGATCACCGCGGTGTTCTGCGGCTCGAAGAAGAGCCTGGCCAACGGCATCCCGATGGCCAAGATCCTGTTTGCCGGCCATCCGGCGCTGGGGCTGCTGGTACTGCCGCTGATGGTCTATCACCAGCTGCAGCTGATCGTCTGCTCGGTGATCGCATCGCGCTATGCCAACCGCGATGCGTTGCTGGAGGACCAGGCCACCGCGCGCGCCTGAAGCACGCGGCCATGAAAAAAACCGGACATGCCCTGGGGCATGTCCGGTTTTTTCTGTGCCTGCCGCCGGCGCGACGGCTCAGACCGACGGATTCTTCGACAGCGGCGGATTGCGCGCGAAGTACGAACGGATGCCTTTCAGGATGGCATTGGCCAGCTGCTCCTGGTGCGCGTTGTCGTTGAGCTTGCGCTCCTCTTCCGGATTGCTGATAAACGCGGTCTCGATCAGGATCGACGGGATGTCCGGCGCCTTCAGCACGGCAAACCCCGCCTGTTCGACGTGGGCCTTGTGCAGCTTGTTGATGCCGCCGATCTCGCCCAGCACGGCCTTGCCCACCAGCAGGCTGTCGTTGATCTGCGCGGTGGTCGACAGGTCCAGCAGCACGCGTGCCACCTGCGCATCCTTGTTGCCCATGTTGGCGCCGCCGATCAGGTCCGAGGCGTTTTCCTTGTTGGCCAGCCAGCGCGCCGCGGTGCTGGACGCGCCGCGCTCGGACAGCGCAAACACCGACGCGCCGCGCGCCTCGGGCGACAGGAAGGCGTCGGCGTGGATCGACACGAACAGGTCCGCCTGCACCCGGCGCGCCTTCTGCACGCGCACGTTCAGCGGCACGAAGAAATCGGCGTCGCGCGTCATCATCGCGCGCATATTGGGCTGGGCGTCGATCTTGGCGCGCAGCCGGTGCGCGATCTGCAGCACCACGTCTTTCTCGCGCGAGCCGGCCGCGCCGATCGCGCCCGGGTCTTCGCCGCCATGGCCGGGGTCGATCGCCACGGTCAGCAGGCGGCGCATCTTGAACGGACGCTCGGCAGTGGGATTGTCGCGCGCGACCGGCGGCACCACGGGCGCGTTCGGGGCCGGCACCGGCGGCACCGGCGCCGTGGACGGCGTCGAGGGTCGTGGCCTTGCGGCGGCCACCGGCGGCGGCAGCGGCGCGGTGGTGGGCGGCACCTCGCCCTTCTCGTCGAAGCGGCGCACCAGCGCGCCGATGGCGTCTTCTTCGGCGCCGGCCGGGGCGCCGGCGATGCCTTCCGCGCCCGGCGCCGGGTCGGAGGTGGCAAAGCGGCGCTGCTTTTCCTCGGTGTCGCGCACCAGCTTCCACAGCGGGTCGGGCGGGTTGACCGGGTACAGGTCGAACACCAGCCGGTTGCGGTAGCTGCCGATGGGCGCCAGCGTGAACACCTGCGGCGCCACGTTTTCCTTCAGGTCGAACACCATGCGGACCACGCGCGGGCGGTTCTGCCCCACGCGCACGGTCTGGATATACGGGTCGTTCGGGGTGATCTTGGCCACCAGCTCTCGCAGCGTGGGCGACAGGTCGAGGCCGTCGATGTCCACCACCAGCCGGTCGGGCTCGCGGATCATCTGGTGCACCGCGGCCAGCGGCGTATCGGATTCGATGGTGACGCGGGTGTAGTCCTCCGCCGGCCACACGCGCACCGCGACGATGCCGGCGCCGAACGCGATCTGCGGACCGGCCAGCGTCAGCACGGCGGTGCCGGCGCCCAGCTTCAGCGCCTGCGCCATCCATTTGCGGCGCGCCTGCAGCAGGCCGTCGGGTCCATCGGGGCGGTCGGTGGCAAGTCGCTTGATCAGCATGCGTTCAGCAAGGTAAGTCCAGTGGGAGTATAGGCGCGCATGGTCGCGATCCGCCGCTCGCCGGCGTCATCGGCGCCGGCCATGTCCGATTGGAGCAACACGTGCAGGTCGGGTTCCCCCAGCAGGCGCCCGGCCTTTTCCGGCCACTCGACCAGGTTGAAGGCCGGTTCGGCGAAGCAGTCGCGAAAACCCGCGTCGAGCCACTCTTCGGGATCGGCAAAGCGGTACAGGTCGAAGTGGTAGACCGTCAGCGGCGAGCCGTCGGCGCGGGCCACTTCATAAGGCTCGCACAGCGTATAGGTCGGGCTGCGGACCTTGCCCGCGTGGCCCAGGGCGCGCAGCACGGTACGCGACAGCGTGGTCTTGCCGGCGCCCAGGTCACCGGAAAGCTGCACATGCACCGTGCGCGGCGGCATGGCCTGCACGGCGGCGGCCAGCGCGGCGCCCAGGCGCGCGGTGGCGGCTTCGTCAGGCAGCGTCAGGGTGCGTTCTTCGAGCAAGGGCATTGCGTACAATTCAGGAATGATCGACCGAGTCGCCCCCGGGCAGGCGGATGCGCCGCCCACACCAGTACCAGACACCAGCGGCCATGCGGCCGCGGGCCCGGGGGAGCTTGCGGCGCTGGCCGCGTCGATCCGCGCATGGGGCGCGGCGCTGGGCTTTGCCTCGGTGCGCATCGCCGATGTCGACCTCGCGCACGCCGAGCCCGGACTGCTGGCCTGGCTGGCGCAGGGCTACCACGGCGACATGGATTATATGGCCAACCACGGCCTGCGGCGCGCCCGTCCGGCCGAACTGGTGCCCGGCACGGTGCGCGCGATCGTGGCGCGCATGCCCTATGTCCCGGTCGCCGGTGCGCACGCCAACGCCGCCGACTGGCGCCGCCACGAACTGGCGCGGCTGGACGACCCGGCCACCGCGGTGGTGTCGCTGTACGCGCGCGGGCGCGACTACCACAAGGTGCTGCGCAGCCGGCTGCAGCAGCTGGCCAGCCGGATCGAGGCCGAGATCGGCAAGTTCGGCTATCGCGTCTTTACCGATTCGGCCCCGGTGATGGAAGTGGCGCTGGCCAGCCAGGGCGGACTCGGCTGGCGCGGCAAGCATACGCTGCTGCTGGACCGCGACGGCGGCTCGATGTTCTTCCTCGGCGAGATCCTGGTCGACATCCCGCTGCCCGCCGATCCGCCCGAGTCCGGCCATTGCGGCAGCTGCCACCGCTGCCTGGACATCTGCCCCACGCGCGCCATCGTCGCGCCCTACCGGCTCGATGCGCGCCGCTGCATTTCCTACCTCACCATCGAGCACAAGGGCGCGATCCCGGTGGAATTCCGCGCACCGATGGGCAACCGCGTCTACGGCTGCGACGACTGCCAGCTGGCGTGCCCGTGGAACAAGTTCGCGCACGTGGCCACGGTGCCGGACTTCGACGTGCGCAACGGCCTCGATGCGCCGGACATGGTGGCGCTGTTCCAATGGACCGAAGCGGAATTCAACCAGCGCCTCGAGGGCAGCCCGATCCGCCGCATCGGCCATGAGCGCTGGCTGCGCAACCTGGCGGTGGGACTGGGCAACAGCCTGCGCACGGCACTGTCGGGCTCGCGCGCCGAGGACGCGGCCCTGGCCGCGCGCATTCGCGGCGCACTGCTGGCGCGGCGCGAGACCGCCACCCCCATGGTGCAGGAACATATCGACTGGGCCCTGGCGCAAGGCGGCCCGCCAGCGCAACGGGCAGGCTGACCTCCCATCTCCCCGGCCAGGTCAGCTCACCAGCGCCAGCCACAGCGGCGTGGTGACGATCGCCGCCACCGTCATCAGCGAGATCGTCGCCGCCACCATCGGCCCGTTGCCGCCCATGCGCACGGCCAGGATGTAGGCGCTGGAGGCGGTCGGCAGCGAGGCGTACAGCACCACGATCTGGTATTGCAGCGCGGTCAGCGGCAGGTGCCGCCCCACCAGCCAGGCCACGCACGGCATCGCCAGCAGCTTGACCCCGGTCCACCACGCCACCGGCCCGGCGGTGCCGGTGGCGCCGCTGATCTGCAACCCCGCGCCCACCGTCATCAGGCCCAGCGCGGTCGACGCCGAGCCCAGCCGGTTCAGCGTCATGCCCAGCACCTCGGGCGCGTGCAGCCCCATCAGGTTGGTCGCCAGCCCGCCGGCGGTGGCCAGGATCAGCGGGTTGCGCGCCAGTTCCTTCCACAGCGCGGACTGGCCATGCCGGGCCAGCGCCCACACCGCGGCCACGTTGCACAGCGGCACGGTGCAGCCCACGATCACCGCCATCAGCGCCAGCCCTTCGGAGCCGCCCAGCCGCGCGGCCAGCGCCAGCCCGATATAGGAATTGAAGCGGAACGCGGTCTGCAGCCCCGAGGCAAAGCTGACCGGATCCGGCCGCAGCACCCATTTGACGGCATAGCCGCCGGCCAGGCCGGTGGCCAGCACCAGCAGCGCCAGCCCCAGCATGGCCGAGGTCGACGAGAAGTCCAGCACCGCGGTATTGGTCGACTGCAGCAGCAGCGCCGGGAACAGGACGAAGTAGACCAGCCGCTCCACCCCGCTCCAGAAGGCGCGGTCGAAGGGGGAATAGCGCACCAGCAGCCAGCCGATCAGGATCAGGCTGAAGTCCGGGACCAGCAGGAGGGCGGAAGACATCTAGGGTTGTTGTGGTGGTGGCAGTGGCATGGCGCGGCACTGCCCGGGAAGCCGTCGCACCGAAACCGCGGTGGGGAGAGATAACGGCAAAAACGCCGGAATGTGCAGCCTAGGGCAGATACGGATAGGTATTTTTCCAGATTTCGGGCAGCATGACATGCCAAGTTGTACGCCTGCCGCCATGTTGTCCCGCATCCGTTCCGCGCGCCTGCGCGTGGACACCCTCCTCCGCTCCCGACTCAGCCCTGCTTTCCGGCCGGGCCACCGCCTGCGCCTGGCCGTCGTGCTGGCAGCGCTCGGCGCCGCGGCCGTGGTGCATGCCGTACCGGGGCCGGCGCGCGCGGTCGAGATCGCCGGCGTGCGTTTCGACGATGCGGCGCGCGTGGGCGGCAAGGAACTGCAGCTCAATGGCGCGGCGCTGCGCACCGGCTTCCTGACCAAGGGCTACGTGGCCGCGCTGTACCTGGAGGAAAAGGCCCGCAACGCGGCCGTGGTACTGGGCACGTCCGGCGCCAAGCGGCTACAGTTACGCATCCTGCGCGAGACCGAGCCGCCGGCGGTGGTGCGCGCGATCCGCCAGGGCATGCGCGACAACCACAGCGAGGCGCAGATGCAGGCGCTGGCGGCGCGGCTGGTACAGTTCGAGCGCGCCCTGGGCGAGATCGGCACCGCGCACAAGGGCGACGTCATCAACGTGGATTTTTCCCCGCAAACGGGGACGGTCGTCGCCATCAACGGCACGCCGCGCGGCCGGCCGATTCCCGGCGAAGACTTTTACCAGGCCCTGCTGCGGGTGTTCCTGGGCGAACACCCGGTCGACGCCGGGGTCAAGCGCGGCCTGCTGGGCGGCTGACCCAGATTACGCTGCCGGCGCACCGCCCGACCTGTGGCACTGCGACGGTTTTTTTGCTTCCGGGCGGCATCCTGCCCGGATTTCTGACGGGAGACATGATCTCATGCAAGCTGGCAAACTCGCACTGACCCTGGCCCTGGCGGCCGCCGCCACCGCGGCGCAAGCCCAGAGCTACCCCACCAAGCCGATCCGCCTGATCATTCCGTTCGCACCCGGCGGCACCACCGACATCGTCGGCCGCGGCGCGGCGGACCAGATGAGCCGCATCCTGGGCCAGCCGGTGGTGGTGGAAAACCGCGCCGGCGGGGGCGGTTCGATCGGCGCCGACGCCATCGCCAAGGCCGCGCCGGACGGCTATACCATCGGCATCTCGACGGTCTCGACCATGGCCGTGAACCCGGCCTGCAACCCCAAGCTGTCGTACGACCCGATCAAGGACTTCAAGCCCATCACCAACCTGGCCAACGTGGCCAACGTGATCGCGGTGAACCCCAACTTCCCGGCCAAGGACTACAAGGAGTTCCTGGCCGTGCTGAAGGCCAACCCTGGCAAGTATTCGTACGCGTCGTCGGGCACCTGCGGCTTCGGCCACATGCTGGGCGAGCAGTTCAAGGTCTCGACCAAGACCTTCATGGTCCATATCCCGTACCGCGGCGCGGGCCCGGCACTGAACGACGTGCTGGCCGGCCAGGTGCCGATCATGGTCGACAACCTGCCGTCGTCGATGCCCTACATCAAGGCCAACAAGCTGCGTCCGATCGTGGTGGCCTGGAACAAGCGCCTGGAGTCGCTGCCCAATGTGCCGACCTTCGGCGAAATGGGCCTGAAAGAGCCGAACGATCCGGCCTGGTACGGCCTGGTGGCGCCGGCCGGCACGCCTGACGAGGTCATCAAGAAGCTCAACGAAGCCGCCGTCAAGGCCCTGCAGGACAAGGACTTCCAGCAGCGCCTGCGCACCGCCGGCGCCGAGCCGTCGGGCAACACGCCGGCGCAGCACGCGGCCGAGATCAAGAAGGAATTCGACAAGATGAAGAACCTCGTGAAGGTGCAGAACATCAAGCTGGAGCAATGATCCGGGCGGTGTGACGCCACCCGCAAAGGGCCGCCGCGAGGCGGCCCTTTTTTCTTGCCCGCGCCAAAAAGCACTAAAATCCAGCATTCGCCCCAGCCTGACCGCCATGCCCGCACCCTACGACGCCATCCTTACCGCCCCGTTCGGCAAGATCGGCGTGCGCACGGACGGCGCGCGCATCCGGGCCATCGTGTACCTTCCCGGGCACGTCGAGGGCCTTGCCCCGGCCGATGCGCTGACGCAGCGGCTCGCGGCGCAGCTCGCGGCCTATTACGACGATCCCGACAGCGCCTTCGACGTGCCGCTGGCCGCCGCCGGCAGCGCCTTCCAGCAGCGCGTGTGGCAGGCCATCTGCGCGGTGCCGCGCGGCGCCACCACCACCTACGGCACCATCGCCGAAGCCATCGGCGCGATGCCGCGCGCGGTCGGCCAGGCCTGCGGGCAGAACCCGTTCCCGATCCTCGTCCCCTGCCATCGCGTGGTTTCGGCACGCGGCATCGGCGGCTTCTCGCACCATGCCGAAGACGGCTTCCACCTCGACGTCAAACGCTGGCTGCTGCGCCATGAGGGCGCCATGCTGATATGAGCGGCGCCCCGGCGGCAGCCGAGCCCAGCGCCGTCGCCAGCGCTGCCGACGAGGCGCTGGTCGGCCGCTTCTGCGATGCGCTGTGGCTGGAGGACGGGCTCTCGCGCAACACCATCGACGCCTACCGGCGCGACCTGACACTGCTGGCGCGCTGGCTGCAGCAGGAGCAGCGCGGCGAGCTGCTCGGCGCCGACGACGGCGCGCTGTCGGCATACTTCAGCGCGCGCCATACGCAGACCCGCGCGTCGTCGGCCAACCGGCGCCTGGCGGTGTTCCGCCGCTTCTACCAGTGGGCGCTGCGCGAGCACCTGGTGCAGGCCGATCCCTGCCTGCTGCTGCGCCCCGCCAAGCAGCCGCCGCGCTACCCCAAGACCCTGACCGAGGCCCAGGTCGACGCGCTGCTGGAGGCGCCTGACACCGACACCCCGCTGGGCCTGCGCGACCGCACCATGCTCGAGCTGATGTACGCGAGCGGGCTGCGCGTGTCGGAGCTGACCCAGATGAAGACTGTCGAGATCGGCCTGAACGAGGGCGTGGCGCGCGTGGTCGGCGGCAAGGGCGACAAGGAGCGGCTGGTGCCGTTCGGCCAGCAGGCCGGCGACTGGCTGCGCCGATACCTGGCCAGCGCGCGACCGGCGCTGCTGGCCGGGCGCGCGTGCGACGCGCTGTTCGTCACGCAGCGCGGCGAAGGCATGACGCGGCAGGCGTTCTGGCACCTGATCAAGCGCCATGCGCGCGATGCCGGCGTGCACGCGCCGCTGTCGCCGCACACGCTGCGCCATGCCTTTGCCACGCACCTGCTCAACCACGGCGCCGACCTGCGCGTGGTGCAGTTGCTGCTGGGGCACGCCGACATCTCCACCACCCAGATCTATACCCACGTCGCCCGCGAACGCCTGCGCGAGCTGCACCAGCAGCACCATCCGCGCGGCTGAGCGGCACACAGCGATCGCCATGAGCAAGACCAAGCACGTCTCCGAAACCCCTGCCACCCAGTTCCTGCGCAAGCACGGCGTGGCCTTCGGCGAACACCCCTATGACTATGTCGAGCACGGCGGCACCGGCGAATCGGCGCGCCAGCTGGGCGTACCCGAGCATGACGTGGTCAAGACCCTGATCATGGAAGACGAGCGCGCGCAGCCGCTGGTGGTGCTGATGCACGGCGACTGCTCGGTCTCGACCAAGAACCTGGCGCGCCAGACCGGGCGCAAGAGCGTGCAGCCTTGCAAGCCCGAGGTGGCGCAGCGGCACAGCGGCTACCTGGTGGGCGGCACCTCGCCGTTCGGCACGAAGAAGCGCATGCCGGTGTATGTGGAAGCGACCGTGCTGGAACTGGCGCGCATCTATATCAACGGCGGGCGCCGCGGCTACCTGGTCAGCCTGGACCCGAGGCTGCTGCCCGCGCTGCTCGAGGCCCAGCCGGTGCAGTGCGCGCTGCCGGACTGAACTTGCCGGCCGCGTGGCGCCGGTCCAGACCGAAGCAAGCCTCCACGCCAATCCGGGTAGTCACGGTCGTGGCCAGGCCCCTGCCGCGCTACAATCGCGCCAGCCTGAAAACATCCCACTCCACATGGCCAATCTGCTTTTTGCCCTTGCCGCTTACCTGATCGGCTCCGTTTCCTTCGCTGTGGTCGTCAGCAAGCTGATGGGGCTGCCGGATCCGCACTCCTATGGCTCGGGCAACCCCGGCGCCACCAACGTGCTGCGCACCGGCAACAAGAAGGCGGCCATCCTGACGCTGATCGGCGATGCCCTGAAGGGCTGGCTGGCGGTCTGGCTGGCGGCGCGCTTCGGCCCGGCGTACGGCCTCAACGACACCGGCCTGGCCATGGTTGCGCTGTCGGTGTTCCTGGGCCACCTGTTCCCCGTATTCCACCGCTTCGCCGGCGGCAAGGGCGTTGCCACCGCGGCCGGCATCCTGCTGGCGATCAACCCCGTCCTGGGCCTGGGCACGCTCGCCACCTGGCTGATCATCGCCTTCTTCTTCCGCTATTCGTCTCTGGCCGCGCTGGTGGCCGCGATCTTCGCGCCGTTCTTCCATGTGCTGATGAACGGCGTCGACGTGATGGCCGGCGCGATCTTCGTCATCAGCGTGCTGCTGATTGCGCGGCACCGGCAGAACATTGCCAAGCTGCTGGCGGGGAAGGAAAGCCGGATCGGGGAGAAGAAGAAGGTTTGAAGCAGGCAGGCCGCTGGCAAACGCAACGGCTGACCAAGTCAGCACGCCGGCGGCGTACTCCCTCTCCCGCTTGCGGGAGAGGGGAGCAAACAAGCTGCTTAGTCACACGCCAGCCGCCCCAAACAGCATCTCCACCCGCAGCCCGCCCCCGTCGGCATTCACCAGGTTCAGCTTCCCCCCCGCCTGCCGCACCAGCCGGTCGACGATCGCCAGCCCCAGCCCGGAATGCGCATTGCCGCCGCGCGCCGGGTCCAGCCGCACGAACGGCAGCGTGGCGCGTTCCTTGTCGTCGTCGGGAATGCCGACGCCCCGGTCTTCCACCACCAGCATGAAGCCGTCCGGCGTGCGCGAGGTCGCGATGCTGACCGGCGGCTTGCCATAGGCGTAGGCGTTGTCGACCAGGTTGCCGACGATGCGGTCCAAGTGCGTGGCGATCATGCGGAAGCCCTCGCCCGCGCCCAGCGACAGTTCCACCTGGCGCTCCTGCTCGGCCAGCGAGGCGGCCAGCTCGTTGACGCGCCGGTCCACCGGCACCGGCCGCGCGGTCGACTCGCTGGTCTGCGCGAAGCTCAGGAACTGCTCGACGATGGCCGCCATCGAATCGACATCGCGCGTGACCCCCGCGGCGGCCTTGGGATCGGCCAGCATCTCGGCGCGCAGGCGCAGGCGCGCCAGCGGCGTCTTCAGGTCGTGGGCGATGCCGGCCAGCATGGTGTTGCGCTCCTGGTCGATGCGCGCGAGGTCGGCCACCATGCGGTTGAAGCGCTCGATCAGCTGGCGCAGCTCGTGCGGGCCGCGCTCGCGCAGCGGCGGCACGGCGTGCTGGCGCGACAGCAGCGCGGCCGCGTTGGCCATGTCGCGCACCGGCCGCTGGATCTGCCATGCGATCAGCACGGCGAACACGATCGCCACGCCGACCACCAGCATCACCCCCGGCACCAGCCGGTTGTCCGGCGGCGGGTTGTGGACCCACAGGATCGGCATCGCGATCCAGTCGGCGCGGCTCGGCAGCTTGATCCAGATGCGCGGCGTGGTCTCGTCCTCCAGGCGGATCTCGGTGCCTTGCGGGAGCCGGCTGATGAACTGCTCCACCAGGCGGCGCGAGCGCCCGCCCTTGGGCGCGGTGGCGTGCTCGTCGGCATCGGCGGTGTTGGCGGTTTCCACCAGGCTGGGCAGCCTGGCCGGCGGCCGTGCATCGAGCGCGCGCTCGATGCTGTCGAGCTGGAACAGCATCTGCTCCACCGAATAGTCGACCTGCTGCTGGCGCCGGTCCATGCGCAGGATGGCCAGCCACGAGAAATGGCTGATCACCAGCACCGCGGCGATCAGCAGCGCAATGCGGCCGAACAGGGTATCGATACGTCGCAACTTCATCGGCAAGCAGATCCTGGTGGCGCCGGCGCCGGGTTATTCGGGGAGGCCCGCGGGAATCTCTTCCGCTTCGTCGGGCACGAAGGTGTAGCCGCGGCCGCGCACGGTCTGGATGTAGCGCGGGCGCTGCGCGTCCTCATCCAGCAGCCGGCGCAGGCGCCAGATCTGCACGTCGATGCCGCGGTCGCTGATGCCGCTGGCGCTGCCGTACATCAGCTCGACGATGCGCTCGCGCGACAGCACTTCGAGCGGATGCATCAGCAGCAGCTTGAGCAGCGCGAACTCGGTATCGCTGATCGACAGCGCCTGGCCGGCACGCGTCAGCGTGCGCTGGCGGAAGTTGACGCGGAACGGGCCGAACGCGACCGACTCGCGGTCCTCGGGCGCCGCCGCCGGGCGCGCCAGCTTGCGGCGCAGCACCGCGTTGATGCGCGCCAGCAGCTCGCGCGGCGAGAACGGCTTGCCGAGATAGTCGTCGGCACCGATCTCGAGGCCGACGATGCGGTCGATCTCGTCGCTGCGGGCGGTCAGCAGGATCACCGGGATATCGTCGTTGCGGGCGCGCAGGTTGCGCAGCGCGGTCAGGCCGTCGACCTTGGGCATCATCAGGTCCAGCACGATCAGCGCCGGCCGCTCGCGCTCCAGGCGCGCCTGCAGGCCGTCGCCGTCATGCATCACCGAGACGGCGAAGCCCTGCTGGGTCAGGTACTCGCGCAGCAGGTCGCGCAGTTCGGGATCATCGTCGACGACGAGGATCTGGGTAGGCTGGTTCGTTCGCATAGGCACATGATAGTCAGCCCCGGCGCCACATATGCCGGCGGGGCCGGACGGTTTTGTTTCCGCAGGTTACACCCGGGGTCCTGGTAATCCTCTGTAATAAATCGGCCGGACGCCGAAATACGGGCGTCCGTGCCCGCACATTATCCTTGCCGCATGACTTGCCGCCGGTGCCGGCCCATGCGCGCCGCGCGGCACTCGCCGGCACGCCGGCGCTTGCGGGCCCGCTGCCCCCCGAGGCCGGCCGGCACCCATGGCGATGCGGCATACTGCGGCATCGTCACTTGCCAGCAGAACACATGACGGTGCGCCGCGCGCGCCGTTCCCAGGATTGCGGACATGTCCAACCCCGAACCAGGCCAAACCCACCCCTCCCCCTCCCCGTCGTCCCGCCCGCCCGACCCGTCCGGCAAACCGCCGCGCCGGAACCGGCGCCCGCTGTATGCCGGGCTGCTGGTGCTGTTGCTGGCCGGGGCCGGCTGGTACTGGCATGCGCACCGCGGCGACACCCCCCAGGGCAGCGCGGCGGGCCCCGGCGGTGCCAGCGCACCCGCGGCGGGAGGCCGGGGAGGTCCAGGAGGTCCGGCCGGCATGCCGCGCTCGCCGGTGGTGGTCGCCACCGTGGCCCAGCGCGACATGGACGTGGTCCTGAACGGGCTGGGCAACGTGACCCCGGTCTCGAACGTGACCGTGCGCGCGCAGGTGTCCGGCCCGCTGCTCAAGGTACTGTTCAAGGAAGGCCAGATGGTCAAGGCCGGCGACGTGCTGGCCGAGATCGACCCGCGCCCGTTCCAGGCCGCGCTCGACCAGGCCGTGGGGCAGCTGGCGCGCGACCAGGCGCTGCTGCAGAACGCGCGGCTGGACCAGCAGCGCTACCGCACGTTGCTGGGCCAGGATTCGATCTCCAAGCAGCAGGTCGATACCCAGGACGCGCTGGTGCGCCAGTACGAGGGCGTGGTCAAGACCGACCAGGGCAACGTTGCCAACGCGCGCCTGCAACTGGGCTATACCAGGATCGTGGCGCCGGTGTCGGGCCGCATCGGCCTGCGCCAGGTCGATCCCGGCAATATCGTCAATACCAGCGACACCAACGGCATCGCGCTGATCACGCAGATCCAGCCGATCGCGGTGATGTACACCATCCCCGAGGACAACCTGCCGTCGGTGCTGAAGAAGCTCAACGCCGGCGAGAAGCTGCCGGTGCAGGCCTGGGACCGCCAGGTGCGCAATCAGCTGGGCGAAGGCGAGCTGCTGACCACCGACAACCAGATCGACACCACCACCGGCACGGTCAAGCTCAAGGCGGTGTTTCCCAATGCCGACGGCATGCTGTTCCCCAACCAGTTCGTCAACGTGCGCACGCGCGTCGATACGCTCAGGGACGCCACCGTGATCCCGGTGGCGGCGATCCAGCGCGGCCAGCAGGGCACCTTCGTCTATACCGTGGACGAAGCCAGCCAGGTCAAGGTGCAGGTGATCGAGCTGGGCCCCGGCGACGGCAGCCGTAGCGCGGTGCTCAAGGGGCTCGAGCCTGGCCAGCGCGTGGTGGTCGATGGCGCCGACCGGCTCAAGGAAGGCATGACGGTCGAAACCGTCGACCCGGCCGCGCGCGCCGCCGCGGTGGTGCCGGCCAGCCAGCCGCGCGCGCGCGGACGGCGCCATCGCGATGGTGCGGGCGGTGCTGGCGGTGCCAGCGGCGCGCAGGCCGATGCCGGCGCGGCAGGTGCTTCGGCACCGCAAGGCGAACGCCGCCGCCACCGCGAAGCCGGCGCCAGCGCACCAACCGCACGCGCGCCGCAGCCGTAAGGACGCCGCATGAACCCGTCCCGCCTCTTCATCGAGCGCCCGGTCGCCACGGCGCTGCTGATGCTGGCCATCCTGCTGTCCGGGCTGGTGGCCTACCGGCTGCTGCCGCTGTCGGCGCTGCCCGAGGTCGACTATCCCACCATCCAGGTCACCACGCTCTACCCCGGCGCCAGTCCGGACGTGATGACCTCGTCGGTCACCGCGCCGCTGGAGCGCCAGTTCGGCCAGATGCCGGGCCTCAAGCAGATGTCGTCGTCCTCGTCAGGGGGGGCGTCGGTGATCACGCTGCAGTTCGAGCTGACGCTGCCGCTGGACGTGGCCGAGCAGGAGGTGCAGGCCGCCATCAATGCCGGCAGCAACCTGCTGCCGTCCGACCTGCCGATGCCGCCGGTCTACAGCAAGGTCAACCCGGCCGACGCGCCGATCATGACCATCGCCATGACCTCCGACACCATGCCGCTGCCAAAGCTGCAGGACATGGTCGATACGCGCGTGGCACAGAAGATCTCGCAGATCCAGGGCGTGGGCCTGGTCACCATCAGCGGCGGCCAGCGTCCCGCGGTGCGGATCCAGGCCAACCCGGCCGCGCTGGCGTCGCTGGGCATGTCGATCGACGACCTGCGCACCGCGATTGGCGCGTCCAACGTCAACGGCGCCAAGGGCAGCTTCGACGGCCCGCAACGCGCCTCGACCATCGACGCCAACGACCAGCTGCGCTCGGCCGACGAATACCGCCAGATCATCCTGGGCTACAAGAACGGCGCGCCGATCCGCATCACCGACGTGGCCGAGATCGTCGACGGCCCCGAGAACAGCCGCCTGGCCGCGTGGGCCAACGACAAGCCCGCGATCGTGCTGAATATCCAGCGCCAGCCCGGCGCCAACGTGATCGAGGTGGTCGACCGCATCAAGGCGCTGCTGCCGCAGCTGCAGAACGCGCTGCCGGCGTCGGTGCACGTGCAGCTGCTGACCGACCGCACCACCACCATCCGCGCCTCGGTCGAGGACGTGCAGTTCGAGCTGCTGCTGGCGATCGCGCTGGTGGTGCTGGTGATCTTCCTGTTCCTGCGCAATATCCCCGCCACCATCATCCCCGGCGTGGCGGTGCCGCTGTCGCTGGTGGGCACGTTCGGGGTCATGTACCTGGCCGGGTTCTCGATCAACAACCTGACGCTGATGGCGCTGACCATTGCCACCGGCTTCGTGGTTGACGATGCGATCGTGATGATCGAGAACATCATGCGCTACATCGAGAAAGGCGATTCGCCGATGCAGGCGGCGCTGAAGGGCTCCAGGCAGATTGGCTTCACCATCATCTCGCTGACCTTCTCGCTGGTGGCCGTGCTGATCCCGCTGCTGTTCATGGGCGACGTGGTCGGCCGGCTGTTCCGCGAGTTCGCGATCACGCTGGCGGTGTCGATCCTGATCTCGGCGGTGGTGTCGCTGACGCTCACGCCGATGATGTGCGCGCGGCTGCTGCATCATGTGCCGGAAGAGAAGCTGTCGCGCTTCCACCGCGCCACCGGCCGCTTCTTCGACAACGTGATCGAGCGCTACGGGCGCGGCCTGGAATGGGTGCTCGATCGCCAGAAGGCAACGCTGGTGGTGGCGGTGGCCACGCTGGCGCTGACGGTGCTGCTGTACCTGCTGGTGCCCAAGGGCTTCTTCCCGGTGCAGGACACCGGCGTGATCCAGGGCATCACCGAAGCCGCGCAGACCACCTCGTTCGGCGCGATGGCGCGCAAGCAGGAAGCCGTGGCCAAGGTGGTGATGCAGGATCCGGCGGTGGCCAGCCTATCGTCGTTCATCGGCGTGGACGGCACCAACGCCACCCTCAATGCCGGGCGCATGCTGATCAACCTGAAGCCCAAGGACGAGCGCGATCCGATCGACGTGGTGACGCAGCGGCTGCAGCAGGCGGTGCACGACCTCGGCGGCGTGTCGCTGTTCACGCAGCCGGTGCAGGACCTGACCATCGAGGACAAGGTCTCGCGCACGCAGTACCAGTTCACGGTCGAAGATCCCGATCCCCAGACGCTGGCGACGTGGGTGCCGAAGCTGGTGGAGCGCCTGCGCCAGGAGCCGGAGCTGCGCGATGTCACCAGCGACCAGCAGAACAACGGCCTGCGCGCCTATGTCGATATCGACCGCGACGCCGCGGCGCGCTTCGGCATCACCACCGCGGTGATCGACAGCGCGCTGTACAGCGCCTTCGGCCAGCGGCTGGTGTCGACCATCTTCACGCAGTCGAGCCAGTACCGCGTGGTGCTCGAGACCATGCCGGAATTCCGTACCAGCCCGCAATCGCTGGCCGAGCTGCGCCTGCCCTCCTCGTCCGGCGGACAGGTGCCGCTGGGCGCGTTCGCGCGCATCACCGAGCGCACCGGGCCGCTGGTGATCAACCACCAGGGCCAGTTCCCGGCGGCGACGATCTCGTTCAACCTGGCGCCGGGCGCATCGCTGGGCGCGGCGGTCGACAAGATCACCCGGGTCGAGCAGGAGCTGGGGCTGCCGATCTCGATGCAGACCAGCTTCCAGGGCGCGGCGCTGGCGTTCCGCGCGTCGCTGTCGAACACGCTGTGGCTGATCCTGGCCGCGGTGGTGACCATGTATATCGTGCTGGGGGTGCTGTATGAAAGCACCATCCACCCGGTCACGATCCTGTCGACGCTGCCGTCGGCCGGCGTGGGCGCGCTGCTGGCGCTGCTGGTGGCGGGGATGGACCTGGGCATCATCGCCATCATCGGCATCATCCTGCTGATCGGTATCGTCAAGAAGAACGCGATCATGATGATCGACTTCGCGCTCGAGGCCGAGCGCGAAGGCGGCATGAATCCGCGCGACGCGATCTTCCAGGCCTGCCTGCTGCGCTTCCGCCCGATCCTGATGACCACCATGGCGGCGCTGCTGGCGGCGCTGCCGCTGATGCTGGGCTCCGGCATCGGCAGCGAGCTGCGCCGGCCGCTGGGCGTGACCATGGTCGGCGGCCTGCTGCTCAGCCAGGTGCTGACGCTGTTCACCACGCCGGTGATCTACCTGGCCTTCGACCGCGTGGCGACGCGCGTGAAGGGCTGGCGCAAGCGCCGCTTCGGCGATCCGGAGGAAGGCGGCACGGGCGAGGAGCCGGTCTGAGCATGAATCTCTCGGCTGCCTTTATCCATCGCCCGGTCGCGACCGCGCTGCTCACGCTCGGCATTTTGCTGGCGGGGCTCGCGGCGCTGCGGCTGCTGCCGGTGTCGCCGCTGCCGCAGGTGGACTTCCCCACCATCTCGGTATCGGCGTCGCTGCCCGGCGCCAGCCCCGAAACCATGGCCGCCACCGTGGCGACGCCGCTGGAGCGCGCGCTCGGCACCATCGCCGGCGTGACCGAGATCACCTCCAGCAGCTCGCTCGGCTCGACCCGCGTGACGCTGCAGTTCGACCTGTCGCGCGATATCGACGGCGCCGCGCGCGACGTGCAGGCCGCCATCAACGCCTCGCGCGCGACGCTGCCGACCAGCCTGCCCAACAACCCGACCTACCGCAAGGTCAACCCCGCCGACGCGCCGATCATGATCATCGCGCTGACCTCGCCGACCATGACGCGCGGGCAGCTCTACGATGCGGCCTCGACCATCCTGGCGCAGAAGCTGTCGCAGGTCGAGGGCGTGGGCCAGGTCACCATCGGCGGCGCCTCGCTGCCGGCGGTGCGGGTGGAACTGAACCCGACTGCGCTGAACAACTACGGCATCTCGCTCGAGGACGTGCGCAACACCATCAGCGCGACCAACGCCAACCGGCCGCTGGGCACGCTGGAAAACGCCAGCAGCAACTGGCAGGTCTACGCCAACGACCAGGCGATGAAGGCGGAAGACTACCTGCCGCTGATCATCCGCTACGCCACCCCGGGCACGTACTCGTCGGCGTCGGCGGGCGCGCTGATCGCCAGCACCGCCAACGCCACCGCCAGCGGCGGCGTCAGCACCAAGGTGGTCAACGGCGTCACCGTGACCACGCTGACCACCAGCAGCGGCACCACCACCATCACCAGCGGCGCCACCGGCGGCACCAGCGCCACCAGCGGCCCCAATTCGTTCGCGGTGCCGGTGCGGCTGCGCGACGTCGCCAACGTGGTCGATTCGGTGCAGGACACCCGCAACGCCGGCTCGGCCAACGGCAAGCCGTCGGTGCTGCTGGTGCTGAACCGCTCGCCCGGCGCCAACATCATCGAGACCGTGGACCGCGTCAACGAGATGCTGCCGCAGCTGCAGAAGATGATCCCGGCGGCGATCTCGATGGACGTGATGATGGACCGCACGCCCACCATCCGCGCCTCGCTGCGCGAGGTCGAGCACACGCTGATGATCTCGGTGGCGCTGGTGATCATGGTTGTGTTCGTATTCCTGCGCAACGTGCGCGCCACCCTGATTCCCAGCGTGGCGGTGCCGGTGTCGCTGATCGGCACGTTCTCGGTGATGTACCTGGCCGGGTTCTCGCTGAACAACCTGTCGCTGATGGCGCTGACCATCGCCACCGGCTTCGTCGTCGACGATGCCATCGTGGTGCTGGAGAACATCTCGCGCCATATCGAGGAAGGCATGAAGCCGCTGGCGGCGGCGCTGCGCGGCGCGCGCGAAGTCGGCTTCACGGTGCTGTCGATGAGCCTGTCGCTGATCGCGGTGTTCATCCCGCTGCTGATGATGGGCGGCATCGTCGGCCGGCTGTTCCAGGAATTCGCGATCACGCTGTCGGTGGCGATCCTGGTATCGCTGGTGGTCTCGCTGACCACCACGCCGATGATGTGCGCGCGCATGCTGCGCCCGGTGGAACCGGAGCAGCAGGGTCGCTTCTTCCGCGCCACCGAGCGCATGTTCCAGTGGCTGCATGACGGCTATGCGCGCTCGCTGTCCACCGCGCTGCGCTTCAGCCCGCTGGTGTGGCTGGTGCTGATCGCCACCATCGCGCTCAACGTGTACCTGTACGTGATCGTGCCCAAGGGCTTCTTCCCGCACCAGGACACCGGGCGGCTGATCGGCTTTATCCGCGCCGACCAGGCGACCTCGTTCCAGGCCATGCGCGGCAAGCTCGACAGCTTTATCAAGATCGTGCAGTCGGACCCGGCGGTGGAGAACGTGACCGGCTTTACCGGCGGCTCGCAGCGCAATACCGGGCAGATGTTTGTCACGCTCAAGCCACTGGCGCAGCGCGAATCGGCCGACACCATCATTGCGCGGCTGCGCGACAAGCTGGCCAAGGAGCCGGGCGCGAGGCTCTTCCTGCAATCGGTGCAGGACATCCGCGTCGGCGGACGCCAGAGCAGCTCGCAGTACCAGTTCACGCTGCAGTCCGACGACCTGGAGGTGCTGCGCGCGTGGGAGCCCAAGGTGCGCGCGGCGCTGTCCAACCTGAAGGGGCTGGAGGATATCGACACCGACACCAACGACAAGGGCCTGCAGACCTCGGTGATCATCGACCGCGACGCGGCCTCGCGCCTGGGCGTGACCGCGCAGCAGGTGGATGCGGTGCTCAACGATGCCTTCGGCCAGCGGCTGGTGTCGACCATCTACCATCCGCTGAACCAGTACCGCGTGGTGATGGAGCTCAGCCAGGAATACCTGCAGGGACCCGAGGCGCTCAAGGATATCTACGTGGTCACCGGCAACGGCAACCGCGTGCCGCTGGCCGCATTCGCGCGCGTGACGCCGAGCAGCACGCCGCTGGGCGTGAACCACCAGGGCCAGTTCGCGGCCTCGACGATCTCGTTCAACCTGGCCGAAGGGACTTCGCTGTCGCAGGCGACCGACGCCATCAACCGCGAGATGGCGCGCATCGGCGCTCCGGAGACGCTGCGCGCCAACTTCCAGGGCGGCGCCAAGGCGTTCCAGGACTCGCTCAAGAGCCAGCCCATTTTGATCCTGGCGGCGTTGATCACCATCTACATCGTGCTGGGCGTGCTGTATGAAAGCTATGTCCACCCGCTGACGATCCTGTCGACGCTGCCGTCGGCCGGCGTGGGCGCGCTGCTGGCGCTGCTGGCCTCGAAGACCGACTTCAGCATCATCGCGCTGATCGGCGTGATCCTGCTGATCGGCATCGTCAAGAAGAACGCGATCATGATGATCGACTTCGCCATCGACGCCGAGCGGCGCGAGGGGCTGTCGCCGCGCGACGCCATCTACCGCGCCTGCCTGCTGCGCTTCCGCCCGATCCTGATGACCACCATGGCCGCGCTGCTGGGCGCGGTGCCGCTGGCGCTGGGCCGCGGCGACGGCGCCGAGCTGCGCGCGCCGCTGGGCATTTCCATTGTCGGCGGGCTGGTGGTGAGCCAGCTGCTGACGCTGTACACCACGCCGGTGGTCTACCTGACGCTGGACCGCTGGCGCCTCAAGGTGAAGGCCTGGCGCCAGCGCCGCCGCAGCGCCGGCACGCCGGACCAGCCGGCCGCCGTCTAGATTTGCGAAGACTCGACATGAATGCTCTTACCCGTTTCCTGTCCCAGGCCCTGCCGGTACCACTGGCATGCGCGCTGCTGCTGGCCGGCTGCGCCGTCGGCCCCGACTACCAGCGCTCCGACGCGCCGATGTCGGCCGAATTCAAGGAAGCCGCGGCCGATACTGCCACCCCGGCCTGGACCGGCGACTGGAAGCCCGCCGAGCCGCAGGATGCGCTGGCGCGCCCCGACTGGTGGACCGTATTCGGCGATGCGCAGCTCGATGCGCTGATGGCCGAGGTGCAGATCTCGAACCAGAACATCAAGGCGGCCGAGGCCCAGTACCGCCAGGCGGTGGCGTCGCTGCAGGCGGCCCGCGCCGGCTTCTTCCCGCTGGTCGATGCGCAGGCCGGCGCCTCGCGCGCGCGCAATGCCACCGGCAACACGCTCAACGGCCAGAGCGCCACGCTGGGCGCGACCTGGGAGCTCGACGTCTGGGGCCGCGTGCGGCGCCAGGTCGAAAGCAGCGAGGCCAGCGCGCAGGCGAGCGAGGCCGACCTGGCGTCGACGCTGCTGTCGACGCAGGCCACGCTGGCGCAGAGCTACTTCCTGCTGCGCGTGGCGGATGCGCAGAAGGCGCTGCTGGACCGCACCGTGGCCGACTACCAGAAGTCGCTGCAGCTGGTGCAGAACCAGTACGCGGCGGGCACCGCGCAGCGCTCCGACGTGCTGCAGTCCGAGACCCAGCTCAAGAGCGCGCAGGCGCAGCAGATCGACATCCAGATCACGCGCGCGCAGCTGGAGCATGCCATCGCCGTGCTGGTGGGCAAGCCGCCCGCGGCGCTGTCATTGGCCGCCGGCGAGTTCCGCGCCGCGCCGCCGCGCGTGCCGGCCGCGGTGCCGTCGCAACTGCTGGAGCGCCGCCCCGACATCGGCGCGGCCGAGCGGCGCATGGCGTCGGCCAATGCGCAGATCGGCGTGGCACAGGCGGCCTACTACCCGACGCTGTCGCTGTCGGCCAGCGGCGGGCTGACCGCCAGCACGCTGGCGCGCTGGATGTCGCTGCCGGACCGGATCTGGTCGATCGGCGGCGGCCTGGCCGGCACCCTGTTCGACGGCGGCGCGCGCCGCGCGGCCAAGGCGCAGGCGGTGGCGGCCTACGACCAGACCGTGGCCAACTACCGCCAGACCGTGCTGGGGGCGTTCCAGGAAGTCGAGGACAACCTCGCCGCGCAGCGGCTGCTGGAACAGGAGGCGGTGGTGCAGAACGACGCACTGCGCTCGGCGCGCGAGGCGCTGGCGCTGGTGAACAACCGCTACCGCGCCGGCACCGCCGGCCTGCTCGACGTGCTGACGGCGCAGACCAGCGCCTACACCGCCGAGCGCACCGCGCTGTCGATCACCGGCCGCCAGTACACCGCGGCGGTGGTGCTGATCAAGGCGCTGGGCGGCGGCTGGCACGCGCAGCCCGCAGGTAGTAGCGGCAGCGCGAGTCCCAGCGTGCCAGCCGCCGCTCCCGCCACCGTCGGCCAGCGCTAGGCGCCGCGCTGCGGGGCATTCGGCAGCGGCTGCGCGCAGATGCGCTCGCGCAGCCAGGTGGCGGCCTTGCCCAGCGGCCGCTGCTTGTGCCACACCAGCTCCATCGCCACCGGCCAGTCCTGCTGCTGGAACGCCAGCGGCGGCGACACCAGCTGCGCCGCGGCCGGCGAATTGGCGACCACGTGCCACGGCACGAAGGCCCAGCCCAGCCCGCGCTTGACCAGCTCCACGATCACCCACTGGCTTTCCACCCACCACACGTCGGCGGCCACGCGCAGGCGCATCTTTTCCTCGCTGTCGGTGCGGGTCGCGACCATCAGCTGGCGGTAGCGCTTGAGCTCTTCCCAGTCGACCCGCTGCGACGCCAGCGGGTGGTCGGGCGCGCACAGGATCTGCATCGGCATCCAGCCGAGCGCATGGAAGCCCAGCTCCGGCGGCAGCACTTCCTGGCGCCACATGATGCCGAGGTCGGCGCCGCCCTCCAGCACCAGCCGGCTGACGTCCTCCATCAGCGGGAACAGCAGTTCCAGCTCCACCGCCGGGAAGCGCCCGGAAAACTCCACCAGCAGCGCACCCAGTGTCTCTTCCGGATAGAGCTCGTCGACCGCCAGCACCAGCCGCGTCTCCACGCCCTCGCCCAGGCTCTTGGCCACGCCGCGGAAATGCTCGCAGCGCTCCAGGATCACGCGCGCCTCGGCCAGCAGCCGTTCGCCTGCGGGGGTCAGCACCGGGTAGCGGCCGGTACGGTCGAACAGCGCGTTGCCGGCATCGATCTCGAGGTTGGACACGGCCGCGCTGACCACCGACTGGGCCTTGCCGAGCCGGCGCGCGGCGGCCGAGAACGAGCCCGTGTCGGCCGCCGCGACAAAGGCCTGCAATTGCTCCAGAGAGAGACTCATACGTAACCCCACCCCTTCATCTATCTGTTATGACGATAGTATCCAACTTGGCAATCCCTGCCCAGCAGATAGACTAGGCACCATCGTATTTGCCCGCAAGGAGAAATCATGCGCAATACCAGGGACCGGATCCGCCATGCCGTGGGCTTCGAGGTGGTCGGCCTGCTGATCTTCGCCCCGCTGGCGAGCTGGGCCTTCGGCTATGAACTGCACCAGATGGGGCTGATCGGCGCGGTCGCCTCGCTGGTCGCCACCGGCTGGAACTACCTCTACAACGTGCTGTTCGACAAGGGCATGCTCCGTTTCACCGGCCAGCTGCGCAAGTCGGTGCCGGTGCGCGTGCTGCACGCGGTGCTGTTCGAACTGGGCCTGCTGGTGGTGTTCCTGCCGTCGCTGGCGTGGTACCTCGACATCAGCCTGATCGACGCGCTCATCATGGACATCGCCGTGGCCGGCTTCTACATGGTCTACGCGCTGGTGTACAACTGGCTGTACGACATCGTGTTCCCGGTGCCGGCGCTCAAGGCGCAGGCCACCTCCCAAGCCAAGCCCGAAGGCACCGCGCTGGGCTGAGCGCGGGTTTTTCCCGACCCCGGGCGCGCCGCGCCGGGGTCTTCCCCGTCTTGCCGCCACCGGTCGAATCGTTATACTCCATAACAAATTCGATTCGCCGGGAGCGGCGCCGCGTGCGCGGCCCCGGCGCGACCTGCACGCGGGGAGACACCATGAAAATCGCAATCGCCGGGGGCGGCATCGGCGGACTGACACTGGCGCTGCTGTGCCACCGCCACGGCATCGAGGCCGAGGTCTGGGAAGCCAGCGAAACGCTGCGCCCGCTGGGCGTTGGCATCAACCTGCTGCCGCACGCCGTGCGCGTGCTGTCCGAGCTGGGCCTGCGCGATGCGCTGGCCGCGATTGCCGTCGAGACCTCGTCCCTGTCGTACTACAACAAGCTGGGCCAGCGCATCTGGCATGAGCCGCGCGGGCTGGCCGCCGGCTATGACTGGCCGCAGTTCTCGATCCATCGCGGCGAATTCCAGATGCTGCTGCACCGCACCGTGGTCGAGCGCCTTGGGGCCGGCGCGATCCATACCGGCCACAGTTTCGAGTCCGTGCTGGATACCGGCGCGCGCGGCCAGGCGCGCTTCGTGCTGCGCCGCCGCGCCGACAACGCCGCGGTCGAGTCCGGCGCCGACGTGCTGGTCGGCGCCGACGGCATCCATTCGGCGGTGCGCCGCCATTTCTATCCCGGCGGCGACCTGCCGCGCTTTTCGCGCCGGCTGCTGTGGCGCGCGGTCACCGAGGCGCCGCCCTACCTGGACGGCCGCTCGATGTTCATGGCCGGGCACCAGGACCAGAAGTTCGTCGCCTACCCAATCTCCGAACCGCTGCGCCGCCAGGGCCGCGCGCTGGTCAACTGGATTGCCGAGCTGCGCGTGCCCGACAGCGTGTCCGACACCCCGCCGCGCAGCGACTGGAACAAGCAGGTCGACAAAGCCGTGTTCCGCGCCCGGTTTGCCAACTGGCAGTGGGACTGGATCGACATCCCCGCGCTGATCGACGGCGCCGAGGCCATCTACGAATTCCCGATGGTCGACAAGGACCCGCTGCCGCGCTGGACCTTCGACCGCGTCACGCTGCTGGGCGACGCCGCGCACCCGATGTATCCGATCGGCTCGAACGGCAGCGCCCAGGCCATCCTCGACGCGCGCTACCTGGTCGACAGCCTGCTCGGCACCCGCGACACCGGCTACGCGCTGCGCGAATACGAGGCCGAGCGCCTGCCGCGCACCGCCGGCATCGTGCTGCGCAACCGCATGAACGGGCCGGAGCAGGTGATGCAGCTGGCCGAGGAGCGCGCGCCGCAGGGGTTCAGCGATATCGACCAGGTGATCCCGCGCGCCGAGCTGGAAGCGATTTCGCTGCGGTACAAGCAGCTGGCGGGGTTCGACCGGCAGTCGATGCAGGGCAAGGCGTAAGGCGATGCCTTGATCTCGACCGCGGGTGTACTCCCTCTTCCGCAAGCGGGAGAGGGAAGCAGACCAGCGGGATGGAAAACACATAAGATGATTCAGACCGAGGAGACAACCATGGCACCCCGAACCCCGACCGAGCTCACCCGCCTCGCGCTGGCCGCCCTGCTGGCCTTCACCGCCACCACCGCCCTGGCCGACATCACCGTCGGCGTCAGCCTGTCGACCACCGGCCCGTCCGCTTCCCTCGGCATCCCGCAAAAAAATACGCTGGCCTACCTGCCGCAGCAGATCGGCGGCGAGCCGGTGCGCTACATCGTGCTGGACGATGCCTCCGATCCGACCCAGGGCGCCAAGGCGGCGCGCCGCTTCGTCGCCGAGGACAAGGTCGACATCATCCTGGGCTCGTCCGCGGTGGCGCCGTCGATCGCGATTGCCGAGGTCGCCGACGAAGCCCAGACCGTACAGCTGGCGTTCTCGCCGATCGAACTCAAGCCCGGGCGCGGCGCATGGACCTTCCGGCTGGCGCAGCCGGTGCGGCTGATGGCCAATGCCGTGGCCGCCACCGCCAAGACCCAGGGCGTCAAGACCATCGGCTTTATCGGCTTTGCCGATGCCTACGGCGAGACCTGGCTGAAGGATTTCACCGCCGCCGCCACCGCCAACGGCATCCGCCTGATCGCCACCGAGCGCTACGGCCGCGCCGACACCAGCGTGACCGCGCAGGCGCTCAAGCTGATCGCCGCCCGGCCCGATGCCATCCTGATCGCCGGCGCCGGCACCGGCGCGGCGCTGCCGCACACCACGCTGCGCGAGCGCGGCTACGGCGGCACCCTCTACCAGACCCACGGTGCGGCCACCAAGGACCTGATCCGCATCGGCGGGCGCCTGGTCAACGGCGCGATCCTGCCCGCCGGCCCGGTGATCGTGCCGGAGCAGCTGCCCGCCGGCGATCCGGTGCGCAAGCCCGGGCTGGACTACGTCACCCGCTATGAAAAGCAGTACGGGGCCGAGACCCGCACGCAGTTCGGCGCCCATGCCTACGATGCCGGGCTGGTGCTCGAGCGCATCGTGCCGGTGGCGCTCAAGCAGGCCCGCCCCGGCACGCCGGCCTTCCGCCAGGCGCTGCGCCACGCGCTGGAAACCGAGCGCGACATCGTGGTCTCGCACGGGGTGCTGAACTTCAGTGCGCAAGACCACTATGGCTTTGACCAGCGTGGTCGGGTTATGGTGACAATAGAGAACGGCAACTGGAAACTGCTCAAATGATTCCCGACGCATCCGGCACCCCGCCCGCCACCCCCGCGCGGCGGGCCCGCACCGCCGCAGCGCCCGCGCGGCGCAGGACGCGCGATGCGCTGGCGCCCGACCCGGCCGCCGGCGACGGCGCCGATGGCGGCTTCGACCCGCATGTGCCGAACATCGACTACGGCGTGCTCGACAACCTCGTCGGCTATGCCATCCGCCGCGCGCAGATCCGCATCTACGAAGACTTCGTGCAGTCGCTGGCGCAATGGCAGATCACCCCGCCGCGCTTCTCGGCGCTGGTGATCATCTCGCGCAACCCGCACCTGAAGCTGACCGAGCTGGCGCAGATCCTCGGCATCGCGCGCTCGGGCGCGGTGCTGCTGGTGGATGCGCTCGAGGCCATGAAGCTGGTGGCGCGCCGCCCCGCCGCGGGCGACCGGCGCGCCTACAGCCTGGTGCTGACCCCGGCCGGCCGCCGCACGCTCGAAGCCGCCACGCAGGCAGTCCAGGCGCACGACGCCCACGTCAGCTCGGCGCTCAGCGAGGCCGAGCAGGCCACGCTGAAAGCGCTGCTGGCACGGCTGGCACCGCCGCGCGCCGGCTGAACCGCCGGACCCGCGGAGCTGTCATCCGCTTGCGGGCGGCCATGCGTTAACATGGCCGCCATGCCAAGAACCCTCGCCGCGCCCACCGCAGCGCGACCCGGCGCGCTGCCGCGCCGCCTGTCGCTATTGCTCTCGTCCATCCTTGCCGCCGTGCTGCTGGCCGGCGGTCCGGCACTGACCCCGGCCTACGCCAAGCCGCCCGCCAAGGCGGCCAAGGCGACCAAGCCCGCCAAAGCACCGAAAGCCGGCAAAGCCGCTGCCAAAGCCGCCACCAGAGCCGCCACCAGAGCCGCCACCGATCCGGCGCTGGCCAGCGCCGGCGTGCCCGCGCCGGTGGCCGCGGCGCTGCGCCGCGCCGGGGTGCCGGCCGCGGCGGCCAGCTTCTATGTGGTGCGGCTGGGCGACAGCACCGCGCGCGCCAGCTGGAACGCGCAGCTGCCGATGAACCCGGCGTCGACCATGAAGCTGGTCACCACCTTCGCCGGCCTGCAGCTGCTCGGGTCCGACTATCGCTGGCAGACCTCGCTCTACGCCGACGCGCAGCCCGGCTACGACGGCACCGTCAACGGCAACGTCTACCTGCGCGGCCACGGCGATCCCAAGCTGGTGCCCGAGGAAATGGCCAAGCTGGTGGCGCGGGCGCGCGCCGCCGGCGCCAACACCATCAACGGCGACCTGGTGCTGGACCGCAGCTACTTCGCCGATGGCCTCGACAGCAACGGCACCATCGACGGCGAGGTGCAGCGCGCCTACAACGTCGGCCCCGATGCGCTGCTGTACGCCTTCAAGACGCTGTCGTTCACGCTGACGCCGGACCCGGCCTCGCAGACCGTGGCGGTCAGCGTCACGCCGGAGCTGGCGCAGCTGAAACTGGACAACCGCCTCACGCTGACCAACGGCCGCTGCGGCGACTGGCAGAGCAGCGCCAGCCCGACCGTGCTGCCGCAGGCCGACGGCACCGTGCTGGCCTCGTTCTCGGGCGACTATTCCAGCGACTGCGGCGAGCACGTGCTCAATATCGCCACACTGTCGCATGTGGAATTCACCTGGGGCGGCTTTGTCGCCGAGTGGCAGCGCGCCGGCGGGCGCTTTGCCCGCCTGCCCGCGCTGCGCAGCGGCAAGGTCCCGCGCGGCGCGGTGCTGCTGGCGCGCCATTACGGCCTGCCGCTGGCGGATATCGTGCGCGACATCAACAAGTTCTCGAACAACGTGATGGCGCGGCAGCTGTTCCTGACCCTCGGCGCCGAGATGGACCGCGGCGGGCCCGCCAGCACCGGCCGCTCGATCCGCGTGGTGCAGCGCTGGCTGGCGCGGCAGGGGCTGGAGCTGCCGGGCCTGGTGCTCGACAACGGCTCGGGCCTGTCGCGCGCGGAACGCATCAGCGCCTATGACATGGCGCGGCTGCTGCAGCAGGCCGCGGCCAGCCCGGTCGGCCCGGTGCTGATCGACTCGCTGCCGGTGCTGGGCGTCGACGGCACGCTGCGCAACCGCCTGACCCGCGCCAGCGCGGCCGGCAGCGGCTACCTGAAGACCGGCACGCTGGCCGATGTGCGCGCGCTGGCCGGCTACGTCGATGCCGCCGAGGGCGGCCGCTACGTGGTGGTGAGCATGATCAACCATGCCAACGCCGCGCAGGCGCAGGAGGCGCACGACGCGCTGCTGCAGTGGGTGTACCGCGGGGCGCATTGACGCCCCGCCGGGCGCGCTGGGGCGCGGGGCCGTGGCCTGCCCCCAACGCCGCGGCGGCATTTTGTTAAGCGCTCGCTTACCAGCCCGCCATCCCACCCTATAATGCCTGGGTGCCGGCGCGTCCTGCGGCGGCAGCCTTCCGGGCCGGCCTGCGGCCCCGGGCCGCATCGCCCCCGCTTCCTCTGACATGACTTCCCCACAACCCCCGGTGTGGTTGCGCCTCTGGCATCGCTTCGCACCCGCCGAACGCGCCGGCTTTATCGACGGCGCGCGCCGCTTTGCCCCGTCGCTGCCCGCGGTATTTTCCTGGGGCCTGGTCACGGGCGTGGCCATGAGCAAATCCGTGCTGACCGTGCCCGAGGCCATCGGCATGTCGCTGCTGGTCTACGCCGGCTCGGCGCAGCTGGCGGTGCTACCGCTGTTCGCAGCAGGGCTGCCGCTATGGACCATCTGGCTGACCGCGGCCATGGTCAACCTGCGCTTCGTCATCTTCAGCGCCGGCATGCAGCCGCATTTCAGCTACCTGACGCTGGCGCGGCGCACGGTGCTGGGCTTCTTCAACGGCGACCTGCACTTCGTCTACTTCCTGCAGAAGTACAGCACACCGGGCTACGAGCCCGGCAAGGAAGGCTACTTCTGGGGCATGGCACTGACCAATTTCTGCATGTGGCAGGTGTCGTCGATCATCGGCATCGTGCTGGCCAGCCTGTTCCCTGACAGCTGGGGCCTGGGCCTGGCCGGCACCATGGCGCTGATCCCGGTGATGATCGCCACCATCAATTCGCGCTCGACGCTGATGGCGGTGGTGATTTCCGCGGTGCTGGCGCTGCTGTGCTTCGACCTGCCGTACCGGCTGGGGCTGGTGGTGGCCGTGGTGGGCGCGATTGCCGCCGGCATGGCCAGCGACGAACTGGCCGCGCGCGCCGCGCTGCGCGGCATCCAGCGGCGCAGGCAGGCACCGCTGGCCAAGCCCGCTTCCAAGCCAGCGCCCGAGCCGGCGGACGTACCGGGAGACCGCGCATGAGCCATACCGAAGTCTGGATCGCGCTGGTCGGCATGGCGGTCGTCACCGTGATCACGCGCGCGCTGTTTCTGATGGCGGGCGAACACATCACCGTGCCGGACCGCATCCAGCGCGCGCTGCGCTATGCGCCGGCGGCGGCGCTGGCCGCCATCATCCTGCCGGACCTGATGACCTGGCAGGGGCATTTCACCGTGGCGTTCTCCAACTACAAGCTGATGGCGGGCGTGGCCGCGACGGTGTTCTACCTGCTGACCAGGAAGATGGTGGGAATGATCGTGGTGGGGATGGCGGTTTATACGGCGTTGCGGTTGCTGGGGGGGTGAGGGCCGGCGGATCGACCAGGTCAGGCCAGCGGCAAACCCCTGTCCGCCCTACCCCCCAAACGCCGCCGCCGCCCGCTCCAGCCGGTCGCGCACTCCGGCCCAGTCCTGCCCCTCGGGCAACACCTCGAACACCAGCTGCGTATACCCCTGCCGGTCGAGCTTGCGCAGCAGCCGGTACAGCTCCTGCGCATAGGCGGCGGCATCGGCAGGCGCCTGCACCCAGGTGCAGCGCTGGTCCGCCAGCGGCGCGCGCCCGACCCATGCCACGCGGGCATCCGCCGGCAGCGCTTCCAGGCGCGCGGCGGCGGCCTGCGCATCGGCCAGCAGCAGCGGCGTGTGCGGCGCGTAGTGGGCCTTCAGCGTTCCCGACGCACGCGGCGCGGCGGCGTCCGGCGGCAGCGGGGCTTCGCCCAGCACCTGCGCGAGCATCCCCACCGTGACCGCGCCCGGGCGCAGAAGCACCGGGCCGATGCCCTGGTCCAGCCGCGACAGGTCGACGATGGTCGATTCGATCCCGACCTCGACGCCATCGCCCTCCAGCACATAGACCGCGTCGCCGAATTCCTCGCGCACATGCTGCGCGGTGGTCGGGCTGACCTGGCCGAACTTGTTCGCGGAAGGCGCGGCAATGCCGCCGCGGCCGCGCTTGAAGCGCGACAGCAGCGCCTGCGCCACCGGATGCGACGGGCAGCGCAGGCCGATGCTGTCCTGCCCGCCGGCGACGGCGGCATCGATATGCGCGGCGCGCTTCAGGATCAGCGTCAGCGGGCCGGGCCAGAAGGCGTCGATCAGCTGCTGCGCGGCCGCGGGCACGTGGTCGGTCCAGTAGCCGATGTCGGCACCGTCGACCACGTGCACGATCACCGGATGGTTCGACGGCCGGCCCTTGAGCGCGAAGATGCGGCCGACCGCCGCGGGGTTTTCTGCGTCGGCGCCAAGGCCGTAGACGGTCTCGGTCGGGAAGGCGACCAGTTGCCCGGCCTCGAGCAGGCGGACGGCTTCATCCAGTTCGGCGGCCGTGGGCGTGCGCGGCGACATCGTGTTCCTTCAAAGGGTGGCGTGGCGGTCGGCGGAAATTCAGAGCGGGATGTGCAGCGCCTGCGCGGCCGCCTGGAAAGCGGCGTCGGCGGCCTCGGCATGCTCGCCGATGCAGTTGACGTGCCCCATCTTGCGCGACGGGCGCGCATCGCTCTTGCCGTACAGGTGCAGCTTGGCGCCGGGTTGCGCCACCACCTCGTCCCAGGCCGGGGTGCGTTCCAGCCCGAACTCGAACCACACGTCGCCCAGCAGGTTCAGCATCTTGCCGGCCGAATGCTGGCGCGTGCTGCCCAGCGGCAGCCGCGCCATGGCGCGCACCTGCTGCTCGAACTGGCTGGTCTCGCAGGCATCCATGGTGATATGGCCGGAATTGTGGGGGCGCGGCGCCATTTCATTGGCGACCAGCGAACCATCGGTCAGCACGAAGAACTCGATGCACAGCACGCCGACATAGCCCATTTCCGTGGCAATCGCGGCGGCGGCGGCGCGGGCGCGCTCGGCGATCTCGGGCGAGACGCTGGTCGACGGCATCTCGGTCGAGAACAGGATGCCGTCGCGGTGCACGTTCTCGGCCAGCGGCCAGGTGGCGGTGGCGCCGTCCGCGCCGCGCGCGGCCAGCACCGACACCTCGTACGCCAGCGGCAGCATCTGCTCCAGCACGCACGGCACATGCTGCATCGCCTTCCACGCGGCGCGCACGTCGTCGCGCGTCTTCACGCGCGCCTGGCCCTTGCCGTCATAGCCCATGCGCGCGGTCTTGAGGATGCCGGGCAGCACGTGGTCGGGCAGCTGGTCGACGTCGGCGTCGTGCTGGATCACCCAGTGCGGCGCCGTCGGCACGCCGGTGCGCTCGGCGCACGCGGCAAAGAACTTCTTCTCGCCGATGCGGTTCTGCGCGATCGACACGCAGTAGCCGCGCGGCGCGACAAACGCGCCCAGCTGCTCGAGCCGGTCCAGCGACAGCGACGGCACGTTCTCGAACTCGGTGCTGACCGCCTGGCACAGCTTGCCCATCTCGGCCAGCGCGGCCTCGTCGGTGTACTGCGCGCAGATATGCTTGTCGGCGACCACGCCGGCCGGGCTGTCCTGGTCGGGATCGAGCACGCATACGCGATAGCCCATCGCCTGCGCCGCATGCGTGAACATGCGGCCGAGCTGGCCGCCGCCGAGCATGCCCAGCCACGCGCCGGGCAGGATGGGCGCGTCGGGACGGTCGACGCCGAACTCGGCGCGCGATTCCGGCGTGTGGGCTTCGGAGAGGTGGGGATGGATATCGGTAGGCATTGCTCGGTTCCGTGTCGGTCCGGAGAGTTACAGCGGCAGCATTACAGCGGCAAGGTCATGGCGCGCGCGGCTTCGGTCTGCTTGGCGCGGAAGGCTTCCAGCGCAGCAGCCAGCGCGTCGTCGGTAGTGGCCAGCGTGGCGATGGCGTGCAGCGCGGCGTTGGCCGCACCCGCCTCGCCGATGGCGAAGGTGGCCACCGGCACGCCCTTGGGCATCTGCACGATCGACAGCAGCGAGTCCTCGCCGCGCAGGTACTTCGACGGCACCGGTACGCCGAACACCGGCACGATGGTCTTGGCGGCGATCATGCCGGGCAGGTGCGCGGCCCCGCCGGCACCGGCGATGATGGCGCGCAGGCCGCGGCTGCGCGCGCTCTCGGCATAGCGGAACATGTCGTCGGCCATGCGGTGCGCGGACACCACCTGGGCTTCGAACGGCACGCCGAAATCCTTCAGCATCGCCACGGCGTGCTGCATCACGTCCCAGTCCGAGCTGCTGCCCATGACGACGCCGACCAATGGCTTATCTTGCTTGCTCACGTTTGATCCTTGCTTGTTTGCTCCCCTCTCCCGCTGGCGGGAGAGGGGCGGGGGTGAGGGCCGGGCGGCTCTCGACGCGTGGTGCCTTGCCAAACCACCCCTCACCCTACCCTCTCCCCATGAGGGGAGAGGGAAACACCGTCGGCTTGCGGGAAGCCGGGGGAAACTTACTTCAACTCTTCACCCGTCAGGCGCGTCAGCGCCTCGCGGTACTTCGCCGCGGTCTTCTCGATCACGTCGTCCGGCAGCTGCGGCGCCGGCGCGGTCTTGGGCCACGGCTTGCCGTCGATGCGCACCGCCTCCAGCCAGTCGCGCACGAACTGCTTGTCGAACGACGGCGGGTTGGTGCCCACCTGGTACGAATCTGCCGGCCAGAAGCGCGACGAGTCGGCGGTCAGCACTTCGTCCATCAGCGTCAGCACGCCGTTGTCGTCCAGGCCGAACTCGAACTTGGTATCGGCGATGATGATGCCGCGCGTGGCGGCGAACTCGGCCGCTTCCTTGTACAGGCGGATCGAGATCTCGCGCATCTGGCGCGCCAGCGCGATGCCGATGCGGCCCTCGACCTCGGCGAACGAGATGTTCTCGTCGTGCTCGCCCATCTCGGCCTTGGCGGCCGGGGTGAAGATCGGCTCGGGCAGCTTCTGCGCGTTCTGCAGGCCCGGCGGCAGCTCGATGCCGCACACCTTGCCGGTGGCCTGGTAGTCCTTCCAGCCGCTGCCGGCGAGGTAGCCACGCACCACGGCCTCGACCAGGATCGGCTTCAGGCGCTTGACCACCACCGCGCGGCCCTTGACCTGCTCCACTTCATCCGCGGCCACCACGGTCTCGGGTGCGATGCCGGTCTCGTGGTTCGGCACGATGTGCGCGAGCTTGCGGAACCAGAAGTTCGCCATCTGGTTCAGCACGCGGCCCTTGTCGGGGATCGGCTCGCCCATGATGACGTCGAACGCCGACAGGCGGTCGGTGGTGACGATCAGCAGCTTGTCGTTGCCGACGGCGTAGTTGTCGCGCACCTTGCCGTGGCCCAGCAGCGGCAGCGAGTTGATGGAGGACTGGTAGAGAGCGTTGGTCATGATGGTTCCGATCGAACGGAGGTAAAGCACAGCGTCTGCAAAAAACACTGACGCTTAAAAATGCGTCGTCCCCGCGGAAGCGGGGACCCAGTGACTTTTGCCTTTGGTCAGCGCCGCGTTAAAGACGCTGGGCTCCCGCCTGCGCGGGAACGACGATTGAAACTTACTGCACGACCTGCGCCAGCTTGCCCGACTTGTACTGCTGCGCGATCTCGCTCAGCGCCACCGGCTTGATCTTGCCGGCCTGGCCTTCGCAGCCGAACGCCAGGTAGCGCGCCTTGCACACCTGCTTGGCGGCTTCGCGGGCCGGCTTCAGGTATTCGCGCGGATCGAACTTGCTCGGGTTCTCGACGAAGAAGCGGCGGATCGCGCCGGTCATGGCCAGGCGGATGTCGGTGTCGATATTGATCTTGCGCACGCCGTACTTGATCGCTTCCTGGATTTCCTCGACCGGCACGCCGTAGGTTTCCTTCATGTCGCCGCCGAACTTGCGGATCTCTTCCAGCAGTTCCTGCGGCACCGACGACGAGCCGTGCATCACCAGGTGGGTGTTGGGGATGCGGGCGTGGATTTCCTTGATGCGGTTGATCGCCAGGATATCGCCGGTGGGCTTGCGGGTGAACTTGTAGGCGCCGTGCGAGGTGCCGATGGCAATGGCCAGCGCGTCGAGCTGGGTGGCCTTGACGAAGTCGGCGGCCTGCTCGGGGTCGGTCAGCAGCATCGAGTGGTCCAGCTTGCCTTCGGCGCCGATGCCATCTTCTTCTCCGGCTTCACCGGTTTCGAGCGAGCCCAGGCAGCCCAGCTCGCCCTCGACGGTCACGCCGATGGCGTGCGACAGCTGCACCACCTTGCGGGTCACGTCGACGTTGTATTCGTAGTCGGCCGGGGTCTTGCCGTCTTCGCGCAGCGAGCCGTCCATCATCACCGACGAGAAGCCCAGGTCGATCGCGGCCTGGCAGATCGCCGGCGACTGGCCGTGGTCCTGGTGCATCACCACCGGGATATGGGGATAGGCTTCGACCGCGGCTTCGATCAGGTGGCGCAGGAAGTGCTCGCCGGCATATTTGCGGGCGCCGGCCGAGGCTTGCATGATCACCGGAGCGTTGACCTCGTCGGCCGCCTGCATGATGGCCTGCACTTGCTCGAGGTTGTTCACGTTGAAGGCCGGCAGGCCGTAGCTGTTCTCGGCTGCGTGGTCCAGCAGCTGGCGCATCGAAACGAGTGGCATGTCTAACTCCTAAATGAAAATGGGATGTCTCGGTATTCTTCTGTCGGCGCTCAATGCCCCACCCTGACGATCTTCAGGGTGTTGGTACCGCCCGGCTGCCCCATCGGCTCGCCGATGGTCAGCACGATGAAATCGCCCCGCTGCACCACGCCCTGCGCCAGCAGCAGCTCCTCGGCCTGCTCCAGCGCGGTATCGCGGTCGGTGCTCGACTGCAGCGGCAGCGGCACCACGTTGCGGTACAGCTGCATCTTGCGCTGCGACGCCAGGTTGGGCGTCATCGCGTAAATCGGTACATGGATGCGGTGCCGGCTCATCCACAGCGCGGTCGCGCCGGAATCGGTCAGCGCCGCGATCGCCTTCACCTGCAAATGATAGGCGGTGAACAGCGCCCCCATCGCCACCGACTGGTCGATGCGCGAAAAGGTCTGGTTCAGGAAATCGGTGTCGAGCTGCACCACTTCGGACTTCTCGGCCTCGATGCAGACCGCGGCCATGGCCTCGACGGTCTCGACCGGATAGCGGCCGGCGGCGGTTTCAGCCGACAGCATCACCGCGTCGGTGCCGTCCAGCACGGCATTGGCCACGTCCGAGACCTCGGCGCGCGTCGGCACCGGGTTGACGATCATGCTTTCCATCATCTGCGTCGCGGTGATGGTGAGCTTGTTGGCCTCGCGCGCCAGCCTGATCATGCGCTTCTGCAGCGCCGGCACGGCGGCGTTGCCGACTTCCACGGCCAGGTCGCCGCGCGCCACCATGATGCCGTCGGAGGCCTGCAGGATTTCTTCCAGCACGCCCGGATGAATGGCCTCGGCGCGCTCGATCTTGGCGATCATGCGGGCCCGGTGGCCGTGCGGCTGGCCGGCCACGGCGGCCAGCTGGCGCGCCATTTCCATGTCGGTGGCGTTCTTGGGAAAGCTCACCGCGAGGTAGTCCGCGCCCAGCGCCATGGCGGTCTTGATGTCCTCCATGTCCTTGGCGGTCAGCGCCGGCGCCGACAGTCCGCCGCCCTGGCGGTTGATGCCCTTGTTGTTGGACAGCTCGCCGCCGACGCGCACGGTGGTGAAGATCTCGTTGCCCAGCACGCGGTCGACCACCAGCACGATCAGGCCGTCGTTAAGCAGCAGCAGGTCGCCCGGGCCCACGTCGCGCGGCAGGTCCTGGTAGTCCAGGCCGGCGCGCTCTTCGTTGCCGAGCTTGCAGTTGGAATCGAGGATAAAGGGCTCGCCCGGCTTGAGCAGGACCTTGCCGTGCTCGAACTTGCCCACGCGGATCTTGGGACCCTGCAGGTCGGCCATGATGGCGACCTCGCGCCCGCATGCCTGCGCCGCCTCGCGCACCAGCCGGGCACGGTCGAGATGGTCCTGGGCGGTGCCGTGCGAAAAGTTCAGCCGCACCACGTCGACCCCCGCCGCGATCATGCGCGTCAGGATTTCCAGCGAGCTGGAGGCGGGGCCGATGGTGGCGACGATCTTGGTGGAACGGGTCATGCGGGGTTTCCTGGTTTCAGCGCTCGATGGCCCGACGGCCGGTTGGCGCGACCGGCGGGCCCACGGCTCCGCCAGGCGCGGGGCGGATGCGTCAGCCTGCGGCGCGCTGCTCCAGCACTTCGAAGGCGGGCAGCGTCTTGCCTTCCAGGAATTCCAGGAACGCGCCGCCGCCGGTGGAGATATAGCCCACGCGGTCGGCAATGCCGTACTTGGCGATGGCGGCCAGCGTGTCGCCGCCGCCGGCGATCGAGAACGCCTTCGACTCGGCGATGGCCTGCGCCAGCACCTTGGTGCCGTTGCCGAACTGGTCGAACTCGAACACGCCCACCGGGCCGTTCCAGACGATGGTGCCGGCGGCCTTGAGC